>DATKKS010000230.1:0-17018 GCA_035542815.1 Saccharimonadales bacterium (SeqCode) | reverse complement strand
CCGGCAGCGAGACCGATCCGCCCGGGGGCGGTGGGCTCTTATTGCCCGGCAGGCGGACGTTCCCGCCCCCGCCGCCGCCACCCCCGCCACCTCCGCCGCTCCCGCCCCAGCTCCCACCGCCGCCGGTCTTGGGGTCGTAGCCGGGGTTCTTCTTCCACAGGACCTGGTCGCCGAAGGCGTCCCGGAAGTGCACCCAGCCGTCCTCGCTGCTCCAGCGGGGCTTGAAGCCGTGGTAGCGCGGCGGGCTGTCCCCGCGCCGGAAGTAGTACCAGTACGGGCTGCCGTAGAAGGGCCAGTGGCGCCGCCAGTGCCAGTCGTAGTCCACCCGGATCTCGAACACCGAGCACTGGGTGGCGTAGGGGTCGTAGTACACGTCCGCGTTCGGGCCGTGGCAGTCGGCGCACACGTAGCGGGGGTAGCTCACCCGGCGCTCGACGTAGAAGGTCGTGTAGGCCGCCGAGTAGCAGTCCTCCTCGTCGCAGTCGTAGGGCAGGATGCTCCGGTTCACCCGCTCCATGCCCACGAAAGGATCCCCGACGATCTGGCCGCCGTTGCGCCAGTCGGTGTTGTCGAGGTCGGTCTCGGTGGGCTCGTAGTCCGGGTCCAGGTAGCCGGGGAGCTGCTGGAAGGGCTCCAGGCTGGCCAGGGCCTGGATGTACTCCACCCCCGGCGGGCCCTCCACCTGCAGCGCGTAGCTGGCGTGCGGCCCGGGCAGCAGGTACTCGCGCCCGCCCATCACCCAGTGCGGGTCCTCCCGGCGGTTCGGGAACAGCAGGTGCACCCGCCCCTCGGTGTCCACGTCGTACACCAGGACGTAGCAGTCGCGGGAGGCACGGAAGTGCACTCGGATGGGCTCGCCGATGTGGTAGAGGGACCCGTCCTCCTGATCGGTCCACACGTCCACCACCAGCTTGGAGTCGTTCGGGTCGGCCGCCTGCCCTCCCGGGGCGTCGGAACGCGCGGTCACCGCCCGGGCGCCGACCGGGACCAGGCAGGCCAGCGCCACCACCAGCCAGAAAGTCCGGGTCTTCATGGGGTCCTCCTCACCTGGGCCGCCACCCGCCCGGCGCCACGGGCGCCGGGGGCCGTCCCCTTCAGCTCGCGGTTGCCCTGGTCCGTCTGGAACGCCCAGTCCAGGAGCAGCCAGCGGTCTTGGACTTCTCGTACGTACATCGAGGCGTAGTAGTCGTCGCGGGTATGGATCACGTACGCGTGGCCCGCCACCAACATCACCGTGCCGGTAGACCAGCCCGTGGCCGGGGCGTAGTCCACGTCCTGGAGGGACGTGGCCGGCCCCATGTCCACGATGTAAGTCGTGGTGTCTTCCGTGTACAGGCCGCGGTCCCCGGCCGCCCCCTTGTAGAACACGTCCGCCCCGGGGTCGCGCCAGCCCGTCTGCACGGTGTGGGTGTCGAAGCGCAGGCCGCTGGAGTCCCGGGCCGCCCCGTCCAGGGAATCGTAGGCGGCATTGTAGAGGCGGAGGTCGTAACCCTCGGGCCGGGGCGTGTCGTGCACGTTGTCGGCCGAAAGCTCGCTCTCCATGCCGGCGTCGTTGACCGCGGTCACTGCGTAGTAGTAGGTGACCCCGTTCTGGACGTCGGTGTCCACCCAGAAGGTGTCGTGGGTGAAGCCCATGCGCTTGTAAGGACCCTGGCCGCCGCCGCTCGCGGGCGACCAGTAGACGTTGTAGCCCCGGATGTCGGACTCGGTGTTGGCCAGCCAGGTGATGGTGACCCGGCCGTCCCCGGTCACGCTCCGCACGCCACGCGGCGCCGCGGGCACCTGCCAGGAGTCCCGGTTGTCGTGGCAGCCCGAGGCGGTCAGACCGATGAGGCCGGCGAGGATCGCGACGCTAGCAAGTCTATAGGTCATGGTACACCCCCCCTCGATGCCGCCCAATAACGCATCAGGCATGCCACCCGTTGGGACGCCTCCACGGGGCTCGAACCGGATGAAATGACTGCGGTTACGGGAATGATCGGCGGCGCGGGCGCGGGCCGGGCGCGCCAGCGTGTCACACGGCGGCCCGAAGGTGTGGCGCGCCTGCCACACGCGGGCGGGCTGCGGGACGCGTTGCCCGAAGGCGCAGGGTGGGAAAACGATGGGGCCGCGACCCCTGTGAGGGTCGCGGCCCGGAGGATGAGGTATCAGCCTCCACATCACCAGGGCGCCGCCTGGAACTTGTCCATTCAGTGGTCGTGCGCCGAGGTCACTGACACCCCATCGGGTCTATCCGAATCACCGGGCCGGCCGTCCGACCCTGGCGCCGGCAGAATTGTGCGCGCTCGGAAGCGGCCTGGCCTGGGTTTGTCGTGCGCTTTCAAACCCCACCTCAGACGAACCGGGACCCCCTGTCCAGAAGCGGCTCGTCAGACCGCGCCCTCCGCTAGATCCAAAGCAAGCAAGCGTGGAGGCTTCGCGCGCACAAGGAGACTGGTTGCAAGTCCGGTAACAAACCCCCCGGGCGGGTCGGCGCAGAACCCTTGCTGCGTCTCGTGGACCGGGCTTATGCCTTTTCGAGAGCCCTGGCAACCGACCAGCCCAGGCGGATTTGTCTTGGAGGTCCCCCCCCTCCAACGGCCCGTACTCGCAACCCGCGTGCCACCCATCTCGGAAATTCCCGACAGCCGAGCTCGAGCCTGGAATTTGTTGTGGGAAAAGGAATTGTAGGGTGGGAACGAAATCGCCCCGGGAGCTGGGTAGGGAGCACCCGAGGCGGGAAATGGAAGGAATGTTAATAGTCGCCTACATCAATCTCCGCAACTGCTTTCCCATCAAGTCGTTTTCTATATCAACGCCCTTGATATCTATCTGTGAACTCGCTTGCCCTTGGCGCGCCGGTCGAGTCCGAAGAGCTTCACCTTCTGGAGCAGCGCCGGGTAGGAGATCCCGAGTTCGCGCGCGGTCTGGCTCTTGTTCCAGCCCGCGTCTTCCAGGGTCTGCGCGATGATCCGCCGCTCCATGTCCGCCACCTGCGACCACAGCCGGCCGCGGGTGCCGTTCGGCGCGTGACTCTCGGCGAAGAACTCCTCGGGCAGCAACTCCACCCCCAGAGGCGCGCCGGCGTCTGCCAGCACCACCATCCGCTTGACCACCTTCTCCATCTCGCGCACGTTGCCGCGCCACTGGTGGCGGAGGAAGTGCACCCGGACCTCCGAGGTGTACTCCCCCACCTCCTTGGAGAACTGGCCCGCGAACTGCCGCCGGAAGAAGTCGGCCAGCAGCGGGATGTCCTCGCGCCGCTCGCGCAGCGGCGGCACCTGGATGAGGATGTCGTTCAGCCGGTAGTACAGGTCCTCCAGGAAGCGGCCCTCGGCGATCCGGGTCTTGAGGTCCGCGTTGGTGGCGCAGATCACCCGGACGTTCACCTTCTTCCAGCGGTTGGAGCCCACCGCCCGGATCTCGCCGCGGTCCAGCACGTGCAGCAGCTTGCCCTGGATCACCTCGGTCAGGCGGTCCACCTCGTCCAGGAACACCGTGCCACCCTCGGCCTCCTCCAGCAGCCCCAGCTTGTCCCGGTGGGCGCCGGTGAAGGCCCCGCTGACGTGCCCGAACAGCTCGCTCTCCAGCAGCGGCTCGGGCAGCGCGGCGCAGTTGATGGGCAGGAACGGGCGGTCGCGCCGCATGCTGCGCTGGTGGATGGCCCGGGCGATGAGCCCCTTGCCGGTGCCGGTCTCGCCCTGCACCAGGACGCTGGCGGTGGCGTCGCTGACCTTGTCCACCAGGCTCAGGATCTCGATCATCTGCGGGTTCTGGGTCACGATGCCGTCGGCCGCGGCGACCTTGAGCTGCGCGCGGAGGTTCTTGTTCTCCTCCCACAGCCGCTGCCGGCGGGCCTCCACCGCGCCCACCGCGGCCAGGTGGGTCAGGGCCACCAGCAGGTCCAGCTCGCGCTGCTTGAGCGAGCCGGCGGGGCTCTTCAGGGTCCGCCCCACGAACAGCAGGCCGCGCACTTGGTCCGCCACCCCGAAGGGCAGGGCCGCCACCGAACCCATCGCCGACAGCAGGGCGGTGACCTCCGCCGGCAGCAGCGGGTCCGAGGCCGCGCGCGTGGAGAAGATGGGCTGGCCCTTGGCGGTGGCCGTGCCCAGGGCCGGCGCCAGGTGCAGCGCCGCGTGGGCGTCCACCCCGCGGCGGGCCCGCACCACCCAGTCGCTTCCCTCGGCCTCGGCCAGAAACACCGCCTCGGCCGGCAGCCGCGCCGCCAGCATCTCCACCAGCCCGGCGCTCCAGTCGCGCGCCGGCGCCTCCCGGAACATGCCGCTGATGTCCTCGAGCAGCCGGAAATCGTTGGAGGGCGACGCCGAGCCGCGCACGTAACCTTCCTGCAGCCGGGCCCGCAGCTCCGCCGCGGCCGGCTCCAGGGCGGCGCGGAAGGTGCCGCCGTAGTTGAGCGCCTCCTCCAGCTCGGCCAGGGCCTGGTCCAGGCGGCCCAGCGCCAGGTCCAGGCGCGCCAGCTCCAGCGTGGCGTGGGCCAGGTAGTACTCGCAGTCGAAGGAGACGAACAGCGCGCTGGCGCGCCGCAGGTGCCGGGCGGCGCGGTCTGCCAGGTGCTCCTGGCGCTGCGCCTCGTACAGCCGCCGCTCCAGGCTGCCGGCCCCCTGGAGCGTGAGGGCCAGCTCGAAGCGCTCGCCGACCTCGGAGAGCTGGCGCACCGCCTGGTCCATCAGCGCGATGTAGTCCGGCACCGCGCCGCGCTCGCCGGCGACCAGCGCCAGCAGCCGCCAGCAGGTCGCCTCCTCCAGTCGGTCGTGCTGGCGGCGGGCGAGGTCCAGGGCCCGGCGGCCGCAGGCCTCGGCCTCCTCCACCCGGCCCTGGCGCAGGCGCAGGTCGCCCTGGCGGCGGAGGATCTCCAACACCACGTCGCCCTCGGGGGCGATGCGCTCGGCTGCCTCCAGCCCGGCCGCGTAGTTGCGGTCGGCATCCTCCAGGCGGTCCAGCTCGAGCATCAGGTCGCCCCGGAACTCCATCGCCAGGACCTGCTCCCGGACGTGGCCGCGCGCGGTCGCGAGGCGGAGCGACTCCTCGAGCGCCGCCTCGGCCGCGGCGAAGTCGCGTCGCCGCCGGTGCAGGCAGGCCAGCGAGTTGAGAGCCGAGACGCGCGACAGCGAGTCGTCGGTGTCGCGGGCCATGGCCAGGCAGCGCTGCAGGTACTCGGCGGCGATGTCCCACTCGCCCAGCTTGAAGCGCACGATGCCCAGGTTCAGGCAGTGGGTGATGACCCGCGCGAAGTTGCCCAGGCGCTCGTTGATCCCCAGGGCGCGCTCCAGGTAGCGCAGCGCGCCCTCCAGGTCGCCCGAACTCTTGGCCACCAGCCCCAGGTTGTTGAAGGCCAGCGCCTGCCCTTCCTCGCTCTCGACGCGCCGGAAGGTGGCCAGCGCCCGCTCGAAGTACTCGCGGGCCGCGGTGAAGTCGCCCAACCGCGCCAGGCCGGTGCCCAGCACCAGCTCCAGGTTCCCGATCTCGTGGTTCTCGTTGGAGTCGCGCAGCAGCTGGTAGGCCTGGAGGCCGGAGTCCATCGCCTCCTGGTACCGGCCGCAGTTGTTGAGGACCGCCGCGTGGCGCGCCAGCACCCGGCCCAGCTCCGGCCCGGGCGGCAGGCCGTCGAACAGGGCGCGCGCGCGGCCGAGGGCCTCCAGCGCCAGCGGGTTCGCGCCGTGCAGGCGGTGGGAGTCGGCGATCTTGAGCAGCAGGCGGGAGCGGTCCGCGGCGCCGGCCTCCGGAGGCAGGATCTCCAGGGCCTGGACGTAATAGGACACCGCGTTCCCGAAGTTCGCGCCGGCGAAGTTCACGTCGCCGACGGCTTCAGGATGAGCCGGTCCACTTTGCGGAGCCGCGGCGCGAGGATCACGCGCCGAGCTCTCTAGGAACTCTCTGGGGGGGGCCATAGCATTCCCGACGGTTCGCTTTGTCTGTCGCGTTACTTGGGGGACGCCGTGCTATCGCTCCACGCAGCCAAGAAGAATCGTTCTCGTCAGAATCCACAGAATCCGCCGCAGACCCTCGCTGAGGCCGATCCCTCTCGCGCCGCCACCGCGCTGCGCTCCCTGCCCCGTGCCGCCACCGGTGCTCGTGATCGGGGAAATCGCGCTGTGGGTGGCTGCCGGTGGCTGCGGGTTCACCTTGGTCGTGTACTGGTCGGAATCACCATAGGGCGAAGTGCCCACGGGGCTCCCCACTGCGGGAGCCACATCCACGGGCAGCGAGATGTACGCCGCCCGCGCTACAGGGGGGGACGAAAGGCAGGCCGCCGCCACAGTGACTGCGACAAGGAGTGCAGCCCATGGGCGATGCATAGCTTTGACTCCTTTCGTGGACTGAGAGATCGGAACAGCGACACTCTCCCGCGATGAGCGGGTCCTTCTGCGACCATCGTAAGTATATTCGGAGTTCGGGCGGGAGTCTACACCAGTTTGGAAAACTTCTTCATACTGGGTCGTCAGGACCCAGTTGGCCGTGGGGCGGCCTCGTGGACGAGCGCATAACGGAGGCCATGAGTGGAAACCTGGACCCGGGGGGCGCCGAAGAACTGCACCGCCTCGTCCAGGATGGCGGCGCCGGCCAGGACCAGGTCCGCCCGCCCCTCACCCACCCAGTGCCGGCGCTGGTCCAGCGGCATCTCGCGGAGCCGGCGGGAGATCTGAGCCTGTTCCTGGCGGTCCAGGACCGTCCCGTCCACCTCCGACGGGTCGTATCGCGGGTTCCCGTTGTGCAGCATGGCGAAGGCGGTGAAGGTGCCGCCGACGCCACGGATCAGGACGCCGGAGAACTCATCGCGAAACGACGGTATGTTGGCTTGAAGGGCGTCCAGGATCCAGGCCCGGGAGGCCACGTATCCGCTTTCTGATTCGATTCCTCCAGCAGCTGACGCTCTCTCATAAAGTATGACGCATCCTAAATCGATACTTCGGGCCTCTAGGAACGTTGATCCATTTCCAAATGCGAATTCTATACTCCCGCCGCCAATGTCCATCACGATAACCTTATTATTATCCTCACACCCATTCTGGACCGCCTGGAAGACCAGCCGCGCCTCCTCGTCCCCCGAGAGAATTCGCACCGCGACCCCGGTTTGCTCCCCGATCTCCCGGGACAGCTCGGGCCCGTTCTCCGCCGAGCGCAGCGCGCTGGTCGCGGCCAGCACCACCTGTCGCGCGCCGGTCGCCCGCGCCTCGGCCAGGGCGGCCTGGATGGCCTTGAGCGTCCGCGCGGCGGCCGCCGGGGAGATTCTCCCGGTGGCGTCGAGCCCCTCCCCCAGGCGGGTGATCGTGCCCCGCTGGACCAGGGCGCACACCCGGCCGTCGGGGTGCACGTCCGCCACCAGCAGGCGCACGGAGTTGGTGCCCACGTCGATGGCGGCGCGGCGCTCGGACTGCACTCGGGTCATTGCAGAGCTAGAGGAGGTAATCTTCGCTGGAGTCCCGTGCAGCGGGGACCGGGGGAGTGGAGAACTCCGGGAACACGTCCACCTCCGCTGGGGCCGGGGCGGCCGGGCGGGTCGGGGCGCCGTTCAGGCCGAGGGCCTCCATGCTGCGGGTCGCGGACCAGTCCACCGGCAGGGCTTCGTAGATCATGTTCCGGCCCTTGCGCGTCACGCGCACCAGGCCGGCCCGGCGCAGCGCGTTGAGGTACTGCGACACCGCGGGCTGGCTCCGCCCGGAGATGGACACCAGCTCGGTTACGGTGAGGGGACGCGCGCAGGCCTCCAGATAGAGCCGGAAGCGCAGGGGATGACCAAGTGCCTTGAAGATCGCAGGCCAGCGCGATTCCTCGGGTCTCTTCATCTGTCGTCCGTTCGAATGGGCCCAGGCGGCCAACATTGACCCACCTGACGTATAATGATACCATGCATGCGATAGAAATCCAACAGCTTGTTCTCGTTTCTCCCACCGGAGTTTCTGACCCCCCATGGAAGGCATCCGGCCTCATATTCTGAGCCGCGACCCGAACCAGCTCGAGCGGGAATTCGTGGAGCGCGGATGGGACGGCTACCGCGCCGCGCAGGTGCTCCGCTGGGTCTACCGCGGGGTGCTGGACCCGGCTCGCATGGGCAATATTCCCAAGTACTTGCGCGATGGCCTCGGCGAGACCTACGAGCTGGCCCTGCCGCCCGTGGCCCGCGAGGTGGCCTCGGACCGCGACGGCAGCACCAAGCTGGCGCTGCGCCTGGGCGACGGCCGGATCCTGGAATGCGTGCACCTGCGCACGCCCCGCCTGCACACCCTGTGCGTCTCCTCGCAGGTGGGCTGCGCGCTGGCCTGCACCTTCTGCGCCACCGGGCGCATGGGCCTGCTGCGCAATCTCCAGCCCTGGGAGATCCTGGCCCAGATCCTCACCTTGCGCCTGCGCACCCCGCCGGAGCGGCATGTGAACGTCGTCTTCATGGGCATGGGCGAGCCCATGGCCAACTACGAGCGGGTGCTGCAAGCCGTGCGCATGGCCAACCATGAGGAGACGCTGGCGGTCGGCGCGCGTCACTTCACGGTTTCCACTTCCGGGTTGGTCCCGGGCATCCGCCGACTGGCCGGCGAGCAGCTCCAGGTGGGGCTGGCGGTCTCGCTCAACGCCCCCACCGACGAGCAGCGCAGCCAGATCATGCCGGTGAACCGGCGCTACCCGCTGGGCGAGCTGCTCAAGGCGGTGCGCTTCTACGTGGAGACCAGCCGCCGGCACGTCACCTTCGAGTACGTGCTGCTGGGAGGCTTCAACGACTCCGCCGCCGACGCCCGGCGGCTGTCCCGGCTGACCCGGGACCTGCCGCACAAGCTGAACCTGATCAACTGGAACCCCACGCCGGACGCGTCGTTCCGGCCCAGCCCGCGGGTGGACGCGTTCCGCGACCTGCTCCTCGCCGAGGGCCACCGCGTGACCCTGCGCTACAGCCAGGGCCGGGACGTGAACGCCGCCTGCGGCCAGCTGGGCGCGGATCTCCTCGCGCGGGCCTGAGAGCCGGGAGCCCCCATGGCCGGACACTCTCCCAGCCGGCTCCGCCACCGGCTGTTCCTGTCCTTCCTGGCCTTCGCGGCCGCGCCCAGCCTGGTGCTGGTGGTGCTTGCAAACCGCGGCCTGGAGGCCAGCCTCGAGCTGTGGCGCACCCCCGCGGTGAGCCGGGCGCTGGAGGGCTCGCTGGGGGTCGCCCGCCAGGCCCTCGCGGTGAGCCGGCCGGCGCTGGAGGACGATCTCGACTCGTTGCTGGCGGTGCTGCCGCGGGCGCGAGGCACCGCCCGGGGCACCGCGCGGGGTGAGATCGTGGTGCCCCCCGGGGCCTTGACCGGCACCGCGTTCGATGCGCTGGGGATGGCGTCCCTCGGCCGACCCGACCGCATCCGCTGGACCACCCGGCCGGGGCTGAGCCCGCCGCGCGGGCTGGTGGAACGCCGGCTGGCCGCCCTGCCCGGCGACACCCTGGTGGTGGCCGGCCCGGACCACCTGGCGCTGCTGCACGTGGCCGCCGGGCGGCGCTGGGCGGCGCTCACCCCGCTCTCCCCCGGCATCCGCGCCGCGCTCGCCACGGTCCTGGAGGCCCAGGCGTTCTACGACGAGCTGGACGACTACCGGCGGGTGGCCCGCCGCGGGCTGCTGGCGGGAACGCTGGGAATCGGGCTGCTGGTGATTGTAATCTCCTGGATCGGGGCCTCGGCGGTCGCCCGCGGAGTGACCGGCCCGCTGGAAGCGCTGGCCCGGGCCATGGGCGCGCTCAGCCGGGGCGAGCCGGTGGCGCCGGTCGCCGGCGGCGGCGCCGAGGTGCGGCAGCTGGCGCAGGCGTTCGAGGCCATGGCGCGCGACCTGGAGGCCAGCCGGCACGAGCTGGCCCGGGCGGAGCGGGCCGCCGCCTGGCGCGAGGTGGCCCGGCGCATCGCGCACGAGATCAAGAACCCGCTGACCCCGGTCAAGCTGGCGGTGCACCGGCTGCGCTCGCTGGAGGCCGCCCTGGAGCCGCAGGACCGCACCCGGCTGGCGGAAAGCCTGGACGCGGTGGACCGCGAGGTGGAGTCTCTGCGGCGGATGGCGGACGCCTTCTCCCGCTTCTCGCGCCTGCCCGAGCCCGACCGGCGGCCGGTGACCGTCCCGGCGGTGGTGCGCTCGGTGGCCGAGATGTACGAGGGCAGCCCGCTGCGCCTGGAGTGGTCCGCCCCCGACGAGCTGACCGCCCGGCTGGACGAGGGCCAGCTGCGCCAGGCGCTGCACAACCTGATCCAGAACGGCTCCGACGCCACCGGCGGCGGCGGGCCGGTGCGGGTGGAGGTGAGCGCCGCGGCCCGCGCCGGGCGGGCGGGGCTGCGGATCCGGGTGGAGGACGGCGGGCCCGGCTTCGGCGCCGAGGCGCTGGCCCGGGCCGGCGAGCCGTACTTCACCGAGAAGACCCACGGCACCGGGCTGGGGCTGGCCATGGTGCGGCAGATCGTGGAGGGCCACGGCGGGGCCATGGAGCTGGGCAACGCCCCGGGGGGCGGCGCGCGGGTGGACCTGTGGATCCCCGGCGAGGAGGGCGCTTGACGGGCAGGCTCCTGGTGGTGGACGACGAGCCCAACGTGCGGCGGGCCATCCGCCAGTTCTTCGAGGACCAGGGCCACGCGGTGGCCGAGGCCGGCAGTGTGCGCGAGGCGCGCGAGGCGCTGCGGGCGGAGCCGCCGGACCTGGTGCTGCTGGACGTGCGCATGCCGGGCGAGGACGGGCTCAGCCTGCTGCGCGAGGTCGCCGCGGGCCCGGAGGCGCCGCTGGTGGTGATGATGTCCGGGCACGCGACGGTGGAGCTGGCGGTGCAGGCCACCCGCATGGGGGCCCACGACTTCCTGGAGAAGCCGCCGGACCCGGAGCGCTGGAGCCTGGCGGTGCGCAACTCCCTGGAGGTGCTGCGGCTGCGGCGCGAGAACGCGCGGCTGCGGGGCGCCCCCGCGCCCGAGGCGCTCTTGGGGGACTCGCCCGCGATGCAGGAGCTGCGGGCCGCCATCCACAAGGCCGGCCCCACCCTGGGGCGGGTGCTGATCCAGGGCGAGAACGGCACCGGCAAGGAGCTGGTGGCGCTGGCGCTCCACGCGCTGAGCCCCCGGGCGGGCGGCCCGTTCATCAAGCTCAACTGCGCCGCCCTGCCCCGCGACCTGGTGGAGAGCGAGCTGTTCGGGCACGAGAAGGGGGCCTTCACCGGGGCGGCGGTGGCCAAGCCCGGCCGGCTGGAGCTGGCCCAGGGCGGCACCCTGTTTCTGGACGAGGTGGGCGACCTGTCCGCGGAGGCCCAGGCCAAGTTCCTGCGGGTCCTCGAGACCGGCGAGTACGAGCGGGTGGGCGGGGTGAAGCCCCTGCGGAGCGACGCGCGGGTGCTGTCGGCCACCAACAAGGACCTGCCGGCGCTGGTGAAGAAAGGCGAGTTCCGCGAGGACCTGTACTTCCGGCTGCACGTGGTGCCGCTGCGGGTGCCGCCGCTGCGCGAGCGCCCGGGCGACGCGGCGCTGCTGGCGCGCCACTACCTGGACCTGTTCGCCGCACAGCACGACCGGCCGCGGCGGGATCTCACCCCGGAGGCGGTGGAAGCCTTGGAGCACCACCGCTGGCCGGGCAACGTGCGGGAGCTGAAGAACCTCATGGAACGGCTGGTGATCCTGGCCGAGCCCGGCCCGGTGAGCGCGGCCGAGGTGGAGCGGGCCCTGCCGCCCGAGGAGCTGCCGGCGGGCTCGGACCTGCGGGCGGTGCTGGACGGGGCGGAGCGCGCGGAGGTGCAGCGGGCGCTGGCCGCGGCCGGCTGGAACGTGAGCGAGGCGGCCGACGCGCTGGGCATCGACCGGGCCAGCCTCCACCGCAAGATCCGCAAGTATGGCCTGCGCCGGGAGCAGGGGTAGCGCCATGCGTGCCGCCGCTTGGAGGGCGCCCGCCGCGGGCCTGGCGCTGGGAGCGGGGCTGGCGCTGGGAGCGCTCGCGGCGTGGAGCGCGCTGGCATCGCCGGCGGCCGCCGCCCCCGGCCCGGGGGCCCTCTCTACGTCCGAGCCGTGGCGCCCTCTGCTGCTGGCGATCGTGCGCCACAGTCGCGACACCACCGCCGCCGACTCCCTGGAGCCGGGCCCGTTCCTGCCGGTGCCCGCCGAGAGCCTGGAGTCCGCCGAGGAGGTTCCGCCCGAGCTGCGGCCCTTCGGAGCCCGCCACCCCGGTTTCCGCCTCCGCCACGACCGGACCCTGACCCTCATCTGCGACTACAACCGGGTGGACCAGCTGCGCCTGGGGCTGCGGGCCGCACCCCCGCCGCCCGAGCCCTTCTACCCCCGGACCGCGGTGGGGGTCTCGTACTCGCTGGGGCGCTCGCAGTGGAACTACTCCGCCAGCCTGGAGCAGCCGCTGTACCGCCAGCCGTACATCGCGCTGGGCGGGCGCGTCTACCGCCAGACCGACTCCCCCGACTGGGAACTCCTGGGCCGGGTGGAGAACACCCTGTCCGCGCTGCTGCTGCGGCAGGACTATCTGGACTACTTCGGGCGCCGCGGGGCGGGCGCGTTCGCGCGCCTCGAGTGGCCCGCCGCGGGCCGGCTGGAGCTGGACTACCGCGCCGACGAACTCACCGCGCTGCAGGCCCGGCGGGAGACCTGGAGCCTGATGGGCGGGGATCCGTTCCGGCCCAACCCCGCGTTCTCGGAGGGCAGGCTGCACCAGCTCTCCGGGGTGCTGAACCTGAGTTCGCGCGGCGGAGGGCAGGCGCCGCGGCCCGGGGCGGACCTGGAGCTGGCGCTGGAGCACGGCGGCGGATGGCTGGGCGGCGACCTGGCGTTCACCCGGGTGCACGGTGAGACCCGCTGGACCTCCAAGCTCGCGCCCGGCCTGTGGCTCAACCTGCGCGCCGCCGCGGGCGCCTCCCTGGGCGACTCGCTGCCCTCCGAGTTCGACTTCTACGTGGGCGGCGTGGGCACGCTGCGCGGGCACGAGTTCAAGGAGCAGACCGGGGACCGCTTCTACCTGTTCAACGCCGAGTACGCGGTGAACCTGGGGGAGCACATCGCGGCGCTGGACCGCGACGAGACCCTGCGCGGGCTGGAGCTGGTGCTGTTTTCCGAGGTGGGGCGCGCCTGGGGCGGGCGGGGGCAGCCGGGCTCGGGGCCGGCCTGGGACGCCGGCGTGGGGCTGCAGACCACCGGGGACGGGTTCCACCTGTACCTGGCCCAGAACCTCAACGCCAGCCGGGGCGGCCCCAAGGTGTCGTTCCGGCTGACCCGGGCCTTCTGATGCCGGCGCCGCCCCCCCGGCCGGGGCTCCGCGCCGCGCTGGCGCTGGCAGCGCTGGTGGCCGGCCCGCTCCTGGCGGCCGCCGTTCCGGGGCGCGCCCAGGAAGCCGAGAAGACGACGCTGCAGCTGTCGCTGGAGCAGATCGAGGCCGGCTCGGGCTACGTGTGGACCGACTTCAGCCTGCTGCACGCGCTCCAGGGCAAGACCCGGGACGACCTGCGCCACGGGCGACCGCTCACCTTCCTCTACACCGTGGAGCTGTGGCGGGAGCGCAGCCACTGGTTCGACGCGCTCATCGCTTCGCACACCCTGGAAGTGCGGCTGCGCTACGACCCCTGGCAGGAGATCTACGCGGTGGCCGGGCTGGGCGCCGACATCCGCCAGTACCTCAGCCCGGAGGAGGCGGAGGCGGGCGTGAGTTCCCACCTGCACCTCCGGACCGCGAAGCTGGACCAGATGGAGGCCGACAAGCGCTACTACCTGGTGATCCGCGCGGACATCAAGACCCTCACCCTGCACGACCTCAACGAGGTGGAAGGGTGGCTGCGGGGCGAGGTGCAGGCGGATGGCGATCGCAGCAGCAGCCTCAGCATCCCGCGCTCGCTGATGCGGGTGGTGCTGGGCGTCTCGGGGCTGGGCGACCGCTCCGCGGTGCTGCGCTCCGAGCCCTTCGAGGGCACCCGCCTGGGCCTGGGGGCGCCGGCTGCGCCCCCGCCGCCGGCCGCCACCGGACCGTGACATGAACCTGCTGGACGGAAACCGAGCGACGCCGGGGCCGGCCGCGCCGCGCCCGGCCCGGGGTGGACCGCCGTGGACCTCCTGACCGCCCGGCGGCTGGCCGCCGAGTGGGCCGCCCGCACCCGCGGCGAGCGCTACCGGGGCCTGGCGCGGCTGGATCCGCGCCGCGTGGCGGTGCGCCTGGGCTCGGAGCGCTGGGCGCTGCTGCTGGACGAGGCCGCCTGCGGAGTCTACCCGGCGGGCGGCGCCGCCGAACTGCAGGACCTCCGGGTGTCCCTCCAGTACCTCGACGAAGCGCTCACCGGCTGGCAGGTGGAGGGCGCCGCCGCAGAGCCCGGCCGGCTGCGCCTGCTGGGGAGCACCGCCCGCGGGCCGTTGGAGATCTCGCTCCTGGGGCCGCCGCGGCCCTTCCTCCTGGCGATGTCCGGGGACGAGGTGCGGGCCGGCTACCGCCGCCCGGCGGACCGGCCGTGGCAGGCGCACCTGCCGGCCTTCGCGCCCGGCGCCACCGAGGCGGCCCCGGGAGCGGAGGCGCTGGAGGCCTGGATCCGGGAGCACCCCGGGCCGATGCGCTCCACCGCCCTGGCCCGGCTGTCGCTGGCCTTGACCGTGTCGCTGGCCCGGGAGGCGCGCCACCGCGCCGGGGGCGACCAGCCGGAAGCGGTCGCCCGGGCCGCCGCCGAGGTGCTGGCGGAGGCGGGCGCCTCGGGCCGCGTGTGGGTGTACGCGCCGGCCGGCCGGCCGGCCCTGATAAGCGCCGCCCGCTTGACCCACCTGGGGGAGCCGGCCGCATCCGCCGCCACGGCGCTCGAGGCGCTGGCGGCCCTCGACGCGGAGCACCTGGAGCCGGCCCGGCGGGCGGCGGCGCGGCGCGCCGCGGCCCGCCCGGCCCAGGCGCGCCAGGCGCGCGCCGAGCGCACCCTGGAGAAGCTGGCCACGGAGGCCGCCGAGGCGGGCGGGGCCGGCGACCTGGAGCGGGCCGCCCACGCGCTGCTGGCCCACGGCGCCACGCTCCCGCGCGGCACCCCGCGCGCGGAGCTGCCGGACCTCGGGGACCCCTCGAAGCTCCGGACCATCGAGCTGGACCCCACCCGCACCGGCGTGGAGAACGCCACCGCGCTGCTGCGGCGGGCGGCCCGCCTGGCGCGCCGCGCGGCGGTGGTGCAGACGCGCGTCGCGGCGGTGCGCGCGGAGCTGGAGGCGGCCGGCGCGGAGGCTGAACGGATCCTGGCTTCGGCCGGCTGGCCGGAGCTGGAGCGGGCCGGGGTGCTGGCGGAGGAGCGCGCCGGCGGCGCGCGCGAGGCCGCCCGCGGGGGCGAGCCCGGGCGGGGCGGGAGCCGCGGTGCGGCGCAGGAGTCCGGCGGGGAGGTCTCGCGCCTCACCAGCGAGGAGGGCTGGGCGGTGCTGGTGGGGCGCAACGACCGCCAGAACGAGTTCCTGACCCACCGGCTGGCCCGCCCCGCGGACCTGTGGTTCCACGCCGCCCACGTCCCCGGCTCGCACGTGGTGCTGCGGCGCGACAGCCGCCCGGGCGACCCCAGCCGCCGCACCCTGGAGGAGGTGGCCGGCTACGCCGCGTGGATGAGCAAGGCCCGCACCTCCTCGCGCGTGCCGGTGCTGATGGCCGAGAAGCGCCACGTGCGGCGCGCCCGCGGCGGCCCGGGCAAGGTGGTGGTGGAGCGCGGCAAGACGCTCATCGTCAAGCCGCGGAAGCCGGGGAGTTAGCCCCGCGGCGGCGCTACGGTGCCGGAGTCGCGCCCGCCGGCGCGGCGTCCTGGCCCTTCGGCTTCAGGTCGAAGTGAAAGCCGATCCCGGCCAGGATGTGGAAGTCCCCGACCTTCATGTTGAAGTTGGGGTCGTCGAGCACGTTGGTGAGCCCCAGCGTGTACCGCCCCTGCAGCATCAGCGTGGTGCGCTCCCCGGCGGGGAACTCGACCCCGGCGCCGAAGATCATCCCCAGGTAGGTGGACTTCAGACCGCCCGACATGTCCTGGGAGACCTCCTGGGTGGCGCCCCCCGCCGACGCCGAGACGCCCAGCTTCGACGACACCTTGAGGCCCGCCACCGGACCGGCCAGGAGCATCGGCCGGAGCGAGCCCTCGCTCACCGGAGACACCCGGACGAGGAGCGGCAGCTCCAGGTAGTCGAGCTTCATCCGCACGTCCATGGTCGTCGGGTAGCCCTCGACCGTGCCGGCCATCGAGTACTTGATCCCGCGGGGCATGTAGTCGAGTTCGGCCTGCACGAAGACGCCCCGGGCCACCTCGAAGGCCACGTAGCCGCCGCCGCCCACGGTCAGCCGGCGGCCGGTTTCGAGGGACCAGTCGTTCCCCGCCGACTCGCTCACCGAGGCCCGCAGCACCTCCCCGAACTGGTCGGCGTCGCCGCCCAGCGTGGCCATGTTCATGCCGCCCAGAACTCCGGCCTCGCCCCGCGCCGCCAGGGACTCCCCCGCGAACAAGCCCAGCGCCGCCAGCGCCAGGGTTCCGATCAGAATCCAGCTTCTCCGGGTAGACATCGCGTCCTCCGATCCTGCGTGGGTTGGGCTCTACGCTCCCCGCCGGCCGGCCACCCGCACCTCGCCGTCGCGGCGGGTGACGCCGCGCGCGTCGAGGTACTCCAGCAGCGGGACCAGGTACTTGCGGGACAGTCCGAACAGCTCCTTGAAGTCCGCCACCGAGAGGCGCGGCGCGGCCCGCAGCCGCTCGCCCGCGAGCGCCTCGGCCTTGGCCAGCGCCTCCGGGTGGAACACCAGCTCGCCCGGGAACCGCACCAGCTGCCGCTCGAACAGCAGCCGGCTCAGGATCTCCTGCCCCGGCGCGCCGCCCAGGGCCGCCAGCTCGCCGGCCGGGCGCGCCTGCAGCCCCGCCGCCGCGGCCGCCGCCACCATCGCCTCGGCCGCCCGCGCGGCCTCCGGCGGCAGCGGCGCATCCACGGTGAGCGCCACACGGTCCTCGCGGGCGTGCAGCGCGCCCTCGGCCAGCGCCGCGGCCAGCACCGAGTTGAACACCGCCGCCGGGACGCTCCGCTGCAGCCGGCTCTTCAGCTCGCCCTTGCCGATGCCGTAGCGCAGCGGGA
>DATKKS010000229.1:0-20471 GCA_035542815.1 Saccharimonadales bacterium (SeqCode) | reverse complement strand
GCCGCCGCGGCCCGCGCGCGGAGACGGCGGTGAAGCTGGCCTACTTCGACCCGCTGGGAGGCGCCAGCGGGGACATGATCCTGGGCGCCCTGGTGGATGCCGGCGCGCCGCTGGACGAGCTGCGCGCGGGGCTGTCGCGGCTGGCCGTCTCCGGCTACTCGCTGGAGGCCGGGCACGCCGAGCGCGCCGGGATCCGGGCCGCGCGGGTCCAGGTGCGCCTGGAGGGCGGCCCGCAGCCGCACCGGCACCTGCGCGACATCCGGGACCTGCTGGCCCGCTCCGAGCTGCCGGACCCGGTGCGCGAGCGCGCCGGAGCGGTGTTCGAGCGGCTGGCGCGGGCCGAGGCCAAGGTGCACGGCACCGGCGTGGAGGTGGTCCACTTTCACGAGGTGGGCGCGGTGGACGCGGTGGTGGACGTGGTGGGTGCCTGCCTGGGGCTGGCGCTGCTGGGGGTGGAGGAGGTGCGCTTCGGGCGGCTGCCCCTGGGGCGCGGGTGGGTGGAGGCGGCCCACGGGCGCATCCCGCTGCCCGCCCCGGCCACCGTGGAGCTGCTCGAAGGCGTTCCGGTGGAACTGGTGGACACCGAGGGCGAGACCGTGACCCCCACCGGGGCAGCGCTGCTGACCACGCTGGGCCGGTGCGCGCCGCTGCCGCCGGGGGCGGTGCTGCGCCGGGCGGGCTACGGCGCCGGAGCGCGCGAGTTCGCCGACCGCCCGAACCTGCTGCGGGTGCTGCTGGCCGAGGCCGGCGACGCGCCGCGCCCGGGCGAGGTGGCGGTGCTGACCGCGGCGGTGGACGACATGAGCCCGGAGCACCTGCCGTTCCTGATGGAGCGGCTGTTCGAGGGCGGGGCGCTGGACGTCTACTTCACCCCGCTCACCATGAAGAAGAGCCGCCCCGGGGTGGAGGTCACGGTGCTGGCCCCGCCGGCCCTGGAGGCGCCGCTGGCGGCGGAGCTGCTCCGACACTCCACCAGCCTCGGGTTGCGGGTGCGCCGCGAGGCGCGCCTGGAGCTGCCCCGGGAGGTGGTCCAGGTGGCCACCGAGTTCGGGCCGGTGCGGGTGAAGCTGGCCCGCCTGCCCGAAGGGGTGCGCGCGGTGCCCGAGTACGAGGACTGCGCCGAGCTGGCGCGCCGCCACGGGCGCCCGCTGGCCGAGGTGTTCGAAGCGGCGCGCCGCGCCGCGGCCCGCCGCGGGCCCCATCCCGAGCCTCCCACCCCGCCCGCGCCCTGATCGGCTCCCCATGAGCCCACCCCCGAGGCCCGCCCGCCTGATCCTGCGCGGGCTGAGCCACACCTACCCCCGGGCTTCCCAGCCCCGTCCCCAGGAGGCCAGCGGCGAGGTCCGCTCCGGCGAGTGGGTGTGCGTGGCCGGCCCCAACGGCTGCGGCAAGTCCACCCTGCTGCGCCTGGCCGCCGGGCTGCTGCCGCCCGCGAGCGGCGAGGTGTGGATCGAGCCGCCCGGGCCCGGCCCGGGGACCTCGCCGCTGCGGCCCGGCGAGCGGGCTTTCCGGCGCGCGCTGGGCTATCTCTCCCAACTGGGTTCGGAACAGGTGCTGGGCTCCACCGTGGGCGACGAGCTGGCGGCGGCGCTGGAGTGGCACGGCGTGCCGCGCCCCGAGATCCAGGCCCGGGTGGCCGAGGCGCTCCGCGGCCTGGGCGGGGAGGAGTGGCGCGGGCGCACCGCGTCGGCGCTGTCCCTGGGCGAGCGCCGCCGGGTGGCGCTGACCGCGGTCACGCTGCCCCGGCCGCTGTTCCTGCTGGCGGACGAGCCGCTGGGGGACCTGGACCCCATCGCGCGCGCGGAGTGGCTGGGGCGGCTGGCGGAGCTGAAGGCCGCCGGCCTGGGCGTGCTGACCGCCGCCACCAGCGCGGCCGAGGCCTCGCGGGCCGACCGGGTGTGGCTGCTGGAGTCGGGGCGTCGCGGGCTGCGGGAGGTGGCCCCCGCGGAGGTCCTGGACCCGGCCGTCGCGCGGGCCGCCGGGCTGCGGCCGGCGCCGCCGCAGGATCTCGACTTCAGCGCGCTGGGGCGGGCCGCGGCGTGCCGCCCGCCGGACTCCCCCGAGGCGCGTGCGGCGCTCGTGGGCGCGCGGCTGGAGCGCGGCGGGGTGGCGCTGTGGGAGGCGCTCGACCTGGGCGTCCCGGCGCGCGGGCTGACCGCGCTCTTCGGGCTCAACGGGGCGGGCAAGAGCAGCCTGGGGCTGGTGCTGGCGGGGCTGCACCGGCCCGCGGCCGGGCAGGTGCGCGGGGCGCTTGGCTGGGAGCGGGTGGCCGGCGCGCGGCGCTGCCACTCGGCGCTGGCCTTCCAGTGCCCGGAGGATCAGCTGGGTCTGGGCAGCGTGCGGGAGGAACTCACCCCCGCGGCGGGGGGCCGGGCGCGCTCCACTCCCGAGGAGCTGCTGGCCCGCGTGGGGCTGGCGCCGGGGGAGTTTCTGGGGCGCCCGCCGCAGGAGCTGAGCGCGGGGGAGCGGCGCAGGGTGGCGCTGGCCGCGCTGGCCGCGCTCGAGCCGGAGCTGCTGGTGCTGGACGAGCCGCTGAGCGGGCTGGACGGGCCGGGGGTGGCGTGGGCCGCGGGCTGGATCGCGGCCGAGGCCCGGGAGCGCGCGGTCTGGGTGCTCAGCTCGGACCTCGACGTGCCGGAGCTGCCGGTGGAGTGCTGGCTGGGGGTGCGCCGCGGAGCGGCGCTGGAGGCGCGCCTCGACGGGCCCCGGTTATTGGACTCAACGAACTATCTTCCATGGGCTTACGGGTCTTGGCTGACGGCCCGCCGGGATCGCCCCAGCCCCGCGGGGGAACACCCGTAGGGGCGCACGGCAGTGCGCCCTCCGCACGGCAGTGCGCCCTCCGAACTCCGGCGCGCCTCCGCCCGCCCGCCTGCCCCTCCTCCAGCGGCTTCCCACGCGTGCTGGATCTCACCGCGGCGCCGCCTTCCCGGCCGCCACGGACGAGTGCCGGCAGGGTCAATCTGACGGGTTGACAATCGACTCCAAATTATGTAACCTAGTGCTCGTTCTTGGCGTGATCGGGGATGTCGCAGGGGCGGCGGAGAGATATGCCTTGACACGCAACATTCAATGGCGTATATTCTTAACGTCGTTCCAGTGACATTCCCACGGCGGAGAACTGGGTCCGCCGTGTCCCCATTCCTGTCAGCGCTCTTACATACGTGACTAGGGCATGGCGATGCATCGGAGCCCGGACAACTGACATGTCCTGCATTGCCCGACGAGCGGCGCGTGGCGCCGCCCGGGTGCCGGTTGCTGCCGCCTGAAAGATAAATCGTCCAGTTCACTTCGTTCCGCGGTTGATCTTGTCACGGAGACCTACTCGAATCTCCTACTGGTACGAAAGGAGGGATGAAGCAGGGCGATCTCATTTGTGCCTCCCGGTTCTCGCCCGCGGACCCAGCGAAGACGGGCCGGTTCCGGGAAAACCTCGCTCGCAACACGGCAAGATGTCTGCAGGGCCAAACAGCATTGCGACGACGGAGGTATCAATGAACAAACTCGCTCTGGCTCTCATTAGCCTGCTCGCGCTGGCGTCGTTCGTCGGCGTGGCATGGGCTGATGGGGGTCTGGTCCCCCAGGACCACGCGTTGATGAGCGGCTGGCTCAACGGCCACTCTTCGAGGCTCGCGCCCACCCAGTACCGTCCCGCGGCGCTTCAGGACACCGTGTGGTACGGCTTCGTGCCGGGTGGCACGCCGGTCACCACTGACTACTACTACCCGCCCGCTGGGAAGACCGTCCCGGCGCTGTGGGACTTCGACCGGGCGCCGGATGGTTCGCACCCGGTGGCTGGGAGCCTCGCGTCCTGGCAGGGCTGGACGGGTCACCACAACCCGTACCTGTCGGGCCTGACGCGTGCCCCGGCAACCGCGCCTGAAGTTTGGCTCAACTACGGGAACCACCCGTACACGACCGCCAACTACAGCTACGCGGCTCCCTACTGGCACCAGCAGGACATGACCGCGGTGCCGCAACCTCCGGGCTTTGGTGCCAACATGAACATCGAGGGCACCGGCGCTCTGTGGTGCGGCATGCTGCCGGCCGTGGCGATTGATGTGCTGCACGACTACCGGACCACTCCTTACTGTGCCATCGACTTCCCGGGGTACGGTGACCTGTGGGACCAGTACGTGGTGAAGGACATCTCGATCGGCACCGGCGGCACGACGCTGACGTTCAAGTACGCCACCGACATGGACGTGCGGATGGACGCGGGCGGCAGCGCGACCCCGATGCAGAACGGGTCGCTGTTTGACGCTCTGTCCGTCTGGGTTGGCACGCCGACGGTGGCTCTGCCGCTCGGGGCGGCGATTCCGACGAACTCGGACATCGACGACCTGCTGCTGAACGACGCGTCGCGGAACAACCTCAGCCCGTCGATCACGTTGAGCCCGGGCATCACCAGCTGTCCGGCCCTGGACTGCAACGGCTTCGGCGGCAAGAGTGACTCCAGCGGCACCTCGTTCACGACGGTGCTGTTCGGGCAGGGCCTGCTGAACGTCGGCCCGAACGCCCGGGTGCTGTTCCGGGTCCGGACCAACCGGACCAACTCGGACCAGTGGCTGGGTCAGGTGAGCTACGACGGTATCGCGGCTCACGTCCAGCCGGGTGGCTCGAACATCGGTGCGGCGGAAGTGGACGAGGTCTACTTCAGCAACGCCAATGGCTACAACGAGTCGCCCAAGGGCTTCGGCCTGACCAACGCCTACAAGTTCAACACTGCGGGCGACCTGGAAGGCTGGTCGCCCTGTGGTAAGGTCCTGCCGATCTACTCGCAGATCATCGACGTCGGGAACAACGACCCGAACGTGGGTGGCCTGGGGTACGACACCGGCTCGCCCGAGATCAAGTACGCTGACCCGTGCGGCGTCCCGGGTGCGGGTTCCTCGTTCTGCAACCTGAAGAACAACGTGCTGGCCCAGTTCGACATGAACGGTACCTCGCCCGGGACCAACCCGCGCGACAAGTACTCTCAGAACTGGCCGATCGTGAACGGCGACATGCAGCAGTCGGCCTACTCCCCGCCGGTGCACATTCTGGGCACCCCGGGCTTCGGCCGCGCTGGCTGCGACGTCGAGTGGGACACCTACCTGTACCTGCCCGCTGACGACGCCGTGTTCTTCTGGATCTGGGTGCGTTACAAGCCCGGACTCAGCTACGACCTGGTCACCACCTGCCCGGGCTGGAGCGCGTGGCAGCGTGACCCGGTGATCTACTACCAGCCGCAGCCGACTTGCGGCGTCAACGAGGATGAGCAGTCCCAGCTCATGCCGACGACGACGATCACGGACATGGAGCTCCTGGTCGGCACGCCGACGTTCTGCTGGTCCTACGGTCCGGGCGGCCCCGGGACGTGCCACGCCAACTTCTCGCCTCTGTGGGACAACCTGCGGATCGGGATGTGGAACGCTCCGGACGCTCCGGCGATCATTCTCTTCGACTGGCAGTACTGGCAGGACGCGTACCCGGTGGATGTTGCCATTCCGTACGCGCACTACCTGAGCATGCAGAAGCGTAGTGACACCCCGGGCTCCAACCGTCAGAACAACCCGCTGTCGAGCCCGGACTTCTACGTGAAGAACATCCCGGCGAACAACACGGCGATCGACTCCAAGACCGCGCTGATCACCGCGTGTGTGACCAACAACACGCGTCCGTACACCCGGTCGGATGGCGGTGTGAACCAGTCCGACTCGGTTGCGGTGCAGTCGTCCTTCGACCCGGGTCGTCCGAGTCGGATGGACTGCGTGTTCCGTGTGCTGCCTGGCCCGCTGACCAACGCGACCGGCCCGTGGTTCCAGGCGTACATCAACAACATCGGCCAGTACGGCACGACCGGCGTTGCCGGCCAGACCACCCACCCGGGTGGCGTGTGGCGCTGGTGGGTGTGGAACAGCGTGCAGCTGGACACCTCCGAGTACGACAGCTGGGACTCCACGGCCAACAACCGTGTCCAGGGTCCTGGCGCTACGCCGCAGTACTACGCCACGACCATCCACGAGGATGACCCGCACTACGCGGGCCTCGGGATGAACCACTGTCTGCCGCTGGTGGACCCGACCCCGGGTACGCTGACCGGTCAGTGGCTGGCGGAGTGCTCGGGCGTGTACTCGCAGGAGCACACGAACATCTTCCCGAACTACGTGTTCACGCCTGGCACGGTGATCACGTACTTCTACCGTTCCGCTTACCTCGACAACCTCAACGGTCCGGGTCTGCTTCCGGACACCACGCAGCTGTACTCGTTGGGTTCGCACTACTTCATCTGGCGCGTGCTGCCGGATGCGTGGAAGGACCCGACGTACGGCCTGCCGCCGTGGCATGGCAAGGGCTGGCTGGGTGGGGATGGCACGGGTCAGCTGGTTGACGACGCCAACCCCGGACTCGGCTACCTCGCCAAGAACGAGATCACGCACAACGTCGGTCGTCCGTGTGTCCTGTTCGTGGACCACTCGTTCGGCCTGTCGCAGTGCTACTTCCAGTA
This sequence comes from Saccharimonadales bacterium (SeqCode), assembly GCA_035542815.1. Lineage (GTDB taxonomy): Bacteria > Eisenbacteria > RBG-16-71-46 > RBG-16-71-46 > JACRLI01 > JACRLI01. The sequence goes on along the minus strand of DATKKS010000229.1, from coordinate 13,981 downwards.
CCACGGTGCGTTCGACACGGTGGGGATCTCCCCGTTCGTGGACGACTACACCTCGCAGGCGCCGTCTTCCGGTGAGACCGGAATCGGCAACTACGTGTGTCCGCTGGCGGGACCGGGCTACACCTTCGCCGGTTCGAGCGGTCCGAGCATCACGCAGCTCAGTGGCTACGGCGAGATCTACTACAACGGCGGCACCCTGGACTCTCCGTCGCTGTCTGACGGTCAGAACGATGGGGACGCCAACGCCGACGTGCAGTTGCTCGACGCGTGGCTGAAGCTGTCTGGCGGCAAGCGAGGTCTGTGGCTGAACGGGACCTCGATGGCCCTGAACCTGAGCGTGCTGCGTCCGATCGGCAGCCCGTCGCGCACCTTCTCCTCCGGCACCCTGGGCGTTCTTGACGGCGGTGTGGACGGTGGGAGCTCGGCGGACAACTACCGGACGCTGTCCGGGAACAGCATCGACTGTCCGGAAATCATCGGGGCCACCTCTCCGTGGCTGGCCACGACGAAGATGGGAGTCGTTGGCAACCTGTGTGCGTTCAACTACGACGTGATTCCTCCTCGTACGGACATCTTGGGACCCAACAGCTCGCAGCTGTACTCGGTCGGCAACATGAGTGCGGGAGTGATCAACTCGGTGGCGGCGACCGGCGGTGGCACGTCGAAGACTCTGATCGACGCGCTGGACTTCCGTCGTCTCCGTAACGAGCTGTGCTTCTCCTCGTACGGCCGCATCCTGCAGATGAAGACCGTGTACAACGGCTGGTTCAAGGATGGCAGCGGTAACCGGTTCTGTCCGGACCCGGTCTCCCCGGTGGCAGTGGGTGAGCCGCAGTCTGGCGTGGTTAACGCTCTGTTCCAGAACACGCCGAACCCGTTCCGTCCGACCCGTGCGACGACGATCCGCTACTCGGTGGCTCGTACCTCGCCGGTGACGCTGAAGATCATGGACGTTGCGGGCCGGGTGGTTCGTACGCTGGTGGATGGTTCGAAGCTCGCCGGTGTCTACACCGCGACGTTCGATGGTCGGGACACTCGCGGAATGGCCCTGGCTTCGGGTGTGTACTTCTACCGCCTGAAGATCGGTGACTTCGAGTCCAACAAGAAGATGTTGATGCTGAAGTAAGGGTCTCCGGCCACCCGCCCGGCTCCGGCCGGGCGGGTCCGGCCGAGCCTCTGAACCAGCTTCGACGCTTCCTCAGCAACCTGGGGGCCTGTGCCGGAAGGCGCAGGCCCCCAGGCGTTGGGGTGCGCGCGTGGGGGCGGGCGGCCGGCTCCCGGGGCCCGCGCCGGCGTTGCGGCCGGCCCCAGCCGGGGCGCCCCGCGGGCTCCGGGGCGGGCAGCTAACTCACCGTGCTGCAAACAGAAACAGCCGTTCGCCGGTGCCGCGCCGGCGGGCGGCGGGTGTTGACACCCGCGGGGGTCTTTGATACGGTCCTAGTACCCTCCGCCATGTAACATGGCATCCGGTGGGGCGGTGTGCCCGGGAGCCTCGGTACCCCTCCGAAAAGCTGTTCATTCCTACTGGAGATCGAGAGCCGATGAAGCAGAGCCGGATTCTCGTCCTTGCCCTGCTGGCGCTGGCAGCGTGGAGCTGTGGCAGGAAGTCCACCACGCCGTCGAGCGTCCTGAACCACTCGCCGGTGACGGTCCTGGTGGCCGCCCCCTACGACACCTCGTTCCTCAAGACGCCGCAGGGGGGGATTCCGACGGCGGTGGTCTACCGCTACCACGCGCACTGGTACGGCTCCGATCCCGACGGCAAGGTGGTGGGCTACTACGTCATCGTGACCGACACCAACGGGGTGCCCGGCCTGACCGACTTCTACAATCCCAAGTACTTCACCACCCGCACCGACAGCATCTTCACGTTCACCGTGACCCCCACTTCGCCGCGCTACCCGCACACGTTGTGGGTGGCCGCGGTGGACGACCAGGGGAAGTCGGACTTCAACCCGGCGCACGTGATCCTGAACGCGGAGGACCGCTACCTGCCCGAGCCGGTCGTGGACGCGGCCTACGCCATCATCCCGGGCGGGCGCCAGGTGTGGCTGACGGACAGCGAGCGCGATCCCAGCCATTCGCCCCGCGACACCATCCCCCTGGGCAGCTACGTGCACTTCCGCTGGCACGTCGCGCCGCCGCGCGACCCGCACCAGGCCCCGGTGGTCGGCTTCAAGGTCCGGATCGGGTCCACCGAGGTGTTCACCACCGACACGTCCGTCACCTACCTCGCGGACCAGCTGCAGTCCGGCCGCAACGAGTTCCACCTGAAGGGGGTGGACGCCGTCAACGGCGAGACCGGCTCGGGCGGGGCGCCGGACACGCTGCGGGTGTTCGCCTACAACTACGCGCCGGGGACCTGGTTCGCCGACCCCAACACCCTGGCCCTGCCGCCCGAGCTGCGCCCGATCCAAAGGCGCTTCTACGAGCTGCGGGACGGTAAGGTGATTCCGCACGCGGACGGGGACACCATCTCGCGCACGAGCGACATCCGGCTGGCCTTCGGCGGGTGGGACCGCGACGGGCAGGTGCGGGGCTTCTCGGTGGAGTTCCGGAACAGCCTGGTGGGCGGCGGCGGCCTGCAGCCCACGCCCACGGCGACCACCCCGCCGTCCGGCTCCATCGAGGTGTTCGAGCCCTTCCTGAACCAGCCCTACGAGTTCTCCACCGACCTCGAGCGGCACAAGGCGGGGGTGCGCAGCTTCCTGGTGCGGGCCTTCGACTACCAGGGCCAGGTGGACCCGACCGGGGCCCGGATCACCGTGGTGAGCGGGTTCCGCCCGTACTTCAAGGTCGGCGACGTGACCCAGTGCGCGTTCCTGGTGAACGGGCAGCCGCTGCACGACAAGTCGGGCCGCACCCGGATCCCGTTCGACCCCAGCTTCCCGGGCGACACCCTGCTCGTGGACAGCTCGGTCGCGCCGGTGTACATCGCCGCCAACCCCACGTCCTTCTCGGTGCGCGCGGTGGCCTACGACGGAAACGACCTGACCGGGTCGACCCCGATCACGTCGCCCGGGGCGTTCAACCTCGCGCTGGACCCGGAGACGGCGAGCCCGACGACCTACGACCAGGTGACCCCCTCCAACGTGACCGGCGTCACCTTCCCCTTCTGGGTGCCGGACCCCACCGACCCCACCGCCACCCGGTACATCCAGATCCGCACCGGGCTGCACGTGATCGAGGTGACCGCAAACGATTACCTGTCCAGCGAGGGCCAGGATCTGGGTGCCGGGCGGATCGCGAAGCTGCGGATCCCCTTCTACTTCAAGCGCAAGCGCTAGAGGTTCTGTTCGAGGAGTGTTGGACATGAAAAGCCGTCAGACAATCGCCGCCCTGGGGATCCTCCTCCTCCTCGGGATCCTGGTCGGGTGCGGGTCGAAGGCGCTGCAGGGCAGCATGGCGCCGGATCTCCGGCCCACGATCCAGATCACCGCCGGCGCCTACAACTCGAAGCCGGCCAACCCGCTGCTTGAGCCCTACCAGATCACCTTCAAGTGGAGCTCGTTCGACCCGGACGGCTACGTGGACCACTACGTCTACGTCACCAGCGCCGCGGACACCGCGGACACGGCGATGTCGAGGTGGGTGACCACCAAGCTGCACCAGGTGACCCTCATCTACCCCGCGGACAGCGCCGCGGTGACGCCGGGCGACTCCGGGGCCCCGGCCATGATCCCCTTCGAGCGGGAGCACGAGTTCTACGTGAGCGCCGTGGACAACAACGGCCTGAGGTCGCCGTGGGACTACCGCTACTTCACCGCGCTGACCATCATGCCCCGGACCTTCCTGGTGTTCCCCACCGGGGAGAACGGGGTGGTGGGCCCGATCCTGACCGCCCGCTGGCGCGGCGACGACCTGGACTCCTCGGATCCCAAGCGCCTGCCGGTGCGCTACCACGTCATGTTCAAGGACGTCACCGGCCGCCCGCCGACGCTGGGCACCGAGGACGCCTGCCAGCTGATCCGCGCCACCATGAGCCAGCCGCTGCGCCCCAACTACAACTTCTACGTGGGCGGGGACACCACCTCCTGGGCCTTCGCGCTGACTCCGAACCACCAGTACTGCCTGGTGGTGAAGGGCATCGACGAGGCGGGGGCGGAAGACCCCATCCCCACGCTGGCCCAGGACAAGCCGGGCGAGACCAGCAGGTGCCGGGTCGACGAGCTGTCCACCCTGCGGAACTCGGCCTTCTTCACCTCCATGCCCACCTCGGCGCGGCCCACCCTGGGCGTCACCGTGGGATCGCAGTCGCAGACCTTCAACGGCTACGACCCGTCCCACCCGCTGCGGGTGCAGCTGCCCCTGAACACCGACCTGAGCGTGTCCTGGGCCGGGGACGCCTCGGGCTACGGCGGGACCATCGTCGGTTACACCTACTCGATGGACATTGACGACCCGACCGCGGTCCAGCCCAAGGTGACCCAGCCGGGCGGGTACGTGTGGCGCGCATCGGACGCCCGGGCCCAGTCCACCATCGTCCCGGGCTTCCCGACCGCCGGCCTGCACTCGTTCTACATCAAGGTCATCGACGACTCCGGCAACTCCAGCATCGCGGTGATCTCGATCGAGGTGATCGCGGTCACCTTCGACCGGCCGCTGCTGTTCGTCTTCGACAACACCATGACGTCCGACAGCGCCAACGTGCCGAGCCTGACCGGCCTCGAAAGCCTCGACTACTACAAGGACGTGCTGACCCGGGACCGCTGGTACATCAACACCGCGGGCCAGTGCGCGCGCATGGACACCAGCTGGGCCTTCATCAAGAACTACGGGAAGCTCAAGCTCAAGTACGGCGTGCCGCTGTCCACCCTGGCGCACTACCAGGTGGTGGTGTGGGACGTGCCGCAGGCCCAGCCGGGGAACGGCTACGACTACGCGCTGCGCCAGCTGGTGGCCAGCCCCTCGACGTCCAACAACCTCTACACCTACCTGGTGGCCGGCGGGAACGTGTGGGGCCTCGGCGGGGGGTTCGGGAAGTGGCTGCAGGGCTCGCGCAGGGGGAGTTCGGGCTTCCTGCCCAGCTACCCGGTGGTGCCGGGGACGCCCGGGAGCTCCGATCCCAACACCGACTTCATGTTCGACGTGCTGGGCCTGCGCAGCGTGACCGGGGACACCATGTTCTCCACCGAGTTCCTGCGCAAGAGCAGCGAGCCCTCGCCGGCGATGCGGGGCATGGATCCCTACCCGGTGCCGTTCACCCGGCAGACGGCCTACGGCATCGAGCGCCGCCAGCTGCCGACGCTGAGCTTCGACGTGGGCCGCGTCGACACCCTGGGCACGGCCCGCCAGCCCGGCCAGTTCGGCGCCTACCCGCTCGGGAACGAGTGCCTGCGGGGCTGGCCCGCCGAGTACAACCCCAACCCGGACTCGGCCATCTGGCAGCCCATCGGGCTGTACCGCTCGCTGGACTCGCGGGCCTTCGGGCACTGGCTGACCTTCTACAAGTCCCAGGGCGCGATCGACACGCTGTGGATCGACAAGAGCGTGTGCGCCTGGTACAAGCTGGGCACCATCCTGCACGACGTCAACGGCGGCAACCCCATCGCGGCGCCCTTCCAGATCTACTTCTTCGGCTTCGAGCTGGACTGGATGTACCGCGAGGAAGTGCGCCAGGTGGCGGACATCGTGCTGTCAACCAAGGGCTGGAACATCTGGCGCAACCAGTGCCCGCCGAACGCGGTCGAGCTGGCCCGCGCGCGGGCGGAGGAGCTGCAGGCCCGCGCCGCTCACGTCCCGGCGCTCCAGCGCCTGGCGGCCGGGCGGCACGCCCGGCTGCAGGCCGCCGTGCGCACGCTGCCCCAGAACAGGAGACGCTGACCGATGCCTTCCCCGTTCTCCCCCAGGCTTCGTTTCCTCGCGGCTCTCGCGCTGGGCGCGCTGGCGGCCCTGCCCGGGCCGGCGCGCGCCCAGCAGTGGCCCAGCCTGCACCTGCGCGGCTTCGCGCTGCGCCCGCCCTACAACGCCGAGGTGGTGGACACCGTGGTCGCGCACTTCCGCAATGCGGACCAGACGGTGTTCCTGCTGTGGGACCGGGACACGCTGGCCGAGAAGGTCCCCGCCTTCGGGGGGTACAACGTGTACCGGACCGTCGGGGGGGACACCACCCACATGGAGCTGCTGCGCCGTTACGCGCTCCAGCCGGCCCGGATCTTCGGGAACGCGGTGATCAACCCGGACAACGGCTCCAGCAGCCGCATGTGGACGTGGCGGGACAACAAGCTGAAGGGGGTGGGGCTGTTCATCGACCCGGACAGCATCTTCTACTTCGACCGCATCCCGTTCCACACCGGCCAGATCCGCGGCGGGGTGGAGGAGATTGACACCATCAACGTGCGCGGCACGATGCCCGGGCCCAAGAACGGGTTCGAACTGTACTATGCGGTGACCTACTGCGACACCACCGAGAACGGCGAGGACCTGACCCCGCTGAGCGCCAACATGGTCGGGCCCATCCGGCCCACCGGAGCGCCGGTGGCCGGCAACCTGGACGCGGTGAAGGTGGTGCCCAACCCGTACAGCTTCCACGCCGACTGGGACCTGCCCGGCCGGCGCAAGATCCGCTTCACCAACCTGCCGGTGCAGGTGACCATCGACATCTACACGGCGGACGGCGCGCGGGTCCGGACCCTGAGCCACTCCAGCACCCTGGACAACGGCGAGGACTGGGACGTCAAGAACGGCCAGGGCCAGGACATCGGATCGGGCATCTACATCTTCCGGCTGGCGACCCCGGACGGCCGCACCCGCGTCGGCCGGTTCACCGTGATCCGCTGACCCTCGGCCCGGCGCCTCCGGGCGGCGGGGCACGATCCCGCGCGGCGCCGGGGCGTCCGGCGCCGCGCGCATGAGCCATCGCGTCGGCCGCGGCGCCCCCTGGGGGCGCCGCTTTGCAAGGGACCCATGCAGACCCGCAACTTCATCGACGGCCAGTGGGCGGACTCCCACGCCGGCCGGACGTTCGAGAACCGCAACCCCGCCCGCCACGACGAGGTGATCGGCCGCTGGCCGGCCTCCGACGCCGGGGACGTGGCGCGCGCCGTGGCCGCGGCCGCGCGGGCGTTCCGGAGCTGGCGGCTGGTCCCCGCGCCCAAGCGGGGGGAGCTGCTGTTCCAGGTCGGCCGGCTGCTGGCGGAGCGCAAGGAGGAGATCGCCCGGGTGATGACCCGGGAGATGGGCAAGGTGCTCCCGGAGGCCCGCGGGGACGTCCAGGAGGGCATTGACACCGCCTTCTACGCCGCGGGCGAGGGGCGCCGGCTGTTCGGCCAGACGGTCCAGCCGGAGCTGCCCAACAAGGCCGGCTACTCGCTGCGCCAGCCGATCGGGGTGGCCGGGCTCATCACCCCGTGGAACTTCCCGCTGGCCATCGCCACCTGGAAGATGTTCCCGGCGCTGGTGTGCGGCAACACCGTGCTGCTCAAGCCGGCCAGCGACGTGCCCGCCAGCGCGACCCTGCTGTTCGAGGTGCTGGAGGCCGCCGGGCTCCCGCCCGGGGTGGTGAACCTGGTGCACGGCTCGGGCTCGCAAGTGGGCGACCCGATGGTGGCCCACCCGGACATCAAGGTGCTGAGCTTCACCGGCTCCACCGAGGTGGGCAAGCGGATCGCGCAGCAGTGCGGCGGGACGCTCAAGCGCTGCTCGCTGGAGCTGGGCGGCAAGAACGCGCAGATCGTGCTGGACGACGCCGACCTGGACCTGGCGCTGGAGGGCGCCCTGTGGGGGGCCTTCGGCACCACCGGGCAGCGCTGCACCGCCACCAGCCGGCTCATCCTGCACCGGAAGATCGCCGCGGAGTTCACCGAGCGGCTGGTGGCCCGGGCCCGCGCGCTCCGGCTGGGCGACGGCCTGGAAGCGGGCGTGGACGTGGGCCCGGTGGTCAACGCCGGGCGCATCCCGGCCATCGCCGAGTACGTGGAGATCGGCCAGCGCGAGGGCGCGCGGCTGGTGCTGGGCGGCGGCGCGGCCCGTGACGGCGAGCTGGCCCGAGGGCACTTCTTCCAGCCCACCGTGTTCGACCGGGTGACCCCCGGCATGCGCATCGCCCAGGAGGAGATCTTCGGGCCGGTGGTGGCGCTCCTCACCTGCGGCTCGGCGGACGAGGCGGTGGAGATCCTGAACGGCACCCTGTACGGCCTGTCCTCGTCCATCTACACCCGCGACCTGAACCGCGCCCAGAAAGCGATCCGCGACATCGAGGCCGGGATCGTGTACGTTAATGGCCCCACCATCGGGGCCGAGGTGCACCTGCCTTTCGGCGGCGTGAAGGAGACCGGCAACGGCCACCGCGAAGCCGGCACCGCGGCGCTGGACGTGTTCAGCGAGTGGAAGACGGTGTACATCGACTACAGCGGCAAGCTGCAGAAGGCGCAGATCGACTCATGAACCCCCGGACGGTGGATTCCCTGATGCTCAGCGCCGGAGGCCGGCAGCGCTGGATGGAATGGAGGCCGCCCGACTCGGGCCGCTGAGCCCGGGCCACGGCCCGCATCCTGCGTTGCTCCGCGCGGCGGCACCCGGTGCCGCCGGCGCGGGAACTCCTGGCCAGAACTTCAGGGAGCCATCGCCATGCCGAACCCCAAGCCTGTTCTCAAGGGCCGCCTGCCCGGCCCCAAGGCCCGCGCCTGGGTGGCGCGGGACGCCCGCAGCCTCTCGCCCTCCTACACCCGCAGCTACCCCCTGGTGGTGCACCGCGGCCGCGGCGCCTGGCTGTGGGACATCGACGGCAACAAGTTCCTGGACATGAACGCGGGGATCGCGGTGTGCTCCACCGGGCACGCCCACCCCAAGGTGGTCCGGGCCATCCAGCGCCAGGCCGCGCGCTTCCTGCACATGTCCGGCACGGACTTCTATTACGGGCCGGAGATTGACGTGGCCGAGCGGCTGGCCCGCCTGAGCCCCACCCGCGGGCCGGCCAAGACCTACCTGTGCAACTCCGGCACCGAGGCGGTGGAGAGCGCCATCAAGCTGGCCCGCTGGAAGACCCGCCGGCCGCTGCTGCTGGGCTTCCTGGGCGCCTTCCACGGGCGCACCCTGGGCTCGCTGGCGCTGACCGCCAGCAAGGCCCGCCAGCGCCAGGGCTTCGCGCCGCTGACGCCGCAGGCGGTGCACGCGCCCTTCGCCAACTGCCGGCGGTGCGTGTTCAACCTCAAGTTCCCGGCCTGCAACTTCGCGTGCGTGAAGTTCATCGAGGATGAACTCATGCGCACCGTGCTGCCCCCCGAGGACTGCGCCGCGATGGTGGTGGAGCCGATCCAGGGCGAGGGCGGCTATGTGGTGCCGCCGCCCGGCTACTTCCAGGAGCTGCGCAAGCTGTGCGACAAGCACGGCATCCTGCTGGTGGTGGACGAAGTGCAGTCGGGCATGGGCCGCACCGGCAAGTGGTGGGCGATCCAGCACTGGGGGGTGAAGCCGGACATCATCACCGTGGCCAAGGGCATCGCCTCGGGCATGCCGCTGGCGGCCATGGTCGCGCCGGCCGCGCTCATGGACTGGCCGCCGGGCTCGCACGGCAACACCTTCGGCGGCAACCCGGTGAGCTGCGCCGCGGCGCGCGCCACCCTGGACCTGGTGGCCGGCGGCCTGATGAAGAACGCCGAGCGCCGCGGGGTGGAACTGATGGAGGGCCTCAAGGCGCTGGAGTCGCGCCATCCGAGCATCGGCTGGGTGCAGGGCCGCGGGCTGATGGTGGGCGTGGAGATCGTCAAGGACCGCGCCGGCATGGCTCCGCACGGGAAGCTGCGCGACGAGATCGTCCAGGCCGCGTTCCACCGGGGCCTGCTGGTGCTGGGCTCCGGAGTCTCCGCGGTGCGCTTCGCGCCGCCGCTGGTGGTGAGCCGCGAGGAGATCGCCACCGCGCTGGAGATCTTCGACGCCGTGCTGACCTCCGTGGAGCGCAAACCGCGGCGCTGAGGCAGCACTTGAGCCCGGCCGCAACTTCTTGTTATAATTACAATTGAAGTTCTGGCCGGGCTCGCCCGCGGGGCCCCGCCCCGAGTCGGGCGGGCTCCGGGCGGTAGACCACGAGGTGTTTCATGCGGTCACGGCGCTCTCTGCTCAGCTGGCTGTTCTCCGGCATCGCCCTCGGCCTGCTCCTGGTGGCCGGCGCGCCCCGCGCGGCCGCCGGCTCGGCCCCGCTGAGCCTCGGCCTGCTGCAGGCCCTGGGGCGCCCCGGCGGCGCCCCGGTGCACGCCTGGGTCTACTTCGCCGACAAGGGCCTGGCCGATCCCGAGCTGCGCGCCCGCGCCCTGGACCGCGTCGAAGCGTCGCTCCCGGCGCACGCCCTGTGGCGCCGCTCGAAGACCATGCCCGGCCGGGTGGTGGACGAGCTGGACCTGCCGGTCTCGGAGAGCTACCTGGAGCAGGTGCTGGCCACCGGGGCGCGCCGGCGGGAGGTGAGCCGCTGGCTCGACGCGGTGAGCGTCGCGGCCACCCCGGCGCAGCTCACCGCCATCGCCGCGCTGCCGTGCGTGGCGCGGCTCGACCTGGTGGGGGCGTACCGCCGCGACGAGCGGCGGCTGGACGCGCTCTACGGGCCGGAGCCGGTGTGGACCGCGCCCCCGGCCCCGGCCGCGCCGTCCGCGCCGCTGGCGCCGGCTGCGGACTCCACCCAGTACGGCATGTCCTGGAGCCAGCTCAACCAGATCCAGATCCCCCAGCTGCACGACGCCGGCTTCCACGGCGAGGGGATCCTGATCTGCATGCTGGACGACGGCTTCCGGCTCAACCACGCCGCCTTCAACTACCCGGGCCACCCGATCCAGGTGGCCCACTCGCGGGACTTCATCTACGGCGACAGCATCGTGGCCGACCAGGCGGGGCAGGACTCCGCCTTCCAGGACGAGCACGGCACCTGGACCCTGAGCACCATCGGGGCCTACTACCCGGGCCAGTTCCTGGGCGCGGCCTACAACGCCCGCTTCATCCTGGGCAAGACCGAGTGGATCCCCACGGAGTACCCGATCGAGGAGGACCACTGGCTGGCGGGCGCGGAGTGGGCGGACTCGCTGGGCGCGGACGTCATCAGCAGCTCGCTCGGCTACCGCGACTTCGACACCTCCAGCATCAGCCCGCTGGCGCGCTACATGCTGCTGGACGGCCACACCCACGTCACCACCCGGGCGGCCAGCATCGCCTCGCGGCACGGGATCGTGGTGGTGGACGCGATGGGCAACGAGAACGGCCTGGGCGTCCCGTACCCGTCCAACAAGATGATCGCGCCGGCGGACGGCGACTCGGTGCTGTCGGTGGGCGCGGTGAACTCGGCCGGGACGATCGCCGCCTTCAGCTCCCTGGGCCCCACCTGGGACCGCCGCCTCAAGCCGGACATCGTGGCCCGCGGCGTCTCCGACTGGATGGTCGGCTACTCCGACCCGAACGGCTACGAGTACCACAGCGGGACGTCCTTCTCCACGCCGCTCACCGCCGGCGCGGTGGCGCTGATCCTCCAGAAACACCCGGACTACACCCCGCTGATGGTGCTCGAGGCCATCCACCAGACCGGCTCGCAGGCGGCCAACCCGGACACCGTCTACGGCTACGGGCTGCTGCGCGCCTACGACGCCGCCAACTACAACCTCGCGGCGGTGGACTCCGGCGGCGGCGTGCGCAACCTCCCGGGCCTGTCGCTGGCGCTGTCCCTGAACCGGCCCAACCCGTTCCGCGGCCTGACCGTGCTGGATTACACCGTCTCCGGGGTGGCCGGCTCGCAGCGGGTGCGGCTCCGGGTGTTCGACGTGTCCGGCCGGGCGGTGGCGACGCTGAAGGACGGGGACGCCTCGCCCGGGACGCACCAGGCCAGCTGGGACGGCCGCGACGGCGACGGCCGGCCGCTGGGCACCGGGGTGTACTTCTGCCGCCTCGAGTCGGGCAGCCAGGCGGCGACCCGGCGCATCGTGCTGCTCCGGTAGGGCGGCCCCGGCTCCCGGGTCCGCCTGCGGCCCCGCTTCCCGCCCCGCGCGGCGGCGCTCCTCCGAGGGCCGCCGCGCGGTTTCTTTCTCCTCACAGCTTGTTTTGTTCCAGCGAGTTACAGCCTCGGCCCGCCGCCCGCCCCGGCCCGATTTGCCCCTCCGGCCCGTCGGGACTACAATCCGCTGCGACATCCGCCATTCGCGCCAGCAGCGTTCTGGCCCCACGCCCGAGGGGTTCTGGGGAGGATGAAGGGGGATCCATGTCGGACCAGCACATCTACTTCTTCGGAGAAGGACACGCAGACGGCGACGCATCCATGAAGGACCTGCTCGGCGGCAAGGGCGCCGGCCTGGCCGAGATGGCCCGCGCGGGCGTGGCGGTCCCGCCGGGCTTCACCATCACCACCCGCATCTGCAACGAGTACTACGCGAACGGGATGAAGCTGTCCGAGGAGTTCCAGCGCGAGCAGGCCGCCGCGCTGGAGCGCCTGGAGCAGACCATGGGCCGGAAGCTGGGCGACCCCGCCGACCCGCTGCTGGTCTCGGTGCGCTCGGGGGCCAAGTTCTCCATGCCCGGCATGATGGACACCATCCTCAACCTGGGCCTCAACGACCGCTCGGTGGAGGGCCTCGCCCGGCGCACCCGCAACCCGCGCTTCGCGTGGGACTGCTACCGCCGCTTCATCCAGATGTTCAGCAGCGTGGTGTTCGACATGGGCAAGGCCGAGTTCGAGCACGTCATCGCCGTGCACAAGAAGCGCCGGGGCATCCGGCTCGACACCGAGTTCACGGTGGAGGATCTGCAGGCCCTGGTGGCCGACTTCCAGGCGCTGGTGCTGAAGCGCCGCGGCAGCCGCTTCCCGCAGGGCCCGCGCGAGCAGCTCGACCACGCCCGGGACGCGGTGTTCCGCTCCTGGAACGGCGAGCGCGCGGTGTACTACCGGCGCAAGGAGCGCATCCCCGACGACCTCGGCACCGCGGTCAGCGTGCAGGCCATGGTGTTCGGCAACATGGGGCCGACCTCGGCCACCGGGGTGGGCTTCACCCGCAATCCGTCCACCGGCGAGAACACGTTCTACGGGGAGTTCCTGGTGAACGCCCAGGGCGAGGACGTGGTGGCCGGGGTGCGCACGCCCGAGCCCATCGCCAACCTGGAGCGCGAGATGCCGCACGCCTACCGGCAGCTGGTGGACATCACCAAGCGGCTGGAGAAGCACTACCGCGACATCCAGGACTTCGAGTTCACCATCCAGGACAACAAGCTGTTCATGCTCCAGACCCGCACCGGGAAGCGCACCGGGGCGGCCGCGGTCAAGATCGCCGTGGACATGGTGAAGGAAGGCCTCATCTCCACCGAGGAGGCGGTGCTCCGGGTGGAGCCCCAGCAGCTCAACCAGCTGCTGCACCGGCAGCTCGATCCCAAGGCCCAGGCCAAGGTCATCGCCCGCGGGCTGGCGGCCTCGCCCGGCGCGGCGGTCGGCGAGGCGGTGTTCACGGCCGAGACCGCCGTGGCGCGCGCCAAGGACGGCCACAAGGTGATCCTGGTGCGGAACGAGACCGTGCCCGACGACATCCACGGCATGGACGTGTCGCAGGGCATCGTGACCGCCACCGGCGGGATGACCTCGCACGCGGCGGTGGTGGCGCGCGGCATGGGCAAGTGCTGCGTGGTGGGCTGCGGCGCGCTGGCGGTGGACGAGAAGGGCCGCCGGTTCACGGTCGGCGGCGTCACCGTGAACGAAGGCGACGCCATCAGCCTCAACGGCACCTCGGGCGAGGTGATCCTGGGCGCGGTGAAGACGGTGGAGCCCCAGCTCACCGGCGAGTTCGCGGAGTTCATGGAGCTGGTGGACAAGGTGCGCCGGCTCAAGGTGCGCGCCAACGCCGACGTGCCGCGCGACGCCAAGACCGCCATCGGTTTCGGCGCCGAGGGCATCGGGCTGTGCCGCACCGAGCACATGTTCTTCGACAAGGACCGCCTGCCCTGGGTGGTGCAGATGATCCTGTCCGCACCCGAGGCCAAGGCCCTGGAGACCCAGGTCCTGAGCCTGGAGCGCGAGGTCGAGCGGGCC
>DATKKS010000228.1:0-9577 GCA_035542815.1 Saccharimonadales bacterium (SeqCode) | reverse complement strand
ACTCGGTGCAGGTGGATTACTTCGGGCAGGCCGACGCGCTGGATCTCAACGCCCGGCTCGAATTTCACCGCAACCGCGAGCGCTACGAGTTCCTGCGCTGGGGCCAGCGGGCGCTGGAAAATCTGCGGGTGGTGCCGCCCGCGACGGGGATCGTGCACCAGGTGAACCTCGAGTACCTGGCGCAGGGCGTGCTGACCGCCGAGCGCGACGGCGTTCGCGAGGCGTTCCCCGACTCGCTCGTCGGCACCGACTCGCACACCACCATGATCAACGGGCTCGGCGTGGTGGGCTGGGGCGTGGGCGGCATCGAGGCCGAGGCGGTGATGCTGGGCCAGCCGCTGTACATCCTCACCCCGGAGGTGATCGGCTTCCGGCTCACCGGCCGGCTGGGTGAGGGCGTGACCGCCACCGACCTCACCCTGACCATCACCCAGATGCTGCGGAAGCGAGGGGTGGTGGACAAGTTCGTGGAGTTCTGCGGGCCGGGGCTCTCGGAGATGCCACTGCCGGATCGGGCCACCATCGCCAACATGTCGCCCGAGTACGGCGCCACCATGGGCTTCTTCCCGGTGGACGCGGAGACGCTGAGCTACCTGGAGCGCACTGGCCGCGGCAAGGCCGCGCAGCTGCTGAAGCTGTACGCGGCCGAGCAGGGGCTCCTGCGCACCGACGAGGCGCCGCTGCCGGAGTTCACCGACACCCTGGAGCTGGACCTGGGCCAGGTGGAGCCGAGCCTCGCGGGCCCCAAGCGCCCGCAGGACCGGGTGCCGCTGCGTGAGATGCGGAGCGCCTTCCGCAAGTCGCTGGCCGCGCCGGTCAAGGAGCGCGGCTTCGGGCTGCACGAGGAGGACCTGGGGCGCACCGCGAAGGTGCCGCTCAACGGCGATTCCGCCACCCTGGGCCACGGGGCGGTGGTGATCGCGGCCATCACCTCCTGCACCAACACCTCCAACCCCTCGGTGATGCTGGCCGCGGGGCTGGTGGCCAAGAAGGCGGTGCACCTCGGGATGCGGGTGAAGCCGTACGTGAAGACCAGCCTGGCGCCCGGCTCCCGGGTGGTGACCGAGTACCTCAAGCGCGCGGGCCTGCTGCCGGCGCTGGAGAGCCTGGGCTTCCACGTGGTGGGCTACGGCTGCACCACCTGCATCGGGAACTCCGGGCCGCTGCCCGAGGCGGTGGCGCGGGCGGTGGCCGAGGGCCGGCTGGTGGCGGCCGCGGTGCTGTCCGGGAACCGCAACTTCGAGGGCCGGGTGCACCCTGCGGTGAAGGCCAACTACTTGGCCTCCCCGCCGCTGGTGGTGGCCTACGCGCTGGCCGGCACCACCGACATGGACCTCACTTCCGAGCCGCTGGGGCCCGACCGCGAGGGCCGCCCGGTGTACCTCCGGGACCTGTGGCCCACCCAGCGCGAGGTGGCCGAGCTGGCCGCCCGGGCGGTGGAGCCGCAGATGTTCGGCTCCAGCTACGGCAACGTGTTCGACGGCGGCCGCCGGTGGAACGAGATCCGGGTGCCGGAGGGCGAGCTGTACCGCTGGGACCCGGCGTCCACCTACATCCAGGAGCCGCCGTTCTTCCTGAACCTCGAGCCGCAGGCCGCGCCGGTGCGCGACATCGCCGGCGCCCGGGTGCTGGTGATGGTGGGCGACTCCGTCACCACCGACCACATCTCCCCGGCCGGCGACATCCCACTGGACAGCCCTGCGGGCCGCTACCTGCGCGAGCAGGGCGTGGAGAAGAAGGACTTCAACTCCTACGGCTCGCGCCGCGGCAACGACCGGGTGATGATGCGCGGGACCTTCGCCAACATCCGGCTCAAGAACCTGCTGGTGCCCGGCAGCGAGGGCAACGTCACCGTGCACCTGCCGGACGGCGAGCGCATGAGCGTGTACGACGCCGCGGTGAAGTACCAGGCCGAGGGCGTGCCGCTGCTGGTGCTGGCGGGCAAGGAGTACGGCACCGGCTCCTCGCGCGACTGGGCCGCCAAGGGCACGCTGCTGCTGGGGGTGCGGGCGGTGCTGGCCGAGAGCTACGAGCGCATCCACCGGTCCAACCTGGTGGGCATGGGCGTGCTGCCGCTGCAGTACGAGGCCGGCCAGAGCGCCGAGTCGCTGGGCCTCACCGGCCAGGAGGTGTTCGACGTGACCGGCCTGGAGCGGGGACTGGCGCCGCGTCAGACGGTGAGCGTCAGCTTCCGCCGGCCCGGCGGCCCGGCCGGCAGCTTCGCGGCGGTGGTGCGGCTGGACGCGCCGGTGGAGGTGGACTACTACCGCAACGGGGGCATCCTCCACAACCACCTGCGGAACCTGCTCCGGGGGCCCGCGAGTTGACCGCTCCCGCCCCGGGCCCGCCGGGCGGGCCGGTGATCGGCGAGCTGCAGCCGTCGGACTGGGAGGGCGTCCGGGAGGTGTTCCTGGAGGGGCTGGCCACCGGCGATGCGAGCTTCGAGACCGAGGCCCCGTCGTGGGAGGGTTGGCACGCGCGCCACCACGCCCACAGCCGGCTGGTGGCGCGGGCCGCGGGCCGGATCGTGGCCTGGGCCGCGCTGGCCCCGGTGTCGGCGCGGGCGTGCTACGCCGGGGTCGCGGAGGTCAGCCTGTACGTGGCGGCCGGCTGGCGCGGGCGGGGCGTGGGGCGGCGGCTGCTGGACGCCCTGATCGAGTCCTCCGAGCGGCACGGCATCTGGTGCCTGTGCGGCAGCTCGTTTCCCGAGAACGAGGCCAGCCTCCGGCTGCAGGCGGCGTGCGGCTTCCGCGTGGTGGGCCGGCGGGAGCGCATCGCGCGCCACCGCGGCCGGTGGCGGGACACGCTGCTCAGCGAGCGGCGCAGCCAGGTGGTCGGCATCGAGTAGCGGCCGCGCCGGCGGGCCCGGCGCGGCTCCCCGGGGCCGACTCCCCGAGAGGCTCCATGCTGGAGCGGAAGCTCCGGGGGAGTTAGGATGATCCGCGGCCCCCGGTCACGCTGTTCCAGGCGCTTCCTGGTCGTGGAGGTGTAACGTGGCGGATTCCGGAATCCTGGTGTTTCTCGGCGTGCTCCTGTGCGCGACCACCGCCGCCTCGGTGGCGATCCTGCTGGTCGTGACCCGCATCCACCGGGAGAGCGTGGAGGGCCTCAAGCTGCTCAAGCGGTCGGACCTCCACATGGATCTCAACCGGAGGTTCGACCGCATCATGGACATGCGCGACCGGGTCGAACAGACGGCCGCCGACACCCGGGAGGTCAAGTCCTTCTACCGGAGGTTCTGGGAACTGCAGAGCACCCAGTACCTGTACTGGAACAACGGCTGGGTGACCGACGAGGACATGATGTGCTGGGTCCAGTGGCGCCAGGGGGACTGGGAGGAGAACGCCCCGCTGGGCAAGGACGGCTACACCTTCCGGCAGTCGTGGCTGGACTGCCGCGAGCGCTACCTGCAGCCCGGGTTCGCCGATTTCATGGAGCAGGTCTTCGGCCAGGGCGCCAAGTTCGCCATGGAGGACACGCGCCGGCGCGCCGGTTCGCGCGGCCGGGGCTGATCCGCCGGGCCGCCGCCGCCCCCCGCTCCCACCCGCCCCGAGGATCGTGATGTCCGAGGCCTACGAGCGCACCCGCGAGGCGGCGCTGCGCATCCTGGACCGCCGCCGGCGCACCCGCGCCGAGCTGGAGCGGAAGCTCAAGGAGAAGGGCTTCGAGGGCCCCGACATCGCCGCGGTGTGCGACCGGCTGGAAGAAGTGAAGATCCTGGACGACCTGGAGTACGCCCGGCTGTACCTGGAGGGCCGCCGCGCCCGGCCGCGGGGCACGCGGCTGCTGCTCCAGGAGCTGCGCGGCAAGGGCGTGCCCGAGGCGACCGCGCGCCGGGCGCTGGAGGAGCTGGAGGCCCACGGGGAGCGGGGGACCGCCGAGCGCGAGCGGGCCGTGGCGCTGGCCCGCCAGTCGGCCCGCAAGGTGGCCGGCCTGCCGCCGCGGGAGGCCCGGAACAAGCTGTTCCAGGCGCTGGCGCGGCGGGGCTTCGACTTGGACACCATCGAGGCGGCGGTGCGGGAGGTGCTCCCGGGCCGGTAGCTCCCCGAGGGCGCGCGGCCGCGCCGGGCCGCCCGCTCGCCGCGGCGCCGCGGCCCCGGCGGGGGCGCGGGCCGATTCCCCGCGCGGGGGCTTTCCGCTACTATCTTCGCCGATGAGCAACAGCGAGTTGCGGCCGGCCCAGCCGGCCGACCGCAAGGTGCTGGAGGGCTGGTTCCGCGCCGCCCCGGTGGAGCACTGCTTCCTCCAGACGCAGGTGGAGCGCTACGGTCTGCAGGGGTTCGACGTCCTGGGCCGGCCGCCGCGCGCCGGGGTGTACGTGCGCCCGGCCCGGCTGCTGGTGCCGTTCGGTCCGGCGGCCGAGGGCGCCCGTCTGGGACGGGCGGCGGCGGCGGCGCGGCCGGAGCTGCGCTACATCGTGGGCCCGCTGGACCTGGTGGACGCGATGTGGGGCGAGCTGGGTCCGCACCTGCCGGCGCCGCAGTGGCTGAGGCTCAACCGGGTGTACGCGCTGGAGGCGGCCGACCTCACCCCGGACCCGGTGGCGCCCCGCGGCCGGCTGCGGCTGTGCGCCCTGGGCGACCTGCCCTGGATGGCGCGCGCCTCCTCGAGCATGGACCGCGAGGACCGCGGGGTGGATCCCCTCGAGGAGGACCCCGTCGGCCTGGAGCGCTACCTGGCCTGGCTGGTCCAGGAGCGGCTGGGGTTCGTGTGGGAGGAGGGCGGCGAGCTGCTGTTCAAGGCCCAGGCCGCCTGCGTGAACCAGAAGACCGCGCTGGTGGAGGGGGTGTACACCGTGCCCGAGGCCCGGCGGCGGCAGGTGGGCACCCAGGCCATGCGGGCCCTGGCGCGGGTGCTGCTGGAGCGCACGCCCTGCCTCACGCTGTACGTCAACGACGCCAACGCGCCGGCCATCCGCCTGTACGAGCGGGCGGGCTTCCGGCACGTCGGGCACTTCCGCTCGGTGCTCTTCGCCCGCCCGGTGGCGGCCAAGGACTGAACGCACGACCGTGAACGAGACCTCCCAGCAGCTGCGCACCAGGTTCCTGGACTTCTTCCGGGCGCGCGGGCACACCCACGTGCCCAGCTCGCCGCTGGTGCCGCTGGGCGATCCCACGCTGCTGTTCACCACCGCCGGGATGGTCCAGTTCAAGCCCCTGTACACCGCCCCGGGCTCGCTGCCCTACACCCGCGCCACCTCGGTGCAGAAGTGCCTCCGGCTGACCGACCTGGAGCGGGTCGGCCAGACCCCGCGGCACGACACCTTCTTCGAGATGCTGGGCAACTTCTCCTTTGGCGACTACTTCAAGGCCGAGGCCATCGAGTGGGCGTGGGAGTTCTGCCGGAAGGAGCTGGGGCTGCCGCGGGAGAAGCTGTACGCCTCGGTGTTCAACGGCGAGGGCGGCTTCCCCGAGGACGACGAGGCGCGCGCGCTGTGGAGGAAGATCGGGCTGCCCGAGGCGCGCATCGTGGCGCTGGGCCGCGCCGACAACTTCTGGGGCCCGGCCGGCGGGGCCGGGCCGTGCGGGCCGTGCTCGGAGATCTACTTCGACCTGGGGCCCGAGACGCCCGGCGCGTGCGGCCGGGCGGAGTGCGCCCCGGGCTGCGACTGCCCGCGCTACATGGAGTTCTGGAACCTGG
The DNA here is from genome assembly GCA_035542815.1 of Saccharimonadales bacterium (SeqCode). GTDB lineage: Bacteria > Eisenbacteria > RBG-16-71-46 > RBG-16-71-46 > JACRLI01 > JACRLI01. Next base: position 3,937 of record DATKKS010000228.1, on the reverse strand, counting down.
TGTTCCCGCAGTACGACGCCGATCCCGACGGCACGCTCGGGCCGCTGCGCAACCGGGGCATCGACACCGGCATGGGCCTGGAGCGCCTGGCGCTGCTGGTGCAGGGGAAGAAGAGCATCTTCGAGACCGACCTGTTCGCGCCGATCGTGGAGCGGCTGGCCGGCCTGGCCGGGCTGTCCCGCGCCGCGCGCGCCGCGCGGACCACCGAGCTCTACATCATCTCCGACCACCTGCGGGCGCTGTGCTTCGCCGTCGCCGAGGGCACCCTGCCGGGCAACGAGGGCCGCGGCTACGTGCTGCGCCGGCTGGTGCGGCGGGCGGCGCGGCGGGGCCGCGCGGTGGGCCTGGACCGCCCGTTCCTGGGCCGGGTGGTGGAGGCGGTGGTGCGGGAGTTCGGCGAATTCTACCCCGAGATCGCCGCCGGCAGCGAGCGGATCGGCGCGGTCCTCACGCGCGAGGAGGAGAGCTTCGCGGCCACCTTCGAGGCGGGCATGGCGCGCCTGGAGAAGCTCATCGGCGACGCCGGCCGCTCCGGGAGCACGGTGCTGTCCGGAACCGAGGTGTTCGAGCTGCACGACACCTACGGCTTCCCGCTGGACCTGACCGAGGAGATCGCCGCGGAGCGGGGCCTGAGCGTGGACGAGGCCGGCTTCGAAAAGGCCATGGAGGGGCAGCGGGAAAGGTCCCGGGCCGCCTCGGCCTTCGAGAGCGAGACCGGCGCCGCCGCGGCCCACCCGTGGCAGGAGCTGACCCCAGGAACGGATTCCGCGTTCGTGGGGTACGAGAACATGGCGGAGGCCGGGCTGGCGGGCCGGCGGTGGCGCGAGGCTGGCGCACAGGGCGAGCCCGAGAACCTGGAGCTGGTCCTGGACCGCACGCCGTTCTACGCCGAGGCCGGGGGCCAGGTCACCGACACCGGCTGGCTGGGCGCGGGCCCGGGCCGGCCGGTGGCGCACGTGCTGTCCGTACACAAGGAGGGCGAGGCGATCGTCCACCGGCTCAAGCTCGCGCCGGCCAAGGGCGGGGCCGCGTCCGGCCCGGGCGGATCGGCGTTCCCCACGGTGGCGGCGGCGCTCAAGGCCCGCGAGGAGTTCCTGCGGGCCGCCGCGGCGGGCGAGCTCGCCGCGGCGGTGGACCCGGCGCGCGCGCGCACCCGCCGCAACCACACCGCCACCCACCTGCTGCACGCGGCGCTGCGCGGGGTTCTGGGCGAGCACGTGCGCCAGGCCGGCTCGCTGGTCTCGCCGGAGCGGCTGCGCTTCGACTTCGCGCACTTCGAGGCCGCCCGCGCGGAGCAGCTCCGGGAGATCGAGGACCGGGTGAACGCCTGGGTGCTCCAGGATCTCCCGGTGGTGACCGAGATCAAGCCGCTGGAGGAGGCCCGCGCCGCGGGCGCGATGGCGCTGTTCGGGGAGAAGTACGGGGCCACGGTGCGGATGGTGCGGGTGGCCGGGGCGGGCGGCGGGCCGGACGTCTCGCGTGAGCTGTGCGGCGGCACGCACGTCTCGCGCACCGGTGAGATCGGCCCGTTCGTGGTGGTGAGCGAGGCGGGCATCGCCAGCGGCACGCGGCGGATCGAGGCGCTCACCGGGGAGGGCGCCCTGGAGCACGCGCGGAGCAAGACTCAGATGCTGTCCGAGCTGGCCCGCCGGCTCAACACCCGGGAGGACCAGATCGGCGCGCGGATCGAAGCGCTGCAGGCGGAGATCGAGGCCCTCAAGAAGCGCGAGCAGGAGCGGCTCAAGCGCCAGGCGCTGGGCGAGGCTGCCGGCGGCGGTGCCGCGGCGCGGGGCTCGGTGGACGGGCGCGAGTGGCGGGTGCTCAAGGTGGAGGCCGACTCGGTGGGGCTGCTGCGCGAGCTGGGGGACCAGACCCGGGCCGCGATCGGCAGCGGCTGCGCGGTGGTGGGGGCGGAGGTGGGCGGCAAGCTGAGCATCGTGGCGGTGGTGACCGACGACCTGGTCGGCAAGGGTCTGCGCGCCGACGCGCTGGTCAAGGAGATCGCCGCCGCGGCCGGGGGCAGCGGCGGGGGCAAGCCCCACCAGGCGCTGGCCGGGGTCAAGGACCCGGCGCAGTGGGGGCTCATCGAGGGCAAGGCGCGCGAGGTCCTGGAGCGCGAGCTCAGACGAGTGGGAGCATGACGTGCGGGCTCTGATTCTCTCGGGCGGCAAGGGCACGCGCCTGCGGCCCATCACCCACACCAGCGCCAAGCAGCTGGTGCCGGTGGCCAACAAGCCCATCCTGTTCTACGGCATCGAGGCCATGCGCGAGGCCGGCATCACCGAGGTGGGGATCGTGGTGGGGGACACCCACCAGGAGATCCGCGACGCGGTGGGCGACGGTTCGCGGTTCGGGGTGAAAGTCACCTACATCCGGCAGGAGGCCCCGCTGGGGCTGGCCCACGCGGTGCTGGTCTCGGAGGCGTTCCTCGGCGACCAGCCGTTCGTGATGTACCTGGGGGACAACCTGGTGCGCGACGGCATCCGCCCGCTGGTGGAGGAGTTCCGGCGCGACCGCCCCAACAGCCAGATCCTGCTGGCCCACGTGAAGAACCCGGAGGAGTTCGGGGTGGCCGAGCTGGACGGCGGGCGGGTGGTGCGGCTGGAGGAGAAGCCCGCCCAGCCGCGCTCCGACCTGGCGCTGGTGGGCGTGTACATGTTCGACGCGCACGTGTTCGAGGCGGTCAAGGCCATCCGGCCCAGCCGCCGCGGGGAGCTGGAGATCACCGATGCCATCCAGTACCTGATCGACAAGAAGTTCGACGTCCGGTCCCACGTCATCGGCGGCTGGTGGAAGGACACTGGCAAGCTCGAGGACATGCTGGAGGCGAACCGCATGATGCTCGAGAACCTCGAGCCGAAGAACTCCGGCACGCTGGACGCGAAGTCGCGGCTGGAAGGGCGGGTGGTGATCGGGGCGGGCACCCGGGTGGAGAACTCGCTGCTGCGCGGGCCGCTGATCGTCGGGGAGCGGTGCGTCATCCGCGGCGCGTACCTCGGGCCCTTCACCTCCATCTCCGACGAGTGCGTGATCGAGGACAGCGAGATCGAACACAGCATCGTGCTGGAGCGCAGCCGCATCGGGCGGCTGGCGATGCGGGTGGAGGGCAGCCTGGTGGGCAAGGACGTGGTGATCCGCGCCACCGACGCCCGGCCCCGGAGCTACCGCTTCATGATCGGCGATTCCTGCTGCGTGGACGTGGTGTGACATGGCCGTGGGGGACCGTATGCGCGTGCTGATCACCGGGGCGAACGGCATGGTGGGCCGGGCGCTGACGCGGGAGCTGACCCTGCGCCACGAGGTGCGCGCCACCGACGTGGGCGACATGGACGTGACCGACGCGGCCGCGGTGGAGCGGACGGTGGCCGAGTTCCGCCCGCACGCGGTGGCGCACCTGGGGGCCTGGACCGACGTGGACGGGTGCGAGCTGGACCCCGAGCGGGCGCACCGGGTCAACGGCCAGGGGACCGGGAACGTGGTCGAGGCGTGCCGGCGGCACCGGGCCCGGATGCTGTACGTGAGCACCGACTACGTGTTCGACGGCACCGCCACCGCGCCCATCCCGGAAGAGGCCCGGCCCAACCCCATCAACGCCTACGGGCGCTCCAAGCTGGAGGGCGAGCAGGCGGTGCAGGCGGGGCTGACCGAGCACTGGATCGTGCGCACCTCGTGGGTGTTTGGCGAGGGCGGCCGGAACTTTGTGGACACCGTGGCGCGGCTGGCCGCAGAGCGCGACGTGATCGAGATGGTGGACGACCAGGTGGGCTGCCCCACCTACGCCTCGGACCTGGCCCCGGCCCTGGTGCGGGTGCTGGAGTCGCGCCACTACGGCATCTACCACGCGACCAACGACAACGAGTGCAGCTGGTACATGCTGGCCCAGGAGATCCTGCACCGCGTGCAGAGCCGGGCCGCGCTGGTGCTGGTGACCTCCGAG
>DATKKS010000227.1:0-10091 GCA_035542815.1 Saccharimonadales bacterium (SeqCode) | reverse complement strand
GACGCAGCGGGCGACTGGCAGGCCGCGGCGCCGCTGGCGCGCGTCGTGGTGGACGCCGGCCGGCTCACCCACGGGCTGTTCCGCTCCGTGATCGGCACCGTGCGGCGGGCCCGCCCGGGCTTCCTCAACACCGCGCTGCTGCTGTGCGGCGCGCCGCTCTCGGTGGCCAACCCGCCGGCGCGGATCGCCGCCGGCGGCGACCCGGGCGCGGCGTGGCGGGCGCTGGGCGGCGTGCTGCGGGAGGTGGCGGACGCCGAAGGTGCCGCGTGGCGCGCCTTCAAGGAGTTTGCCCCCCGCGAGCTGGCCCCGGCGCGCGCGGCGCTGGCGCCGGGCGGGTGGATCGTGGCGCCCAGCGAGACCAGCTGGGTGATGGACCTGCCGTGGCGTGCCTACTCCGCCTACCTCGGCGGGCTGCGCAGCCCGTACCGGTACAAGATCCGCACCGCCGAGCGGGCGCTGCGCGCGGGTGGCGTGAGCGTGGACCTTGCGCCGCTGGCGGGGGCCTACGACCCCGACCTGCACCGGCTGTACGAGGCCGTGGTGGACCGGGCCGCGGTGCAGCTGGAGCGGCTCACCCCGGAGTTCTTCCGGGCGTTCGGCCGCGCCCACGGGGACGCCGCGCAACTGCTGCGCTTCACGCGCGGCGGGCGGGTGATCGGGTGGGTGGCGCTGCTGTTCCACGGGGGCGTCGCCTACGACCTGTTCCACGGGATCGACTACGCCGAGAACGAGGCCGTGGCGCTGTACTTCAACCAGCTGGCCGGGGTGGTCCGGGCGGCCATCGGGAGGGGCGCCGCGCGCCTGTCCCTGGGGCAGAGCACCGGGGTGGCGAAGTCGCGCTTCGGCGCGCGGCCGGAGCCCCGCTGGATCGCGCTGCGCCACAAGAGCGCCGCGGTGACGGCGGTGCTGCGGGCGGCCGAGACCCGGCTGTTCCCGGAGCCCCGGGAACCCGCGCGCCGGGTGTTCGCGGGAGGGGCGCCGCCGTGCGCGCCGTGGTGGTGATCGGGACGCGGGCCGGCCGCTTCGGCGGAGCCGGCCGGCTCGGCGCGTGCGGGGCGGCCGCGCGGGTGCGCCGGCTGCTGGACGGGCTGCGCTGCGAGGTGCTGGCGGATCCCGCCCCGGCCGCGCTCGCCGCCGCCTGCCGGGCCGCCGGGGCCGGGGCGGTGTTGGTGGCCGTCGGGGGCGACGGCACCGTCAACCGGCTCCTGGGCGTCGCGTCCGCGCTGCGCGTGCCGCTGGCCGTCGTGCCCGCGGGGACCGCCAACGACCTCGCCGCCGGGCTGGGGATCCCCGCGCGCTGGGAGGAGGCCGCCGCGGCGGTCCGCGGCGCCCGCACCCGGCGGATGGACCTGCTGTGCGTGAACGGCGTCCGCTTCGCCACCTGCGGCGGGCTGGGCGTGGCCGCCGACGCCGCGCTGCGCGTCCAGCGCTGGCGCGCCTCCGGCGGACCCGCCGCGCGGCTGTGCCGCGCGCTGGGCCCGGCCGCCTATCCGCTGGCCGCGGCCCGGGAGTTCGCCGGCGCGCCCCGCGGGCACCGCCTCACCGTCGGCACGGGAGAGGTGGCGTGGCGGGCCCGGGTGATGTGCCTGCTGGTGGGCAACCAGCCGCGGCTCGGGGCGAGCTTCGAGGTCTTTCCGGGCGCCCGCAACGACGACGGGCTGCTCGACGCGTGCCTGATGGCGGCTCCCGGCGGGCGGGCGCGGCGGTTCTGGATCCTGGCGCGGACGCTGCGGGGCGAGGCGGACCGGTTGCCCGAGGTGAGCCGCCTGCGCTGCGCGCGGCTCGTGGTGGAGACCGAGGCGCCGGCGCGCTTCTTCGGCGACGGCGAGCTGCTGTGCGAAGGGCGGCGCTTCGAGGTGGAGGTGCTGCCCGGGGCGCTGGAGGTGGTGGTGCCGGCGGAGCTGCCGTTGCGCTCCGGCGCCGCGGAGCCCGAGGGTGCGGCACGCGCCGAGGCCGCCGCGGCGGGCGCCCGCGGAGGCGCCGGATGAGCGCGGCGCTGCCGGCGGGGGTGTTGCAGGGGCCGGCGCTCCTGGCCCGCCTGGCGCTGGCCACGGCGCTGCTGTTCGCCGTGGGGGGCGCGCTCATGGCCGCGGGGCAGCGCGCCCGGCGGGCGAGCGCGCCGGAGCGGCGCCGGGACTGGCTCAAGTACGGCGTGTACCTGGCGGTCATCGGCGCGCTCCTGGGCGCGGGGGCGCTGGGGCGCGCCCCCGCGGGCATGCTGCTGGCGCTGGTGGCGGCCGCCGGGGCGGCGGAGCTGCACCGCGGGCTGCGCGCCCGCACGCCGCGGGCGGCGTGGGTCGCGCTGGCCGCGGGCGTGGCGCTGTTGGCCGGGCTCGGGCACCTGGTGCTGGTCCCGGCGGGGCGTGCGCCGGGCGGACTTTCCCTGACGGGCCTGCTGGCCGGCCCCCGGCCGGGCGGGGTGCCGGCGGAGGCGGCGTGGTATCCGGCGTACGCGCTCGCGGTGTTGCTGGTGGCCGCCACCGACAGCTTCTCGCAGCTCTGGGGGCGGCTGCTGGGGCGCCGTCCGCTGTGCCCGCGGCTGAGCCCGGCCAAGACCCGCGAAGGGTTGGCCGGGGGGGTGCTGACCGCGCTGGCGGTGGGCCTGGGCGCGGGGTTCCTGGCGCCGGGGCTGGGCGCAGCGGCGCGCGCCGCACTGGCCCTGGGCACCGCCGGCGTGGCGGCCGCGGGCGACCTGCTGTTCTCCTGGATCAAGCGCCGGCTCGGGCTCAAGGACTTCTCGGCGGTGCTGCCCGGCCACGGCGGAGTGCTGGACCGATTTGACAGCCTGGTGGTGGCCGCGCCGGTCTATTATTGGGCCCGGACGCTGCTCGCCGCCTGCGGGCCGGGCGGCTTCTAGGGAGGTTGCGACATGACCACGGCCGCGAAGAACCTGTTGTTCTGGACGCCGCGCCTGGTGGGGATCGTCTTCGCCCTGTTCCTGGGCCTCTTCGCCCTGGACGCGTTCAGCGAGCCCGGCAGCCTGGGAGTCAAGCTGCTCGCCTTTCTGATCCACCTGGCGCCGGTGGGCATCCTGCTGCTGGTGGTGCTGGTGGCGTGGCGCTGGGAGTGGGTGGGCGCGGTGGCCTGCTTCGCGCTGGTGGCGATCTACGCGTGGTGGGCCCGGACCCACCTCGACTGGATCCTCCTGATCGCCGGGCCGGTGTTCCTGGTCGGGGTGCTGTTCCTGGTGGGCTGGATGCGCCGCGCCGAGATCCGCGGGCGGGGGTGAGGGGGCGGGCTCAGGCGCCCGGCCGGACCGCCGGCTCGCGTGCCACCCACCGCCGGGCCAGCCAGGCGCACGCCAGTCCCAGGGCGGCGCCGGCGAGCGGGTCCACCGCCCAGTGGTAGTGCAGGTACACGGTGGCCACCGCGATGCCCGCGGCGAGCACCGCCAGCGCGCGGCCCAGGCGCGGGGAGCGCCGCCACACCGCCGCCGACCACGCCACCGTCCCGCTCACGTGCGAGGAGGGAAAGCACCCTCCGGAGATCCCGCCGCCGCGCTCGAACGCGCGCGTGATCGCGCCGAAGAGGAAGCCGGTGTAGTCGCCTGGAGCGGCGCCGGCGGCGGCGCCCCGGGCCGCGCCGGCCACGCCCCCCGCCGCGCTGGCCACGCCGCTGGCCGCGCCCATCGCGCCTCCGGCGCCCCCCGCCAGGGCCGCGGCGCTGCGCGGGTCGAGCGCCGGCAGCGCGTAGAAGAGGACGTAGTTGACGAAGTAGGTCAGCGTAACCGTCCCCAGCACCGCCGCCAGCTCCTCGCGGCGGCCCCGCAGGCTGAGCCACACCGCGATCAGCGGCAGCCCGTAGTAGCCGGAGTAGAACGCGCACGCCACTTCGTCCAGCCACGGGCGGTACAGCTGCGGCAGCTGCGCGGGCAGCGCGCCGAACAGCGCGCGGTCGGCGGCCTCCAGGAAGGCGGTGCCGCGGTAGGCCCCGGTCACCATGGGCAGCAGGTGCCCCATCTCGATCCAGCCGTAGGCGTAGCAGGCGATGGGGTAGAGGTCGCGCAGCGCCGCCAGCAGCGGATGGCGCGGGCGGGCGGCGGCGCCGTAAGCCAGGGCCGCGATGGCGGCCACCCACAGGAGATGGACCCCCGCGTCCGCGGGCCACGAGGCCACGTGCCCGCGAAAGGCCACCACCGCAGCGCCGACCAGCGCGAAGTAGCCGGCGCACACCAGGTCCACCGGGCGCCACGGGGAGGCCGCGCTCAAGACAGTCCGAACTCCTTGATCAGCCGGTTGAGGAAGGTGCGCTGGAGCCCCAGCAGCTCCGAGGCGCGGGTCTGGTTGCCCCCGGTGTGCGCCAGCGCCCGGGCGATGTGCTCGCGCTTGAACGCGTGCACCGCCTCGCGCAGCGGCAGGATGCCGCCGGGCGCCGCGGTCCCGGCCGGCGCCGCGCCACCGGCCGCCTCCGCCGCTCCGGGGCCACCGCCCCCGGCGAACACCTCCGGCGGCAGCAGGTCCGGCGTCAGGGTGTCGGTGCGCGCCAGCACCACCATCCGCTCCACCGCGTTCCTGAGCTGCCGCACGTTGCCGGGCCACGCGTAGCACTTGAGGATCTGCTCGGTGCGGGCGGCCAGCTTCATGCGGCCGCGCCCCAGCTCGGCCGCGAAGCGGTCGGTGAAGCGCTGGGCCAGCGGCGGGATGTCCTCGGCGCGCTCGCGCAGCGGCGGCACCCGCAGCCGGATCACGTTGAGCCGGAAGTACAGGTCCTCGCGGAAGCGGCCCTCCCTGACCGCGGCCTCCAGGTCGCGGTTGGTGGCGGCGATCACCCGCGCGTCAATCGAGATGGTGCGGGTGCCGCCCACCCGCTCGAACTCGTTGGTCTCCAGGAAGTGCAGCAGCTTGGTCTGGAGCCGCGGGGTGATGTCGCCGACCTCGTCCAGGAAGGCGGTGCCGCCGGCGGCCGCCTCGAGCCGCCCCTCCTTGCGGGCCACCGCCCCGGTGAACGCGCCCTTCTCGTGGCCGAAGAGGGTGGATTCGATCAGCTCGTCCGAGAGCGCCACGCAGTTCACGTACACGAACGGGCCGGCGGCGCGCGCGCTCTGCCGGTGCACGAACTCCGCCAGCACCTGCTTGCCGCTGCCGCTCTCGCCGGTGAGCAGCAGCGTGGCGTTGGATTGCGCGGCCCGCGCGGCGGTCTCCAGCAGCGCCCGCATCGCCGGGGCGTCCCCGGCCACGAACCCCCCGGGCGCCTCGAGCTGCTCGGCCAGCGCCCGGTTCACGCGCTGCAGCCGGCGCCGCTCCAGGGCCCGCTCCACCACCGCGCGCAGCACCTCGAAGTCGGCGGGCTTGACCAGGAAGTCGGCGGCCCCCAGCTTGAGCGCCTCGACCGCGGACTCCACCGAGCCGTGCGCGGTCAGCATCACGATGTCGGCGGCGCAGCCCGCGGCCCGCAGCTCGCGGAGCACGGCCAGCCCGGACATCCCCGGCATGGAGAGGTCCAGCAGCACCAGGTCGAACTCCCGCTGCGCGGCGGCCGCCAGGGCCGCCGGGCCGTCGGGAGCCTCGGCGGCGGCGTGTCCCCAGAAGACGAAGCGATCCGTCAGGGCCCGCCGCAGCAGGGCGTCGTCGTCCACGATCAGCACATTGGCCTTCATCGCCTCACCCCTCTCGCGGAGCCCAGTCGGACAGCGTGCAGGTGAACTGCGCGCCGCCGCCGGGGTGGTTGCCGGCGCTCACCGTCCCGTGCATCAGCTCCATGAACGAGCGCACCACGTACAGGCCCAGCCCGAACCCGCCCTGCGACGCGTACGGGCTGGGGCGCCCCTGCCGGAAGCGCTCGAACACCCGCTCGCGGTCCTCCTCCGGCACGCCGGGCCCGTGGTCGCGCACCACGAAGCGCTGCCGGCCCGGGCCCGCCGGCTCCACCGTGATCTCCACCGCCGCACCGGGGGGCGAGTACTTGATCGCGTTCTCCACCAGGTTGGCCGCCACCTCGTACAGCTTCTCGCGGCTGGCGCGGGCGGGCGGCACCGCCGGGGCGGCCGCGGCGCCCTCGCCGCCGGCCTGCAGCTCGAGCCGCAGCCCGCGGGCGGAGGCCTGCGGCCGCAGCGAGACGAGGGTCTCGCGCAGCACCTCGGCCACGTCCACCGGCGCCAGCTCCACCGCGTGCGCGCCCAGCTCCAGCCGGCTGATCTCCAGCAGGTTGGTCACCAGCCGGTTGAGCTGCCCGGTGGACGTCTTGATCGCCTCCAGGCCCTCGCGCTGGCGCGGCGCGGGCGGCACCGGCACCCCGTCCAGCAGGTTCTGCGCCGACCAGCGGATGGAGGTGATGGGCGTGCGCAGGTCGTGCGCCACGCGGGACAGGAAGTCCGACTTGAGCCGGTCCAGCTCGTCCAGGCGGCGGCGCTCGGAGGCCTCCTCGGCCACCCGCTGCACCAGCCGGATCCGCTCCAGCACCGGGCCCGCCTCGGCCGCCGCGCCCTCCAGCAGCTCCAGGTCCTCGCGGACGTAGCGCCGCTCGGAGCGCTTCTCGCCCAGCAGCACCCAGCCCAGCGCGTTCCCCTCGGCGGTCAGCGGCGCCACCAGCTGGAAACCGGCGGCGGCCAGCTCCGCCGGGAAGTCGGCGCGCTCCAGCTCCGGCAGGCTGGTGCTGTTGGGCAGCGCGCGCGGCCGGCCCAGCCCGCCCGCGGCGGTTTCGGCCCGGGCCGACAGCTCCTCGGCCGGCGGGAGCCCCGGCGGCGCGGCCGCCTGCAGTCCCTCGGGCGTGGGCACGATCACCGCCGTCTGCTTGGGCTGCAGGCGCTGCTCCAGGAACGCCCGCAGCGCCTGGGCCAGCTCGCCCTGGCTGGAGGCGCGCGGCAGGTCCGCGCGGAGTTCGGCCAGCGCCTGGGCGTAGTCGAAGCGGATCTTGAAGAACGTGTGGTCCACCCAGGCGCCCACGGCGCGGCGGGTGGGCCGGAACAGCGCCACCGCGACGCTGGCCGCCAGCGCCGGGACCCACGGGCTGGCCGCCGGCAGCGCCGCGCCGAGGGAGTGGCCCGCGGCCCAGGCGAGCGCGAGGTACACCCCCGCCAGCACCGCGGCCAGCGCGGTGTACAGGACGCTCCGCCGGATGATGATGTCGATGTCCAGGAACTTGTACCGGACCACCGCCAGGGTGAACGCGATCGGGATGCACATCTCGAACACCCGGTCCACCGTCCGGTCCACCGGCGACTCGATGCCGAAGGCCCGCAGCAGCGAGCGCAGGAACACGTACGGCGTCACCCCCAGCGCGAAGCCCCACAGCAGCCAGTTGGTCTGCTCCCGCTCGCGGGTCAGCTCCAGCCGGCGCCGGCCGAAGAACAGCAGCAGCCAGCCGGAGGCGACCAGGACCGCCAGGAACACCTCGGAGAGCGTGCGCGGCAGCGCGATGGCGGCCCAGGCCGCCGGCCCGGGGTCCATGAAGTAGCGCAGGAACACCACCCACTCCCACGCCATGATGCCGACCGCCGCCAGCGCCAGCGCCGGCACCAGCCGCGGCGCGCGCTCCACCAGCGGCTGCCGCCGGGGGAAGATCAGCGCCACGTGCACGAAGAACACCGGCATCAGCGCCACGCACGCGATCCAGATCAGCGGCCGGAGCGCGCCCGGCCACAGGCCTTCGGCGGGCACCCGCGGGCCGCCGATGAGGATCGCGATGCCGAACAGCAGCGTGGCCCAGTAGAAGTCGCGGATGGCGCGGTACGGGACGCGCGCGGCGTCGCCGCCGGCGGCCCCGGCGGGCGGCGCGGCGCGCGGGCCCGCCGCGGGCGCGCTCATCCGCGGGGCGAACACCAGCAGGTTGACGGTGAGGAAGAAGAAGCCGCTCAGCAGCTCCAGGAGGAATGGGACCAGGGACAGCTCGCGCGCCAGCGCGACCGGGTGGATCGTCTCGCCGGACACGATCTCCACGCTGGAGCCCAGCGGGTAGCCCTGGCCCTGGAAGTGCAGCTGCGCCGGGGAGGCCACCTCCACGTCCTCGAGGCGCACCGGGTACTTCAGCGCGTCGGCCGGGAACTCGGGCGGGATCTGGGCCTGCTCGCGCGCGCCCACCGCCCCCCAGACGCCCAGCAGCAGCCCGGCCAGCGAGATGGCGTAGTAGAACCAGCGGCGGTTCGACATGCTCGGGGGGCCTCCAGGGGCCGCACCGGCCCGGCGACTACTGTAGTGGAGGCCTCCCTACGGCGCCAGTACCTCCACCTTCCAGCCGTCGCCCTGGCGCGTGTACAGCTCGCGGTCGTGGAGCCGGTTGAGCCGGCTGGTCCAGAACTCGATGCGCTCGGCGGCCAGCCGGTAGCCGGACCAGTAGGGCGGGCGCGGCACCTTCTGCCCCGCGAACTTCCGCTCGAACTCCCGGAACTGGGCTTCCAGCTCCGCGCGGGCGGCGATGACGCGAGACTGCGGCGAGGCCCAGGCGCCGATCTGCGAGCCGCGCGCCCGGGTGGCGAAGTAGGCGTCGGCCTCGGCCTCGGACACCAGCGAGCACCGGCCGTCCACCCGCACCTGGTGGTACTTGGGCAGCTTGAAGAAGAACACCGGGTTCCAGAAGAAGCACAGCGAGGCGCGCGGGTCGGCCGCCAGCTGCTGGGCCTTGCGGCTCTCGAGGTTGGTGTAGAACACGAAGCCGCGGGTGTCGAAGCCCTTGAGCAGCACCATGCGCACGTCCGGGGCGCCGTCCAGCCCGACCGTGGCCAGGGCGGCCGCGGTGTACTCGCGGCGGTGGACGCGGCGGGCCCACAGCAGCCACCCCCTGAACTTGACGAACGGATCCGCGGGTTGGGTCATGCCCGGCAGGATGCCGGAGCCGCGGCGTCGGGTCAAGCTGGGGCGCCTCCGAGGGCGTTCCGGGCGCATTTCGGGACGCGTTTCGAGGCGCGCCTCGGGGCGCCTTGACATCCGCGCCCCCGCGCACCAGACTGAGCCACCCGGCCCACGGAATGGGTCGTCGCCGCGCGGTCCCCGGCGCCGCGCGGCCATCGCGCTCTCACGCCGGCTCGGCATCTGGACCGCAAGGACGCGCAGCATGGGGCGCAGACGTTCCCGCAGCCGATTCCCGCTGTTCCGGTTCGCGTTTACCTGCATCGCGATCACCCTCGCCGTGCTGCTGGCGCAGCGGGGCTACCTGTTCCTCAAGAGCGACCGCGGCCGCGCCTGGGTGCTGGTGGCGCTGCGCCAGGAGCGCAACCCGCGCGCCCAGGAGCTGCTCACCCGTGCGGTGCGCGGCTCGCTCAAGGTGGTGGGTGCGACCGACCGCGAGCTGCGCCCGGCGGTGGACTCCGACGCCCTGGTGCGCTGGAACCTGGAGCTGCCGCCCACGGTGAGCCTCACCCAGGCCGACTACACCCTGAGCCAGGCGGTGGACGAGGCCGGCGGGCGGGTGCTGGACGCGCTGGAGACGTCCGGCTCCAAGCAGGACACGCTGGAGCTGCGCCTGGGCCTGGGCAGCGAGGTCACCCACCGGGTGGTGCTGGTCAAGCCGCACCGCCAGCCGCCCAAGACCCTCGCCCGGCTGGCGCTGCTGCTGGAGGACGTCGAGCCCCACCGGGACGCGCTGCTCTCGAGCTTCCTGGGGCTGGGCTTCCCGTTCAGCTTCGGGGTGCTGCCGCTGGACGGGGCGCGGCGCCACTGCGAGGCCATCCGGGCGGCCGGCGGGGAGGTGCTGCTGTACCTGCCGATGGAGGGCAAGTCGCCGGCCGCGGCGGCCGGGCCGGCGCCGGCGGTGCTGGTGGACATGCGGCCCGACCAGGTGCGCCAGCGGGTGGCGGACAACCTGGCCGACATGACCGGCGCGGTGGGGGTGGTGAACTACCAGGGGCAGCTGGCCACCCAGGACCCGGCGGTGATGCGCGCGGTGATGGAGGAGGTGCGGCGGCGGGGGCTGTTCTTCGTGGACGCCGCCACCACCGACCGCTCCGCGGCCCAGGGCGCGGCGGTGGAGGTGGGCGCGCACTGCCTGGAGGAGACCGTCCGGCTGGACGCCGGGGGGCCGTCCCAGGCGCAGCTGCGCGAGCGGCTGGAGGCGGCCGCGGCGATGGCGGTCCGGCGCGGGGCGGCGGTGGCCATGGGGCGGATCACGCCGGAGCTGCTGGACGTGCTGCGCACCGAGCTGCCGCGCCTGCGGGCCCGCGG
>DATKKS010000226.1:0-7264 GCA_035542815.1 Saccharimonadales bacterium (SeqCode) | reverse complement strand
CGGCGAGGGGACTGGCGCCCAGGGTTGCGAGCGCCGACAGCAGTGCGAGCGCGGCGGTGCGGCGGGCCACCCGGCGCGGAATGCGGAGCTGCTCACGGCACGTCACCGCAGTGAGGGGGTCCGGCGCAGTGGGCAACTCAGCCTCCGTGACGGGGAACTTGGTGCTTTCGTCCAGGCGCCGGCTCCTGAGGAGACCGCGCAGCACCCCTAGCGAACGTGTTGACAGGGGGTTTGGGGTAGGTAAGTGGCAACCGGTGTGCCACTTAATCGGGGTGGGTAAAATCCGCGGGAGCAGCGGGTGTATCTGCTTCAGTCGCAGGCAGTAACTTCAGTTTGGTGATATGTAGAATATTTCAGCTCGCACCTATGTAGTTGATGGATTCTGCCACGTTGACAGTACGTGCGGCCATTCTGGCAGAAAGCCTGACTGTTCTCTGCAGCCAGGATCGATTCGCATACGCCGTTCGAAGGGATTGCCGACAGCGGATCAAGAACTCGCCGGGTTTCTCTACAGGTTCTCCCTGATCTTGGGGCCGGCGCCACGGCTTGGCCTCCGACTCCCGGCCCAACGCAGCCTGGGTATGGAAGTTGCTCGTGAATGCGTGGCTGAACGCCCAATTCGGGGAGGTTGCGGATCCTCCCCCGAGCCCGCCGCCGCCCGGGCGATCCTGATTCGCCGCCGAGGAAGACCGGTATGAACTTCGGACAACTGCTGCTGATCCTGGCAGCCGCGGCCGCGCTCGCGGCGGCTCTGCTCTTCGCGCTGGGGCTGGCGGGCCGGCGCGTGCCGCACGCGGCGGGCTGGCTGTACGGCCTGCACGCGCTGGCGCTGGTGGGGGCCATGGGCCTCCTCGCCTACGACTTCCTGGCCCACCGCTTCCAGTTCGAGTACGTGTGGGAGTTCAGCTCCCGGGCGCTCTCGCCGGCGCTCACGCTGGCGGCCAGCTGGGCGGGGCAGGAGGGGAGCATTCTGCTGTGGGCCGCCCTGGGCGCGCTGCTGGGGCTGGCGCTGTTGCGCCAGCCCGGGACGCTGTCGCGCCCGGCGATGTTCTTCGTGTGCCTGGCGCAGCTCTTCCTCCTCACCCTGCTGCTGGTGCGGAGCCCGTTCCGCGTCACCTTCCCGGTACCGGCGGACGGCCAGGGGCTCAACCCGCTCCTGGAGGATCCGTGGATGGTGGCCCACCCACCGGTGCTGTTCCTGGGCTACGCGACGCTGGGCATCCCCTTCGCCCTGGCCGGCGCGGCGCTGGCGCGGCAGGACTACAAGAGCTGGAACCGGATGGTGTGGCCCTGGGCGCTCCTGGGGGTGCTGACCCTGGGCCTCGGCATCGGGATGGGCGGGGTGTGGGCCTACAAGGTGCTCGGCTGGGGCGGGTACTGGGGCTGGGACCCGGTGGAGAACGCCTCCCTGGTGCCGTGGCTGGTGGCGGTGGCGCTGTTGCACGGCCTGTTCATCCAGCGCAGCACCGGCGCGGTGATCCGCACCAATCTGCTGCTGGCGTTGCTGGGCTGGGTCACGGTGCTGGGCGGCACCTACCTCACCCGCAGCGGGGTGCTGCAGGACTTCTCGGTGCACTCGTTCTCAGACTCCGGGCTGAACGTGCCGCTGCTGAGCTTCCTGGCCGGCGGGGCGCTGCTTTCCGCGGCGCTGCTGGCGATCCGCTGGCGGAGCATCCGCGCGTTCGTGGCCAACTGGCTGGCGGTCTCCCGGGAGTCCGCGCTGTGGCTGGGGATGGCCACGGTGCTGGTGCTGGCGGCGTTCGTCGCGCTGGGCACCTCGGCGCCGCTCTTGACCCGCCTGGCGGGCACGCCCTCCGGGGTGAAGACCAGCTTCTACGAGGCGGTGAGCCTGCCCCTGGGCATCCTGCTGACGCTGCTGATGGCGCTGGCCCCGGCGCTGCGCTGGTCGCGCCAGGAGCGGCGGAGCTGGATCGGGGCGCTGGGGCCGGGCCTGGCGGGGGCGGTGGTGGCGCTGGTGGTGTGCTGGGCGGCGGGGATGCACGCGGCCAGCCGCCTGGTGCTCGCCGCGGCCGCGGCGATGGCGCTCGGGGTGAACGCCTGGACCGCGGCGCGGCTGTTCCGGCGCGGCTGGAACTTCGGGGCCGCCAACCTGGGCCACCTGGGCGTGGCGGTGATGGTGCTGGGGATGGTGGTGTCGGCCACCTTCGGCCGTTCGGAGCGCGCCCGCCTGGTGCAGAACACCCCCACGCAGGTGATGGGCTACACCCTGACCTACCTGGGCGGCGAGCCTGGGCGCCCGGCCGAGACCCGGCTGCGCATCCGGGTGGAGCAGGGCGGCTTCCGCTTCGACGCCCGGCCCTCGTTGATGCTGGCCAGCCGCGGCGAGGGCGTGATGCGCAAGCCCGCGATCCGCAGCTCGCGCGACCTGTACCTCTCGCCGCTCGAGGTCCAGGCGCCGGAGGCCGCCCCGGCGGCCGGCGCGGAAGTCACCCGGCTGGTGCAGGGCCAGCCGGTGACCGTGGCCGGCGTGACCTACACCTTCAGGGGCTTCCGGATGACCAGCCACGGGCAGGTGATGGAGGTCTTCGCGGACATCCAGGCGCAGCGCGGCGGGCGGACCTACACGGTGTCCCCGGGGGTGCAGCAGACCGGCGCGGGCCGGCAGCCGCGTGACGCCCAGCTCCCGGGTGGCGGCACGGTCTCCCTGGCCGGGATGCGGGTGGAGGAGAAGAGCATCAGCGTGGCCCTGCCCGGCGCGGCGGCGCCGCCGCCCGCCGGCGGCGTGGCGCTGGTGGAACTCAGCACCAAACCGCTGATCAGCCTGGTGTGGGTGGGCGCGGTGCTGGCCCTGGTGGGCTCGGCCCTGGCGGCGCTGCGCCGGGCGGGCGAACAGGGGACGCGCCGGGCCGCGGCCGGAGCGGTGGTGGCGGCCCCCTGAGCGATGCGGATCCACGGCGGCGGGCCCGGGCGCGCCCGGGGCGGGCGGCGGAGGGTGCGGCTGGCTGAGGGGGGGCAGCCGCGATGATCCTGGCGGCACTCACGGCGGTGATGCTGGCGGCGTCCACTCCGGCCTCGCCCGACGCCGCGTGCCTGGAGTGCCACGGGCAGGCGGACCTCAAGTCGGACGCCGGCCGGAGCGTGTTCGTGGACGCCGGCCGGATGCACGGCGGCGCGCACGGCGGCCTGCACTGCCAGAGCTGCCACACCGCGATCCGGGAGTACCCGCACCCGCCGCACCCGGCGATGCCCGCGTGCGCCACCTGCCACGCGGCCCCGGCGGCCGAGGTGGGAGCCAGCGCCCACGGGGGCGCCCGCGGGCCGGGCTGCGCCGGCTGCCACGGCCCGGCGCACGCACCCCGCCGCGCGGCGCAGATGGCGCCGGCCGAGTGCGCCGCCTGCCATGCCCGGGTGGTCAGCGACTACCTCGCCAGCCGCCACGGCGCCGAACGGCGCAGCGGGATATCCGACAGCCCTGCCTGCAGCGGCTGCCACGGGCCCGCCCACCGGATCGTCGTGCACACCCGGCCCGGCTCGCCGGTCTTCAAGGCCCGGCTGGCGGCCACTTGCGGGGGCTGCCACGCCGACCCCGACTTCCTGGCGCGCCACAAGATCCCGTTTGCGCACCCGGTGGAGGCCTACCGCCTGAGCGTCCACGGCCGGGCGGTGGCCCGCGGCGACACCCGCGCACCGTCCTGCTCCGACTGCCACACCAGCCACTCCATCTTCCCGGGCGGCGACCCGAGATCCAGCCTCGACCACCAGAACGTGCCGCGCACCTGCGGCCGGTGCCACGCCGAGGTCGCCCGGGCCTACGAGGCCAGCGTGCACGGCCAGGCGGTGCGCGCCGGCGAGCTGGCCGCCCCGGTGTGCACCGACTGCCACGGCGAGCACACCATCCTGGCCCCCAGCGAGCCCAACTCGCTGGTGAACCCGGCCCGGGTGTCCACCGTGACCTGCGGCCGCTGCCATTCCGACCGCCGGCTGGCCCAGCGCTACAACATGCCCACCGACCGGGTGGCCACCTACCAGAGCAGCTACCACGGCCTGGCGGAGCGGTCCGGCTCGTTGGTGGTGGCCAACTGTGCCTCGTGCCACGGGGTGCACGACATCCTGCCGTCCAGCGACCCGCGCTCCACGGTCAACCCGGCCAACCTGGCCCGCACCTGCGGCAAGTGCCACCCGGGGGCGGGCCAGCGCTTCGCCATCGGCAGGGTGCACGTGACCCCGGCCAGCACCGGCGAGAACGACGTGGTCCGCTGGATCCGGCTGGGCTACCTGGCGCTCATCCCGACCACCATCGGCCTCATGCTCCTGTACGTGCTGCTGGACTTCCTGGCCAAGCTGGCCCGCAGCGGGCCGCGCATCGTGACCGGGGAGCAGTACGTGCGCATGAACCTCAACTTCCGCATCGCCCACTGGCTGGTGGTGGTGAGCTTCCCCACGCTCATCGTGAGCGGCTTCGCGCTCAAGTACCCCGACTCGTGGTGGGCCCGGCCCATCCTGAGCTGGGAGCACAGCTTCCCGCTGCGGGGCACGGTGCACCGGGTGGCCGCGGTGATCCTGGTGAGTTCCATCCTGTACCACGTCCTCCACCTGCTCGCGTCGCGGCGCGACCGGGTCATTCTCAAGCAGATGCTGCCGCGCCTGCGGGACGCCTCGGACGGGATGGCGATGATCCGCCACAACCTGGGGCTGTCCGGCGAGCGGCCGCGCTTCGGCATGTTCAGCTTCGCGGAGAAGGCCGAGTACCTGGCGTTCGTGTGGGGCTCGGTGGTGATGCTGGGCTCGGGGCTCATCCTGTGGTTCAACGACTGGGCGCTGCGGCTGCTGCCCAAGTGGGTCTCCGACGCGGCCACCGCGCTGCACTTCTACGAGGCGTGGCTGGCCACGCTGGCGATCCTGATCTGGCACCTGTACATGGTGGTGTTCGACCCGGACGTGTACCCCATGGACAAGGCCTGGATTACCGGGAACGCCTCCGCCGACCACCTGCGGCACGCCCGCGACCGCCGCTACCTGCGCTTCCTGAGGCCGCCCAAGCCGCGGCCGAAGCCCGAGCCCCGCCCGAAGCCCCGGCCGCGCCGCAGGTAGGGCCGCCCCGGAAACGCGACGGGCCGGCGGCGGTGCTGGCCGGCCGGCCCGGGCGAGAGATTCCGCGGGTGGGCCCTACGAGTGGCACTCCGCGCACACCGCCTTGATGTCCCGCCGCAGCGGCACCCGCTTGTGGGCGCCGATGTCGTGGCACTTGACGCAGCCCAGCTGCTCGGTGTGCATCTTGTGCGGCATGGTCTTGCCAAACGCCTGCACCGTGACCGGCGGCACCTTCACCCCGACCTTGGCGTGGCACAGGGTGGCGCAGAAGCTGCCGGAGATGAGCGGCGAGGCCGACAGGTCGGGCAGGCTGGCCTCCAGGGCCGTGCCGACCTCGTTCAGCTCCTGGTCGGCCCGGCGCAGAGCCAGCGAGGCCAGGTACACGTTGTGGTCCCCGCGGGCCACCCGCACGAAGCGCACCCAGCGGTCGGCGCGCTGCACCCGCGCCGCCAGCCGGCTCCGCTCCGGCGAGGCCGCGCCGGCCTTGGCCAGCGCGGTCCGGGCGGCGGCGAGCTTCTGGTCCAGCCCCGCCAGGCCGTCGCGGAACTCGGTGCGCGTCTCCTGCATCACTCCCCGGAACTTCGGCCCGTGGCACTTGACGCAGGCCTCCTCGGACGCCCGCCAGTTGCGCCCCCGGAACTCGACGTCGGAGCTGTCCCCCTTGGACTGGTAGTGGCAGCCGATGCAGTCCACGTTGGCCAGGTACATGGGGCTGGGCATCCGCGGCAGACCCAGCGTGCCCGCCTCGCCGGTGTACATCTCGCGCTGGCCCAGGTGCTTGCTCTCGTGGCACAGGCCGCACTCGAAGGCCAGCGTGGGCGGGTGGCCGGCGGCCGCCCGGGAGGTGTCCGCGGCGCCCGCGACCGCGGCCGGCAGGCCGAGCTGCGGCAGCGGCGCCGACGCGCTGCTCACCCCGCCGCCGCCCCCGTGGCGCATCGGCTCGTGGCAGTAGAAGCACGCCACATGGTGCTTGGTCACGTGGTTGTCGTGGATGAAGGGGATGTCATTGAACTTGGCGATCTTCTCGGGCTGGTTGTGGCAGGTGAAGCAGCGGTCCTGCTGCACCTGGCCGGTGCCGCCCAGCACGTCGCTGTGGCAGTCGGTGCAGGCGACGCCGCGCTGCAGCACGAACGCCCGGTGGTTGTAGGTCATGTTGCCCAGCTTGAAGTCCTGGGTGGGCAGGTTGTGGCAGCCGGTGCAGCCGCCGATGGGGTGGATGTTGCGCCCCTCGCCCTGGCCCAGGAAGTGGCACAGGATGCAGGTGTCGTAGGTCACCTCGATGTGCCGGCCCACCATCACCTGCGAGTGGCACGACACGCACCGCAGCTGGCGCCCCCGGCGCCGCTGGGTCAGGTGGGGGCGGTGATCGAAGTTGATCCCGGTGCGGGTGACGATCCGGCCCTGCAGCAGCCGGGTGGCGTGGCAGCCGGAGCGCATGCAGGCGGCGTCGTCCACCTCGGCGTAGGGCTTGGAGGAGTAGGTGCGGGTCACGTACTTGACCACCTGCGAGAGGGCCTGGAACTTGTGCCACAGGTGCACCTTCGCGGGGCTGGGGGCGTAGTGGCACTCCACGCACGGGACCTTGTTGTGCTTGGAGGCCTTCCAGGCCTGGTAGTAGGGCTCCATGATGTGGCACGAGTGGCAGAAGGTGGGGCTTTCCGAGTAGCGCACCAACCCGCCCAGGGCCACCAGCGCGACGGCCACCCCCACCAGCACGAAGAACCGGAGCGTGAGGCGGACCCCGCCGGGCGGCTCGGGGTGCGGCCGGACTCCCAGCACGGACAGCAGCGAACGCCACCACGCGCGCGGGGCGGCTTGGGACATGGACGCGCTCCTCGGGTTCGGGTGTGCAGGGGCCGCAGGTGCTACGGCCCGCGCGGCGGGCCGGACGGGACGAGGATAATGCAAGCGAGGTGCCACGAACACGCTCGTTCTGACGTGGGTGCGGGAGGCCGGCCGGCGGGGGTGGGGCGCGCCGGCGGGCGGCGCCGGTCCGATCTGGGACCCTCCGGGCGGGCGCTGTGGGCCGCGACGACCCGAATCACCGGCCGGGCGTGGTTCGCGCGCGGCCGATCACCTGACTTTTTGCCATCCTTCTGCCCTTTTTTCAGGGTCTTCCGGGGCGGCGGGTCCCTTGCCACCGAAGGAGGGGTGGCGTAGGATCGAATGCGCACAAGTTCCACAACAGCCTGTGCCCGCTGGCCCGGGCGGG
>DATKKS010000225.1:0-34706 GCA_035542815.1 Saccharimonadales bacterium (SeqCode) | reverse complement strand
CTGGCCACCGACGCCTTCAACGTCGCCCTCGGCGAACAGGTCGCGCAGCAGGTTGGGGATGCGGAAGGCGACGTTGAAGGCGTCGGTGGCCAGGCCGGCGCCGAACAGCGCGGCCAGCACCTGCTCCCGGATCAGCCCCAGGATGCGGCTCATGAAGGTGGCGACCGAGACCTGGCCGGCGGAGCGCGCCAGCCGGGAGTCGCCGCCGGCCGCGGGCGCGGGCCCCCCCGGAGCGCCGGGACCGGCGGCGGGGATGGCTCCGGGAAGGGTTCCCGGGCTCTCCAACAGGTCCGGGGTCGAGGAGGCATCCTGGGACATGGGCCGAATCATCGAGGCGGGGCCGCCGCCGTGTCAAACGGCCGCCGGCCGTGCTAGATTCCCCGGGTTCACTGCCGGCGCCGGGGCCCGCGGGCCTGCCGGGCGCCGCGCCCGCCGGGGCCGGCCCGCCCGGCGGAGCCTCCATGCCCCGATCCCGAGGATGCCATGACCGAGGCCTTCTACATCGCGATCCCCTGGTGGCAGGCGGCCGTGCTGGGCGCCGTGCAGGGCCTGGGGGAGTTCCTGCCGATCAGCTCCTCCGCCCACCTGGTGCTGACCCCGTGGTTCTTCGGCTGGAAGGACCCCGGCCTCACCTTCGACGTGGCGCTGCACGCCGGCACGCTGCTGGCGGTGCTCGCGGTCTTCGGCCGGGAGTGGCTGCGGCTGCTGGCGGCGGCCGCGCGGCCGGCCGCCGACCCTAAGCGCGCGCGCCAGTTCTGGCACCTCCTCGCGGCCACCGTGCCGGGGGCGGCCATCGGCCTGGCGCTGGAGAAGAAGGCCGAGCACGCCTTCCGCCACCCGCTGCTGCTGGCCGGGACGCTGGCGGGCATGGGGGTGGTGCTGCTGGTGGCGGACCGGGCCGGGCGGAAGACCCGCCAGATGGGCTCGCTCTCCACCCTGGAGGCGCTGCTCATCGGGCTGGCCCAGGGGCTGGCGGTGATCCCGGGCGTGTCGCGCGCCGGCATCACCATGAGCACGGCGCTGGTGCTGGGGCTGCGGCGGGAGGACTCGGCGCGCTTCTCGTTCCTGCTCTCCACGCCCATCATCGCCGGGGCGGCGGCGCTCAAGATGCGCCACATGCTGCACCAGGCGCCCCAGCCCGACCTGGTGGTGGGCACGCTGGTGGCGGCCGCGGTGGGGCTGGCCAGCATCCAGTTCCTGCTGGGCTACCTCAAGCGTTCCAGCTTCGTGCCGTTCGTGGTGTACCGGTGGGCGCTGGCGGCGGCGGTGGTGGCGTGGTTCCTGGCCGGCCACCCGGCCGCGCCCTGAGCGGGGCGGCGGCTCAGCGGCTCAGGCGGGGCTTCAAGCGGGTCTTGAGGGTGCGCCGCAGCCGGATGCGCACCACCGGCGGCACCGGCCGGCTGGGCTGGCTGTGCTCCAGGCAGTCGCGGCCCAGGGTGCGCAGGGCGCACGCCAGCGTGGGGCGGCGGTGGCAGCGGGCGCAGGAG
Source organism: Saccharimonadales bacterium (SeqCode) (assembly GCA_035542815.1). Lineage (GTDB taxonomy): Bacteria > Eisenbacteria > RBG-16-71-46 > RBG-16-71-46 > JACRLI01 > JACRLI01. The sequence goes on along the minus strand of DATKKS010000225.1, from coordinate 33,219 downwards.
GGGAGCATCGCCTTGAGCCGGCGACACAGCACGTGTACGAGCCGTTCGGGCTTGCGGGGGACGGTCGGGCGGGGCGGATCCTGGGAGTTGGTGGCGGCCATGGGCGTGCTCAGCGTCTCAGGTTGAGGACCTTGAACAGGCGCTCCTCCACCTCCCCGGGGACGTGGGAGCTGGGGATGCGATGGTAGAGTTCGACGGTTCGTCGCAGGGTGTTCACCTCGATGCGACAGTGCGGGCACGTGGCCAGGTGGGCCTCGAGTTCCTTGCACACCTCACCCGCCACCTCCTGGTCAATATAGTCCGACAGGCGCCCCATTACGTCCAGGCAGTTCATCCCTTCGAAGTCCTCGGAGCCCGTGAGGCTCGCGCGGCCTCGCGCTCGCTGAAGTAGCGCGCCAAGTCCCGCCGCAGCTGGAGCCGTGTCCGGTGCAGGCGGGACTTCACGGCCGCCACGCTCAAGTCCAGGATCTCGGCCACCTCGGAGTTGCTCAGCCCTTCGATGTCGCGAAGCAGGAAAACGGTGCGCATATCCTCGGGCAACTTGGCGATGGCCTCCTCCATCTTGTGCCGCAGCTCGCTGTCCAGCACGTCCGCCAACGGGTCCGCGCTGAAGTCGGTGAGTTCCACCGGCGGCTGGTCGTCGTCCCGCGGCTCGTCCAGGGAGACGAACACCGGCTTCTTGCCACGCAGCTTCATCAACGCGAAGTTGGTGGCGATCCGGTACAGCCAGGTGCCGAATTGGGAGTCGCCCTTGAAGTTGGGAAGGGCGCGGTAGGCTGATAGGAACGTCTCCTGGAGCACGTCCTCTGCGTCTTCCGGCCGACGCAGCAACCGCAGCGCGAGGTTGTAGATCTTGCCCTCGTAGCGCTGCACCAAGTGGCGGTACGCGGCCTGCTCGCCGCCGCGGACCAGGTCCACCAGCTGGAAATCGGTCAGCTTCGAAGAGTCTCGCATCTCGGAGGCGGGTCTCCATCACCTGGGTGTCTGGGGGCCAACACGGCGGCTCGGTGATCCGTCCTCCTCTGTGGAGTTTGGATGCGGCTGGCGAGCACCGGTTTCCTTGCGCGGCAGCATAGCACAGCCTCCCACCGAGGGCATCTGGGCCCCGGGCCGGCCGTTCCCGGGCCGTTCCCGGGCCACGCCTGGACTCCCGCGGGCGCCGCGCGGGGCGCTCGCGGGACCCCGGAATCACGCCCGGGCCAGCTCTCCCGCCAGGCCCGCGAAGTCCCCCGTCGCGTGCACCGCCCGGCCGTCCACCAGCGTCAGCTGGGGCCGGATCGTGCCCCGCTCGCCGCCCGACTCCAGGTCGCGCGCGCCGCGGTCCAGCACCACCAGGTCGGCCGGGGCGCCGGGGCAGAGCTCCCCGCCGGCAAGTCCCATGGCCCGGAAGGGCGCGCGGGTCATGGCCTCCAGCGCCTGCGCCAGGCCCACCGCGCGGGCCGGGTGGTGGGCCGGCGTGCCCGGGCCGCCGGGCGCGGTCGCCGCCGCCAGGGTGGCCCACGGGTCGAGCGCCTCGATCGGCGCGTCCGTTCCGAACACCAGCTCCGCCCCCGCCGCCGCGAGCGGGCCCCAGGCGTAGGCCAGCGCGCAGCGCTCCCCCCACTGCGCCTGCGCCAGCTCGCGGTCGGTGACGAAGTGCACCGGCTGCACCGAGGCGGCGATCCCGGCAGCCGCGAAGCGGGGCAGGTCAGCGCGCGCCAGGATCTGCACGTGCTCCACCCGCAGCGGCACCGCCCCCTGCCGCCGGGCGGCCTCCAGCGCGTCCAGCGCCGCCCCCACCGCGGCGTCCCCGATGGCGTGGATGGCCACCCCCAGCCCGGCCGCCGCCGCGCGCCCGGCCAGCTCCGCCAGCTCCGCCGGCGGCACCGCCCACTCGCCAGTGCCGCCCGCCGCGTAAGGCTGGTGCATCTTCGCGGTGCGCAGCCCCAGCGTGCCGTCGGCGAAGAGCTTGAGGCCGCCCAGGCGCAGCCGCTCGTCGCCGAAGCCGGCGCGCAGCCCGGCCTCCAGGTACGCCGGAAGCTCCGCCCGGGGGAACATGTGGACCACCCGCAGCGTCAGCCGGCCGGCCTCCCGCAGCCGCTGCAGCGCCCGCCACTCGGAGGCGCCCTCGAAGCTATGAACCGAGGTCACCCCCAGCCGGTGCGCCTCGCGCTGGCCGGCCTCCAGCAGCTCCTGCTCGCGCGCGGCCCCGGGCGCCGGGATGTGCCGGGTGACCAGCTCGCGCGCGGACTCGAACAGAAAGCCGGTGGGCTCGCCGCGCGCGTCGCGCTCCAGCCGCCCCTCGGGCGGGTCCGCGGTGGCGCGGCCCACGCCGGCCAGCCGCAGCGCCTCGCTGCTGGCCCAGGCGGCGTGCGAGTCGTGGGTGACGATGTACACCGGGCGCCCGGGCAGGGCCGCGTCGAGCTGCGCACGGTGGGGCCGCGCGGCACCCAGCGAGGCGGGGTGGAAACCGTGGGCCAGGAGCCACTCGCCCGGGGCCAGCGCGGCGGCCGCGGCGGCCAGCGTTCGCTGCACCGCGGCCAGGTCGGGCGCGTCCCGCAGGTCCAGCCACGCACGGCGGCGCGCCCACGGCAGCAGGTGCACGTGCGCGTCCACCAGCCCCGGCAGCACCGCGCGGCCGCGCAGGTCCAGCTCCGGCGCGCTCCGACCGCCGGCGCCCGAGCGGGCCGCCGCCGGCCCCGCGGCCGGCTCCCGGGACGCGCCGAGCAGCGCCGCCACGCGGCCGCCACGAAGTTCCAACCCGGCGGCCCACGGGCGCTCGGCGCGCCCGGTCCACACCGCTCCGTTCACCAGGCGCACGCCGCGCGCGGCTTCCGGCGCCGTCATCGGGCCCTCCGATTAAATGCGGACTGCCGCGGGGAGAGATCCTCGCGGCAGTCCCAATTCAAGGAGGCCACCCGTCGCCTACGGATACCGAACCTAGAGTCCACCCGCCTAACAAAGGGCACGTCCGCTTCGCTGTTTTGGGCGGCAAGGCCGGAGCCGATGGAACAGGCAACCTCGCTTCGCTGTCCTAGGTGACTTCCGTTTAAGCTTCGGAGATGGGATGCCGCTTGTCAACTGTCAAAAGGTGAGTCGGCAGTATCCATAGGGCCTGCGGGAGCCGCCCGGGCCCCGGCCGCGCCCGCGGCGACCGGGATGCAAGTTTGGTCAGGCAAATTGCGGTAAAAGAGCCTCGCGCGCCGCCCGGTCCCCGCAGCACTCCCCAGGCGGGATGACGTGCCCGTGGGGGCAGGTGGCCGGGTGGCGCAGAAAGCCACACAGGCCGTCCAGCGCCGGGTGCGGGACCAGCGCGTGGAACCGCTCCGCCAGGTCGTGCACCTCCTCCCCCGCCATCCGGAAGGTGTCCGAGAAGAGCCGCTCCACCACCCGGTGCCGCCGGACCGCCCGCCGGGCCGGCGCCCGGCCGGCCGTGGTCAGCCGGAGACGCTCTCCGGAGACCTCCACCAGCCCCTCCGCCACCACGTCCTCCAGCGCCCCGCGGGCCAGGGCCAGATGGGCCAGGCCCATCGCCTCGAGCGTGGGCGGCAGGCGCTTCTCGGCGTGGGCCCAGATCTCGTGCAGGATCTCCTCGCCCAGCCGGGCGCGCTCCTCCGGATCGCGCCGCGCCGGCTGCAGCCGGCCGCCTTCCAGGCGCACCACCCGGTCGGCCATGCCGGCGAAGGCCTCGTCGTGGGTCACCACCAGCAGGCTGTGGCCCCGGCGGTGCAGCGCCCCGAACAGGCCCATCACCACGCGCGCGTTGACCGGATCCAGGCTGCCGGTGGGCTCGTCGGCCAGCAGCAGGCGCGGCTCGTTGACCAGGGCGCGGGCGATGCACACGCGCTGGCGCTCGCCGGCCGAGAGCGCGGCGGGGCGGTGGTGCGCGCGGGCCTCCAGCCCCACGCGCGCGAGCGCCGCGCGGGCGCTGCCGGCGTCGGCCAGGCTGTGGTAGTGCTGCGCGAGCATCACGTTCTCGAGGGCGGTCAGGTAGGGCAGCAGGTGGAACTGCTGGAACACCAGCCCCACGCGCTCGCGGCGGAACTCCAGCAGCTCGCGGCGCGAGAACGCGGCGAGATCGCGCCCCAGCACCCGCACCACGCCGGCCGTGGGGCGGTCGAGCCCGCCGAGCAGGTTGAGCAGGGTGGTCTTTCCCGAGCCGGAGGGGCCGGTGACCGCCACCCACTCCCCGGGGCGCACCACCAGGTCCGCCGCCAGCAGCGGCGCGACCCCGCCGGGGTACCCCTTGACCAGCGCGCGCGCCTCGAGCAGCGCCGGCGCGTCCTCCGCGCCGGGCCGCGGCGCTCCGGCTCGCTGCGCGCTCACGTCCGCAGCCAGCGGGCCGGGCGGGCCCGCAGCGCCTCCGCCAGCGGCACCAGCGCGGCGAGCAGGGACAGGGCCAGTGCGGCGGCGCACGCGGCGGCCAGGCCCGCGGGCCTCCAAGGCAGGGCCTCCGCCCCCAGCGCCCGGGCCATCCCGAGCGCCAGCAGATAGCCCAGCGCCCCGCCGGGCGGGCCGGCGACCAGCCCCAGGAGCAGCGCCTCGACCGCCCCGGCACCCAGCACCTGGCGGTCGCTCGCCCCCAGGGTCTTCATCAGCGCCGCCTCGGCGCGGTCGCGGTCCCGGAGCGCGAGCCCGCTGGCCAGCACCGCGGCGGCCGCCGCCAGCACCACCAGCCCGGCGGCCCAGTCCAGCAGCACCCGCCACCGTCCCAGCAGCGCTCCCGCCGCCACCTCGCCGTCCCGCCCGGCGCGCACCGCGCTGCCGGGCAGGGCGGCCCGCAGCGCCGCCGCCTGCCGCACCAGCTCCGCGCCTCCCGCGGGGCTCACCACCAGCAGCCGCGACACCCGGCCCGGCGCGCCCAGGGCGCGCTGGACGCCCGCGAGGTCCGCCAGCACCTGGTCCTCCTCCGGCCCGCCGGTGCGCAGCACCCGCGCCACGCGCAGCTCGAGGCGCGCGCCGTCCTCGAACTCCAGCGCGAGCGGCCGGCCGGGCCGCAGCCCCAGCCGCTCCGCCAGGCGCGCCCCCACCAGCGCTCGCCGCCCCAGCGGCTCGTTGCCGGCGGCCAGGTACGGCTCGCAGGCGGCCAGGCGGGCGGCCTCCACCCCCCGCACCGCGACCGTGCGGTCCAGCAGCGAGGCCGGCGCCAGCAGCTCGGGCGAGATCCGCGCCCCGCCGTCCACGCACGCCGCGCGGACCGCACGCTCCGCCGCGGCCCGTTCCAGCCACGGGCGGGCCGGCGCGACCACCTGCAGGTTCGGCCCCTGGCGCTCGAGGGCCCGCTCCACCGGCTCGATCCAGGCGCGCTCGACGTGCGCGCGCGCCGACAGCGTGCCCGCGGCCAGCGCCAGGGCCAGCACCGCCAGCGCCAGGCGCGCACGGTCGTGCCGCAGCCGGCGGAGCGCCAGCTGCAGGCCGGCGGTCGGTGCGGTCACCAACCGAGCACCTCCGCCGGGGCCGCCCGGAGCGCTCCGCGGAGCGCGGCCCACGATCCGGCGCACGCCAGCCCCGCCGTGACCCCCAGGCCCACCGGCACCACCACCCAGCTCCAGCCGATGCCCACGCCGAACACCACCCCCGCCACGTGACGGGCCCACAGGAACCCCACCGGCGCGCCCACCGCGAAGCCGGCCGCGCCCAGGGCCGCGGCCTCCGCCAGGAACAGCCGCGCGATGGCGCCGTCGCCCGCCCCCAGCGCGCGCAGCAGCCCCACGTCGCTGCGCCGGCGGGCCAGGCTGGCCCGGCGCACCACGCCCATGGCCAGCCCCAGGACCGCCAGCGCCAGCGCCGCCAGCGTCCACAGCACCGAGCGGGCGCGGCGCACGAGCTCTCCGCCAGCCTCCGCCACCCGGCGCGCCACCCGCACCCGCGCGCCCGGCCAGGCGCGCTCCAGCTGGTAGCTCACCGAACTCACCGTGGGGCGGCAGTACCAGCGGTCGAACTCCCCGGCGGAGAGGCGGCGGGGATCGAAGTCCGCCCCGCGGACCTCGGGCGAGGTCAGCGCCGCGACCAGCACCCGGTCGGCGGTCCCTGGGCGCCCCAGCGCCGCGTTGAGCTCCTCCAGGTTCAGCCACAGCCCGGCGCCCGCCGGCCCGCTGCGGTCCAGCACCCCGGTGAGGGTGAAGGCCATGGGGCGCCGATCCGGTCCCAGGAGCACCGCCAGCCGCCCGCCCCGCCGCAGTCCCAGCTCGCGCGCCAGATCCGCGCCGGCCACCGCGCCGGCCTCCCCCGGAGCGGGCCAGCGGCCGGTCAGCCGCGCGTCCGGCCACACCGCCGGCAACCCTTCGGGCGGGGCGCCCGCGCCGGAGGGGCTCGCGGGCGCGCGCCAGTGGGCGCCGGACACCGGCACCTCCCGCCCGCCCGCCAGCAGCGCGGTGCAGGTGGTGAGGGGGGCGACGCCTTCGAGCCGGTCCCGCCACAGGATGCCCTGCACCCGCGCCAGGTCGGCCAGGAGCAGCCGGGGCTGGCCCGCCCCGTCCACCGCCGGCTCGATCGAGAGGCTCGCCCCGAAGCCGCGCAGCGCACGCTGCAGCTCGTCCTCGATGGGCAGCGTCACGGACAGCAGCGCGGTGAGCGTGAGAGCGGCCAGCGCGGCCATCCCGGCCACCAGGACCGAGTGCAGCGGCTGGAGCAGCAGCGAGGCGGCGAGGAGCCGGCGGAACACCTCAGCGGGCCCCGTAGCGCTCGGGATGGGCCAGCAGGCGCCGGCGGCACTCCGGCATCCGGCACACCTGGAAGGTGCGGCCCCCGATCTTCACGGTGGCGCCGACGTCGGCCGCGGTGAGGTGCATGCCGCACACCGGATCGGTGGCCACGACGTCGCGGGGCGAGGCGAACACCGCCCGGGCCCCCGCCAGCGCGGCGAGCGACACGCGCACCTGGTCGCCCGCGCGGCGCGCCGCGAGCGGCACCGGGTTGCAGCCGCCGGGCGTCCCGATGCTGCCGACCAAGACCGCGGAGCCGCAGTTGCGGCAGATCACCCGGCGGTCCTGGGCGCGGTAGCCGGCGGCGCCGCAGATCTCGCAGGCGTCCAGGCCGGCGCGCACCTGGCCGCCGTCGAGGGCCAGCAGGAAGCGCACGCTCACCCCATCCACCGGGCGCACGTACCAGTGCACCCGGCCGTCCGCCAGCTCCGACAGCGGCACCACCACCTCGGAGCCCGCGAGCCGGGCCGGGGCGGCCGTGGGCGGAGTGTCCTCCACCCGGCCGGCGACGTAGCCGCTGCCCACCGCCGCCAGCAGGCCCACCGACAGCCCCGCGGCGGTGCGCCGCAACGCGGCCGCGCGGCGCCGGTCGCGGCGCGCCTTGCGCTCCTCCGGCTCGCTGAGGTCGGCCGCCGGCTGCCGGCCGCGCGCCGGCCACAGCAGCAGCGCGGCGGCCAGGGCGATCATGGCCACGAAGAACAGCGCGTCGTTGTGGACCACCGGGCCCACCAGGCGCATTTCCGCGGCGCTGCTGGGGAGCACCCGGGCCTCCGACAGCTCGTGCAGCCCGGCCACCGTGAGCTGGAGCACCATCAGCCCCAGGAGGCCCGTGGTGACCGCGAAGAAGCGCCGCAAGTGCGCCCGCAGCCCGGTGGTGGTGAACAGGTAGCCCAGCAGCGTCGCGGCCCCCAGGCCCGCGAGCCCGGCCAGGAAGTTGGCCAGCGCGCTGGTGTTGAGCGAGACCGCCGACAGGAACAGGACCGTCTCCACGCCCTCCCGCAGCACCAGGAGGAAGGAGACCAGGAACAGCGCCACCGCGGCCGGGGCGCGCCCCGGGGCGCTGCCGGGGCTGCCCGCGGCCGACTCCACCCGGCGCTCGATCCCCGCCCGCAGGCCCCGGGCGCTGCGGGCCATGTAGACGGTGGTCGAGCCCACCAGCGCCGCCGCGGCCAGCATCACCCAGCCGCCGAAGGCGTCCTCGTTCAGCGGCAGGCGACGGAACAGGACCGCCCCCGCCGCGCTGGCCAGCACCCCGGCCACCAGGCCGGCGAAGACGTACCGGCGCAGCCCCGCCCGGCCGGTGCGGGCCAGGTAGGCCAGGGCGATCCCCACGGCGAGGGCCGCCTCAAGGCCTTCTCTCAGGGTGATGATGAAGGACTCCAGCAACCTGGATCTCTCTTGCGGCGAAGGGTTCAGCGGCCAGGACGTTGAATGCCAGATGGTTGCGAATTAGTGACTCGTACGTAAGGGTACGAGTTCAGGGCAGGTGAGTCAAGCCTGGGGGGCGGGGCTGGGGAGCCGGCGGCCGACCTCGCCCGGGCGGCCGGGAAGCCGGAGCTGCTCCAGCAGTGACCCTCCCCCCACGTAGCCGAAGCCCAGGGTGAACAGCAGCAGGAACGGGACCGCCTCGTACCGGCCCAGCCGGACGGCCTCGCCCGCCGAGGCCGCGAAGTACCCGGCCAGGGCCAGTTCCAGGAGCGCCCACGGGTCGGCCGCCGCGCGGTAACGGCGGCCGAGTTGGCCGCCCTCGCGGCCCTCCACCCGGAACTTGGGGGTGCGCCGGAACTCCACCCGCGGCCCCGCCGGGCCGGCCAGCCCCGCGAGCGCCGCGCGGGTGTTGTTGAGCGAGAGTCCGATGCCCGCGATCAGCATCGCCGGCAGGCCCGCCCAGCGCCGCCAGCCGCGCGCCCCGCGCGCCCCCAGGGCGGCCGCGAAGAAGGCCACGAAGGCGGCGGTGGTCAGCGCGAACACCGCCGCCGCCGGGGCGGCCGGCGGGCCCAGGTGGCGCCCCGGGAGCCGCATCAGCGGCAGCATCAGCACCGCCGGCAGCAGCGCCAAGGGGTAGGCCAGGTTCCCGGCCAGGTGGAAGCAGGCCTCCAGCCGCACGCGCAGCGGCAGGCGCGCCCGGAGCACCGCTGGGAGCAGCCGGCGCGCGGTCTGGAGCGACCCCCGGGCCCACCGGTACTGCTGGCTCTTGAAGGCGTTCATCTCCACCGGCAGCTCGGCCGGGACCACCAGGTCCTCCAGGTACACGAAGCGCCAGCCGCGCAGCTGGGCCCGGTACGAGAGATCCAGGTCCTCGGTGAGCGTGTCGGGCCGCCACCCGCCGGCGTCCACCACCGCCGCGCGCCGCCACACCCCGGCGGTGCCGTTGAAGTTGAAGAACAGGCCGGCGCGGCTGCGCGCCCGGTGCTCCACCAGGAAGTGGCTGTCCAGGAAGGCCGCCTGCACCCGGGTCAGGAGCGAGTAGGGCTCGTTGAGGTGGCCCCAGCGGGCCTGCACCATGCCCACCCGCGGGTCGGAGAAGTGCGGCAGCACCCGCCGCAGGAAGTCCGCCGGGGGCACGAAGTCGGCGTCGAACACCGCCAGCAGCTCCCCGCGCGCCCGGGCCAGCCCCGCGGCCAGCGCCCCGGCCTTGAAGCCGGCGCGCCCGGCGCGGTGCAGCACCTCCACCCGGTGCCCGCGCGCCCGCAGCTGCGCTGCGCACGCCTCCGCCGCGGCGGTGGTGTCGTCGGTGGAGTCGTCCAGGACCTGGATCTCGAGCCGCTCGCGGGGGTAGTCCAGCGCCGCCACCGCCTGGATCAGCCGGCGCACCACGTAGCGCTCGTTGTGGAGCGGGAGCTGCACCGTGACCGCCGGCGGCTCGGGCGGGCCGAAGCCCGCGCCGCTTGGCTGGGCCGGAAGCAGGCCGGGCGCGGCCGGACGTCCCGGGCGCCGGCCCCGCGGGCCGGCCCCGCGCCGGCACCGCCACAGCAGCGCCAGGCGGTGTCCCCCGACCGCCATGAGCCCGGCCTGGCAGACCAGGAACAGCCCGAACACGGCGAGCGAGACGAACGGCATGGGACTCCCGCAGCAGGCAGAAGGGCCCGATCCTGCCGGGCCCCGGGATGCGGCGCGCGGCGCCCCAGGGGCGGGCCGCGCGGTGTCAGCGAGTCGGAACGGCGCCCCGGGCGCCGCCCGGCTCAGGCGCTGGGGGGCGGAGTGCTGCCGGTGCGGACGTACGGCTCCGAGAAGCCTCTCTCGGGCGGGTCCAGCAGCATCTCCTTGGTGTAGATCATCTCGGCGCGCGAGTACTCGGCGAACTCGTACTCCTTGCCCAGCACGATGGCGTCCTCCGGGCAGGCCTCCTCGCAGTAGCCGCAGAAGATGCACCGGAGCATGTTGATCTCGTACACCTTGGCGTAGCGCTCGCCGGGCGAGACGCGGTGCCCGGGGCGGTTCTCGGCGGCCTCGATGTAGATGGCGTCGGCCGGGCAGGCCGCGGAGCACAGCTTGCACGCCACGCAGCGCTCCAGCCCGTCGGCGTACAGCTGCAGCCGGTGCCGCCCCCGGAACCGGGGGAACATCGGCATCTTCTCATCGGGGTACTTCAGGGTGATGGGCTTGTGGAACATCTCGCGGAGCGTGACGCCCAAGCCCTTAATCAGTTCCTGGATCAACCGGCAGGCCTCCTTGAAAGCGCGATCGCAGCGGGGGATCCCCGTTTCGAGTTCAGCTTATGGGCCCGCCGCGGGCCTGTCAATTGCGACCCCGCGCGATGCCGCGGGCCCCGCGGGCGCGGCCGGCGCGGCCGCGCCTACAGCTCCAGCGTCTCCCCCGGCTTGAGCACCGTGCACGGCGCCAGGCCCTCCAGGCGCTTGGCGAAGGCCGCGCCGTCCTGCTTGATGAGATCGAAGGTGCTGTAGTGCATCGGCACCACCCGCTTGGGCTTGAGCATCCGCACCGCCTCCACCGCGTCGTCCGGGCCCATGGTGTAGTTGTCGCCGATGGGCAGCAGCGCCAGGTCGAGCGGGTGCAGCCGGCCGATCAGCTCCATGTCCCCGAACAGCCCGGTGTCGCCCGGGTGGTACACCGTCCGGCCGCCCATGCGCACCACGAACCCCGACGGCATGCCGCCGTAGACCATCTGCCCCTGGTAGTCGATGCCCGAGCCGTGCCAGGCCGGCGTGAGCTTCACCCAGGCGAACGGGAACTGGCGCGCCCCGCCGATGTGCATGCCGTGCGCGGGGGCGCCCTGGCCGGCGCAGAAGCTGGCGATCTCGTGGTTGGCCACGATGGTGGCGCCGCAGCGCTTGGCGATCGGGATGGCATCGCCCAGGTGATCGCTGTGCCCGTGCGACACCAGCACGCCGTCCACCTTGAGGTCGGCGGCCTTGACCGGGCAGACCGGGTTGCCGCTGATGAACGGGTCAATCACCACCGTGTGGGTCCCGTCCGAGAGCGTGAAGCACGAGTGTCCGAGGAAGCGGACCTTCAACATGGGACTCAACCTCCCTTGCGGTGCTGGCCGGACCGGCTGGCCCTGCGGAGGGCGCACTGCCGTGCGCCGCTACAGGCGCGGCAGGGTGATCTCGGTCTGGCCCTGGTACTTGCCTTTCTTGTCGGCGTACGACACTTCGCACTCGCCGTCGGCGGAGAAGAACACCACCTGCGCGATCCCCTCGTGGGCGTAGATCTTGGCCGGCAGGGTGGTGGTGTTGCTGATCTCCAGCGTGGCGTAGCCCTCCCACTCGGGCTCGAACGGGGTCACGTTGGTGATGATGCCGCAGCGCGCGTAGGTGGACTTGCCCAGGCAGCAGGTCAACACCCCGCGCGGGATCCGGAAGTACTCCACCGTCCGCCCCAGGGCGAAGGAGTTGGGCGGGATGATGCAATAGTCCCCCCGCACCTTGTACAGGAACGAGGCGTCGAAGCGCTTGGGGTCCACCACCGAGGCGTTCACGTTGGTGAAGATCTGGAACTCGTCGGCGATCCGGATGTCGTAGCCGTAGCTGGAGAGCCCGTAGCTGATGGTCCCGTCGCGGACCTGCCGGTCCACGAACGGGTCGATCATGCGGTGCTCCAGGCTCATCTTGCGGATCCACCAGTCGGGCATGACGCCCATGCTCTCCTCCATGCCCTCTCGGGGCCTTGGGATTAGCGCCCGTCCAGCCCGCGGGCCCGGTACTGCTGCCCGAAGCTCACGTAGTGCCGCCAGTTGCCGTCCATGTACTGCCGCAGCCGCTCGGGCAGCTCCCGGACCTTGCCCGGCACCCCCACCACCAGCGAGCCCGCCGGCACCACCAGCTTCTCCGGGACCAGCGTGCCGGCCGCGACCAGCGAACCCTCGCCGATGTCCGAGTGGTTGAGCACGGTGGCGCCGATCCCGATCAGGCAGCGCCGGCGCACGGTGCAGCCGTGCAGCACCACCGCGTGGCCCACGGTGACCTCCTCCTCCACCACCGTCGGCACCCCCTCGTCCACGTGCACCACGGTGCCGTCCTGGATGTTGGTCCGCGCGCCGATGCGGATGAAGTCGGCGTCGCCGCGCAGCACCGCCCCGTACCAGATGCTGGCCAGCTCGCCGATCTCGACGTCGCCGATCACCACCGCGCCGGGGGCGACGAAGGCGGTGGGATGGATGCGCGGGGCCTTCGCGAGGCCCGGCAGGGGGTGTTCGTGCGGCTCGCTCATCGGCGGCCTCCGCGGGCCGTCCCCGGGCGGGCCGCGCAGGCGCCCGCCCCGCAGCGCCCGAGGGTCATGGTCTCGCTCCGGGCGCCAGGAACGGGTTCCCGCGCCGCTCCGAGTCCACCGTGGTCGCCGGGCCGTGGCCCGGGTACAGCACGGTGGTCCCGGGCAGGACCAGCACCGCCCGCTCGATGGAGTCCAGCAGCTGGCGGGGGTCGCTGCCCGGCAGGTCGGTGCGCCCCACGGAACCGGCGAAGATGAGGTCCCCGGTGAGCGCGAAGCCCGGCCCCACCAGCACCACCCCGCCGGGCGAGTGCCCGGGGGTCTCGGCCACCGTGAGCCCCGCCGCGCCGGCCCGGAAGACGGCCCCGGAGCGCAGCTCGCGCACCCGCGCGGGCCGCTCGTAGGGCGGCTCGATGCCGTAGCGCGCGCAGGTCTCGGGCAGGAGGTCCAGCAGGAACCGGTCGGCGGGGTGGAGGTAGCTGTCCACGTCCCAGGCGCGTTCCAGCTCGGCCACCGCCCCCACGTGGTCGAGATGCCCGTGGGTCAGCACAATGGCCTGCACCTTCAGGCGGTGGGCGTCCACCCAGGCCCGGGTCCGCCCGGCCTCCGCCCCCGGGTCCACCACCAGCGCCTGGCCGCCGTCCGAGACGACATAGGTGTTGGACTCGAACGGCCCCACGACCAGCGCGTGCACGCGGCCCGGCGGCTTCATATCACCTCCGCCTCGGGCTCGAGGCCGCCGCGCGCGAAGCGCTCGAAGCCCAGCGCCGCGAGTTCCGGGGGCAGGGGCCGGCCCAGGACGGCGTCCGCCACCACCCGGCCGGCCGCGGGCGCGTGCATCAGCCCGTGGCCGCTGAAGCCGTTGGCCAGGAACAGCCCTTCCACCCCGGCCACCGGGCCCAGCACCGCGTTGTGGTCGGGGGTGTCCTCGTACAGCCCGGCCCAGCCGGTCAGGATCTCGGCCTCCTCCAGGGCCGGGATGCGCTGCATCGCGGCCTCCACCACCACCGGCATGAAGTTCCAGTCCACGTCCTCGTTGAACCCGTAGGGCTCGCGCTTGTCGGCCAGCCCCATGAGCATGCCGCCGCTCTCCTGGTGCATGTACACCCCCGAGAGCATGTCCACCACCATCGGGAAGCGCACCGTGAGGAAGTCCAGCGGGCGGGTGGTGAAGACGTGCCGGCGCACCGGCTGCACCGGCAGATCCACCCCGGCCCAGGCGGCCACCTGCCGGGCGTAGGGCCCGGCGGCGTTCACGACCGCGCGGGTGGGGATGTCGCCCTGCGCGGTGCGCACGCCGCACACCCGGCCGGCCCGCACCTCCAGACCGGTGGCCTCCACCTCGGCCAGGATCTGCGCCCCGTGGTCGCGGGCCGCCTTGGCGAAGCCCTGGGTCATCTCGTGCGGGCTGGCCAGCCCGTCGGTGGGACAGAACGTGGCCCCCACCACGCCCTCGAGGCTGACCTGGGGCACGATCTCGAGGACCTCCTGCGGGGTGATCAGGCGGGAGTCCACCCCCAGGGACCGCTGCAGTTCCACGTTGCCGCGGAAGTGCGCCAGCTGCTCCTCGCCGGAGAGCAGGAAGAGGTAGCCGTTCTGGAAGAAGTCGCAGGTCACCCCGGTCTCCTCCTCGAACCGCTCCAGGAACTTCACGCTCTCGCGCGACAGGATCACGTTGGGGGCGCTGGCGAACTGCTGCCGGATGCCGCCGGCGCACTTCCCGGTGGAGCCGGTGCCCAGGAACTTGTCGCGCTCCAGCACCAGCACCGAGCCGGCGCGGCTCCTGGCCAGGTGGAAGGCCACCGAGAGCCCGACCACTCCCCCGCCGATGACCACGATGTCCGCCGGCTTCAAACGGTCTCCTCCGTGGCCCCGGCCTCGGCCGCGGCGCGCGCGGCCAGCGTCCCCCGCGCGGCCTGCCGGTAGGCCCGGCGCAGCCGCAGCGCGTCCTGCTCCAGCACCGGGCTCTCGCTCACCAGCCAGCCGCCCACGCGGTGGTCCCACAGGGCCTGCAGCAGCTCCCGGTAGCGCAGGTCGGCCTCCGGCAGCGGCACGTGCCGGCGCTCGCCGCCCGGGCCGTACTCGATGCCCGAGACGTGCATGTGGAGTTCGTCCAGGGCGCCCGGGCCCAGCGCCCGGCGCACCGCCTCGAGCGTCCGGGAGAACGATGCGTAGCCGTTCTGCCCCCCGCCGTGGCGCGCATGGTAGTGGGAAAAGTCCACGCAAGGATAGACGCCGGGCACCTCCTGGCTCAAGCGCAGAAGGTCCTCCAGCGAGCCGTACTGGCTGGGCTTGCCGGTGAGCTCGGGCCGCACCTGGATGTCCAGCCCGGCGTCGCGGACGCGGCCCACCAGCTCCTCCAGGGCCGCCCGCACCGCGCGGTGCACCGCCTCCGGCGGATCGCCGTGGGTGAAGGCCGCGTGGAAGGTGAAGCTCCGCGCCCCGCACCAGGCCCCCGCCCGGGCGGTCTGGAACAGCCGCTCCAGGCTGGCCGCGCGCACCCGGGGGTCGCGCGAGTTGAGGTTCACGTAGTACGGGCCGTGCGCGGTGAGCGCCACGTCGGAGGCCTCGGCCGCGGCCTGGACCGCGCGCGCCGACTCCTCCCCGATGCGCACCCCGTTGACCCACTCGATCTCCAGCAGGTCCAGGCCCAGCTCGCGCACCCGGCGCACGCCGGCCTCGGTCGAGCGGGCCCGGGCCGAGGCCGGCACCCCGCCGGTGCCGATGCGCAGCCGGGGCCGCCCGGGCTCCACCACGCCCGGCGGAAGGAGCGGCGGCCCGAGGGCGCCCGGCGGCCGGCCGGGCGCGGCGCGGGCGCGGGTCTGGGTGTGCGCGCGCGGGCGAGGGCGAGGGCGGGCGTGAGAACGGGGGCCCGCGGGCCGCGGGGCCGCGCCGGACCGGGCCGGTCGGGCGGAGCGGTCGGCCGGTGGGGGGCGACGGGCCAAGCTAGGCGCCCGGCTCGGGCGCGGCCGCGCGGAGCAGCTGCCGGGCGGCCTCCAGCACCGATTCGCGGGCCCGGTCCCACGGGCCGTCCATCAGGATCCCGGCGGCATGGATGTGCCCGCCGCCGCCGAAGCCGGAGGCCAGGCGCTGCACGTTCACCCCGTCGCGGGAGCGGAGACTGACTTTGAGCCGGCCGGAGGCCAGCTCCATGAACAGGATCACGATCTGGACCCCGTCCAGGGTCCGCGGCAGATCCACGAACCCGTCCACGTCCTCGGGCCGGGCGCTGGCCGCGCGCAGCTGCTCCTGGGTGACGTTCACCCAGGCCAGCCGGCCGTCCACGTCGGTCTGCAGGCCGGCCAGGGCCATCCCCAGCAGGCGCAACACCTCCGGCTTGTTCTTCTCGTACACCTCGTGGTGCACCTGCGGCGGCTCGATGCCGGTGGCCAGCAGCTCCGCCGCCAGGCGGTGGGTGCGCGGGCCGGTGTTCGAGAACCGGAAGCCGCCGGTATCGGTCAGGACGGCCACGTACAGGGGCAGCGCCAGCTCGCGCGGCAGCGGCTCCGGGCCCAAGACCACGTGGGCCAGCTCGCAGATCAGCTCGCCGGTGGAGCTGGCGGCGGTGTCCAGCACCGCGGCGTGGGCCGGGAAGTCGCCGTCGGCGTGGTGGTCGATGCACACCCGGCGGGCGGTGGAGGCCAGCACCGGGTCGCACAGCCGGCCCAGGCGGTCGGCCTTGCTGACATCCAGCACCACCACCAGGTCGGCGCCCCGCAGGGCCGACTCGGCGCGGCCCTCGGTGGTGCAGCGGATCACCCCGGCGGGGTCCAGGAAGCGCAGGTTGTAGGGCACTTCGTCGGGCAGCACGCCGCAGGCGGTGGCCCCCAGCCGGCGCAGCAGCCGCACCATCGCCACCTGGCTTCCGATGGCGTCGCCGTCGGGATGGATGTGGGTGGCCACCACCGCCTGGCGGGCCTCCTTGAGGAGCGCCGCGATGGGGGCCCAGCGGGCGGCGTCGAAGGCCAGCCCGTCGGGGGCAGGAGGACGGCGTTTCATGGGCACAGGATAGCTTTGATGCAGCGAAGGGCACAAGGATGGCGCCCTCGCCCGGCCTACACCGGCGGGCGCTGGCGGGACACTTCGCGCAGCGCTCGCAGGTTGCCCGCCGGCGTCTCCGGCGGGATGGAGCAGCCGGGGCCCAGGAGGAAGCGCCGGCCGCGGGTGGCCTGCAGGGCCGCGGCGTACTCCGCCAGGGCGGCCTCCGGGCCAGCCTGCTGCAGGGCGGTCTCCTGGCTGATGCCGCCCACCGCCGCTCCGCCCAGCCAGGGGGTGAAGCCCAGCGGCGGGTTGCCCGGCTCGGTGGTCGCCCAGCTCCAGGCCGCCACCGGGTAGTCGCGGAAGCGCTCCACGAAGTTCCGCGCGCGGCACACGTGCAGCACGTTGAACGGCGCGCCGGCCACCGCCCCCAGCACCGCCAGGTCGTCCTCCCGGCTCCACTGCATGTACTCTTCCGGGGTCCACCGGTCGTGGGTGGCGAACGCGGTGGTGGCGTAGAAGATGCCGGCCGCCCCGCGCCGCACCGCCTCCGCGGCGAAGTCCCGGAAGGTGTCGCGCACCGCGTCCAGCGCCGCCCGGACCTGGGCCGGATGGGAGCGGAGGTGCCCCACCACCGCCTGCTCCGAGTCGGCCGCGTACTTGAGCACCGACAGGGGGTTGAACACGGTCATGACCACCGGCACCTCGGGGAGTTCGCGCGCCACACGCTCCACCACCTGCAGGTGGCCGGCCAGCACCGGGGCCTTGCGAGGATCGAGGCGCCGGATGCGGGCATAGTCATCCGGGCCGTGGATGGGGTAGTCGGTGCGCTCGCACTTCGACCCCTCCGGCTCCGGGTACCGGTAGCGCACCCCCCAGTCCTCGACGTGGTATTGGGCGCGCGGGTTGATCTTCACCAGGTCCCAGCCGTAGGTCCGCTGGAAACGCACCGTGGCGTCCGCCAGCCCCTCGGGGGTCTGCTCCGCCCGGTAGTCGTGCCCCCAGAAGGAAGCCGGCACGTAGTCCACCGGGGCCCCTTCGCAGGCCGCCAGCACCCGTTCGTGCGAGTTCATGAGCCGCCTTTCCGCCCCTTGGGCTGCCGGGCCGACCGCCACCGCGGCGCTCCGGCGCATCGGGTTGCCTTACCGCGCCCGGTAATGTACCATGGGTCGTGAGGACACAGATCGCCCCTACTTTGGTTCCCTGAAAGGCAGTGCGTGCCCCGCCGGGCCCTGGGCCGGAGCCGGCGGTCCGATCCGCGCCGTGGCCTGCCCCCACCGGCGCCCGCACCCGGGCGCGCGGGAGTGCTCGCCACCGCTCGGATGCCGCCGACGGGCCTGGAGTTCTGGCGCCCCGGGGAGAGTGCGTCGCGCGCCGGACCCGAGGAGCGTCCGCGGGGCTCGAAGACGGGCCGCCCCCGACGATTCTCTTGTGCCGGAGCCGCGTGGCTCGCAAGGCGAACGCCCCCAGCGAGAAAGCTGGTCGAACCAATGAAGAAACTGGACTCCCCCTCCAGGAAATCGGCGTTGGATCCCGATCCGCGCCCGGAATCGCCCTCCCCGACACCAACCCCCCAGGAAGATGAGATGCAGGCAACCTCGGAGTTCTCCCAGGTGGAACTGGGGCAGCGCCTGCGCGAGGCGCGCCGCAGCGCGCAGCTCACGCTGCAGCAGCTGTCGCGCCTGAGCGGCTACTCGGTCACCCACCTGTCGCAGGTGGAGCGCGGCCACGCCTGCCCGACCATCGGCGCGCTGCGCCGGATCACCGGCGCCATCGGCCGGGACATCAAGTCCTTCCTGGAGTCCAGCCCGCTCCCGGACGCCTCCCTGGTCCGCCGGGGGGATCGCCGGAAGCTGGAGCTGGAATCCCCCCGGCTACAGGTCGAGCTGGCCACCTCGCGGGTGCCGGGAGGCGAACTTCAGGCGGCGGTGCACGTGGTGAGGTCGGCGGCCGCGCGCGAGGCGGCCACGCCCTCGGTCGCCAGCTACCCCCGCTACTTCTACATCCTGAAAGGCCGGCTGGAGCTGATGCTGGACGGCAAGATGATCGCGTGCGAGCCGGGCACGGCGGTGCACGTGTCCGCGCGCACGGCTATGTCCTACCGCAATCCCGACCGGGATCCGTGCGAGATGCTGGTGGTCTCGCTGGGCTCCGCCGTGTAGCCGGCGGCGGCGGCGGCGTTTCGCCGGCCCGCCACGCCAGCGCCGACCGAGGGGAGGCCCGCCGCGGGCCTCCCCTCGGTGTTGGACGCTCAGGGCATGTCGTCCGGCCGGGTGGGGTCCTCGGCGTCGGTGGTGTCCCTCGACGCCCGGGTGACCTTGGCCCGGGAGGTCTTCCGGGCGCCCGGCTCCAGGCCCAGCGCCGCGCGGGTGTCGCGGTTCAGCCGCCCCGTCTCCTTCAGCCCGTGGCTCCTCTGGAACGCCCGCACCGCCTCGTGCAGCTCGGGGCTCCACTTGCCGCTGGTGTCGCCCTTGTACAGGCCCAGCTTCTTCAGCTCCACCGCCGCCCGGGCCACCTGCTGCGCCCGGCTGGCGCGCCGGGCGGCCGGGCTGTCCGCGGCGCTGCGCGCCCGCGGCGCCGCGTGGGCGGCGCCCGCGAGCCCGCCGCACCCCAGCACCGCCAGCAGCGCCAGCGCTCCCGCCACCGTTCCTCGCATGGGTTCGCCTCCGGGGGAAGCCGCGCGGGGCGGCCCGGAGCATTGCACGCCGCGTGCCCCCGCCGGCTCCGCCCGGCGCCTTGCGGGGCTTGGATTTGGAGCCCTTCCCCCGCCGGCTCGGGCGGGCCTGCCGCCGACCGCGTTTCACACCGGCGCCCGGCGTGGACACGCGCCCCCAGGCGCGCTCCCCCGGGACTCGCAAATGAGCGCCGGACTGCCCAGCACCATGCCTAACCTCTTGCGCCATCGCGCCTACCGCGCCAGGAGCGGCGTTCCATCTAAGGTGGCCGGCCCGGCGGTCCGATAACTCATCTTGGTTGGTACCCGCGCGCCTGGAACCCGAATGGAGAGGCGTTCCCCAACGAGCATGCGACTCAACCGGATGGGCCGAACCTGCGTCCGCGCGGTCGGCGGCGCGGCGCTGGCCATGCTACTGGCATGGCCGGCCGCCCACGCCCAGACCCAGGGCGGCTCGCGGGCGTCCGAGGACCTGCGCCAGATGCGGGCCGCGCTGCTCGAGATCCGGGTGCGCTGCCATGGCCGCCGCTGGGAGGACTCCGCCGACTTGCTGCTGCGCATCAAGCGGACGTTCAGCCGCACCACCCCGGCGCTGCTCACCCGGCTCAGCCCCGACGACGTGAGCCACTTCAGCTACGCCCTGGCGACGCTCGAGGACGGCCTCATTGCCCGGGACCTGGAGCAGGTGGAGCAGGGCATGCAGCTGAGCCACAGCTCGGTGGCCCAGATGCAGGGCAGGTTCCCGGGCGAGGTGGACGAGGAGCTGGACGACCTGCAGCGGGCCTGTTCCGACGCGGTGCAGGCCACCGCCCGCGGGGATTTCCAGGAAGTCCAGTACCACCTGGAGGACCTGGCCGCCGGGCGGCACCGGCTGGACACCGCCGGCATGGCCTACGCGCGCGAGTCGTGGGTGCACTTCGGCCTGGCGGCCGAGACGCTGGCCCGCGCAGCGCGCTCGCACAACCTGCCGGCGACCCAGGCCGCCGCGCAGGCGGTGGACCGCGACCTCCGGGACATCCGCGATCGCATCCTCAACCGGTAGCCGGGCATGGGAGTCACCCGCATGAAGCTGTGGAACAACCTGCAAGGGCGGCTGATCCTGTACTTCGTGCTGCTCGCGACCGTCCCGCTCACGGTCACCAGCATCATCGCCTACCGCCGGGCGAGCGAGAGCCTCATCCGCGTGGAGCACGCCCACCTCCAGGTGCTGCTCGACTCCAAGATGGAGGAGAGTGAGCGGATGATCCGGGTGTTCAGCGGCCAGGACGTGGACCCGGCGACGGTGACCGCGGTGCTCAAGCCGTTCGTGGAGCGGATCCACGTCGGCAACAACGGCTTCGCCATCCTGCTGCGCAGCGACGGCACGGTGCTCTCCAGCACCGCCGGCCGGCCGCTGCCGAGCCGCCTGGAGCTGCCCGCGAACGACGCGGGGCGCAGCGAGGTGGCCCACTTCGAGTGGGGCCGCGACCGCTACTACGCGGTGTTCCGGCCCTACGCCGGGCGCGACCTGGTGATGGCGGTGGCCAGCAGCGAATCGGACTTCATGCGCTCGGTGGAAGACCTCAAGACCATGACCGTGGTGACCGGCATCCTGACCCTGATCCTGGCGATCGCCCTGGCGCTGGTGCTGTCGCGGGGCATCAGCCGGCCGGTGACCGGGGTGGTGACCACCGCCCAGGGCATCGCCCGCGGGGACCTGCGCCTGTACGTGCACTCGACCGGCGGGACGCGGGAGCTGCGGGAGCTGGCCGGAGCGCTCGGGGAGATGAACCGGCAGCTGCGCAACATGATCCTGCGCGTGCGGGACAGCGCCACCGGGGTGTCGCGGCTCTCGGGCAAGATCGAGGAGGATTCCCGGCAGGCCGCCATGGCCGCCCGGGAGCAGACCTCGCAGGTGGAGCGGGTGGTGGTGGCGGTGTCGCAGGCCCGCGCGGCCAGCACCCAGACCCGCAACTCCTCCATGCGCACCGCCGAGCTGGCGCGCGCCTCGGCCGAGGCCGCGCAGCGCGGTCACGACGCGGTGACCGACACCATCCGCGGCATCGAGCGCATCGAGCAGGTGGTGACCGGCGGGGCGGAGATCATCCGCAAGCTGGGCCAGGGCTCGGCGGAGATCGGCGAGGTGATCATGGTGATCGACGAGATCGCCGACCAGACCAACCTGCTGGCCCTCAACGCGGCCATCGAGGCGGCGCGCGCCGACGAGCACGGGCGCGGGTTCGCGGTGGTCGCCGACGAGGTGCGCAAGCTGGCCGAGCGGACCTCCATGGCCACCCGCGAGATCGCGCGCACCATCAAGTCCATTCAGGACGACGCCCGCCGCGCGGTGGAGTCCATGGAGCACGGCACCGCCGAGGTGACCCAGGGCCGGGAGCTGGCCGACCGGGCCGGCCTCTCGCTGCGCGAGATCCTGGCGGTCAGCCACCAGATGCTCACCGGCATGGAAGGCAACAACAAGGCCGCCACCGACCAGGCCCAGGCGGCCGAGGAGATCGCCGAGAAGATGCAGCGGATCTCGGCGGCCATCGCCGAGACCGACCAGCGGGTGGCGTGGGTGGCGGCCGCCGCCGAGCAGCTCAACTCGGAGACCGAGACCCTCAACGAGCTGGTGGCCCAGTTCCGGCTCGAGCCGCAGGGCGCGGCGGCCCCGGTCGAGGCCGAGTCCCGGGTGGCGCCGGAGAGCCACGCCCGCGCCGCCTGAGTCCGCCGCGGGGGCGGGAGCCGGAAACGCGAAGGGAGGCGCCTAGGCGCCTCCCTTCTGGCTTCCGGCGGACATGCCGCCGAGGGCCGGACGCTACTTCTTGGTGGTGTCGGCCGCCGCCTCGGTCTTCTTGGTCTTCTTGACGCCCTTCTTCTTCATGTGGTGCTTCTTCATCTTCATGGCCTTGGCGGGCTTGGCCGAGTCGGCCGCGGCGGGCTCGGCGGCGAACGCCGCACCGGCGAAGGACGCCACCAGCAGGCAGGCGGTCAGGGCCAGGGCAATGCGCTTCAGCATGGACGATCTCCTCTCAGGTTGCCCGCCTCGCGGCGGGGTGGGTCGGGGTGTGATCTCGATCCCGCTGCCGGACGCGCCGGCCACGGGGTTGCAGCGCTGTGTGTGTGAAGCTCGAGCGTCTATCGCTTCAAGGCCGTCGTGTCCGCGGCCAGCCCCATCGCGACCAGGGTCTCCGCGGACAGCGTGCCCGTCCCTTTCAGGCCGTGCTGCTTCTGGTACGCGCGCAGCGCGCTGCGCGTGGCCGGGTTCATCACCCCGGTGGCCTTGGACTTCAGCCGGCCCGCGGAGATCAGCACCTGCTGCGCCCGCTTGACCAGCGCCCGGCTCGGGCCGGCCTTGGCCCGCGCCCCGGCGCTCGGCTGGCTCGCCGTTCCCTGGGCCTGGCCGGCGGCTCCCACGTAGCGCACCCCCAGGGCTGCAATTCCGGAGGCCACCAGGAGCGCCAAGACCAGGAACAGGTAACGTCGCAATCGACACCTCTCGTGCGCCGGAGCCCGGAGCAGGTCCGGAGCTGCATTCCCTCAGTCCTAAACGCAACCCGTGTGCCACCCTCCGGTCGGCCTCGAGGAAGGCGATCAACTTACTGTAGAGTATGTGGTTATGGAGAGTGACCGGGCTCGCCCGGGAGCCCCCGAGGACGGCCAACCAGGTCATCCGGGTTCGGGCGGGCCGGTGCGCGGCCGGACCTTGCGGCTTATCTTCCGTTGCCCGAAGGAGCTGGCCCGATCGCGACGATCTGTCACAGGCGGGCCAGGGTGTCGCACCTCATTCCTCGGCCAGCTCCCCCGCCAGGCCGAAGCGCTGCGCGACCCGGATCAGCGTGCGCCGGCTGATCCCCAGCACCTGGGCCGCCTGGGTCTTGTTCCCGCCGCACGCCTTGAGCACCCGGAGAATGTGCCGGCGCTCCACCTCGCGCAGCGTGAGCTGTTCCTCGGGGCCGGCGCCCGCCTCGGGCGCGGCGCGGGTGCGCAGGTGCGGGGGCAGATCGTCCACCGCCAGGAAGCGGTTGCTGGTGAGCGCCACCGCCCGCTCGATCACGTTCTCCAGCTCGCGCACGTTTCCCGGCCAGTCGTAGGCCATCATGAGGTCCATGGTCTCGCGGGAGATCCCCTCCACCGCCTGGCCGGTCCCCGCCATGCGGCACTTCTCCAAGAAATGCTGGCACAGGAGCGGGATGTCCTCCCGGCGCTCGCGCAGCGCGGGCAGGGTGAAGGTCACCACCGAGAGGCGGTAGAACAGGTCCTCCCGGAAGCGACCCTCGCGGGTCTCGGTGGCCAGGTCCCGGTTGGAGGCGGCGATCACGCGCGCGTCCACGATGAGCGTGTCGTTGCTCCCCACCCGCTTGACCTCGTGCTCCTGCAGCACCCGGAGCAGCTTGGACTGCACGTTGAGCGACAGCTCCCCCACCTCGTCCAGGAAGATGGTGCCCCGGTCGGCCTCCTCGAACAGCCCCGCGCGGCTGGCCACCGCCCCGGTGAAGGCCCCGCGCACGTGGCCGAACAGCTCGCTCTCCATGAGCGGCTCGGGGATGGCCCCGCAGTTCACGGTCACGAACTTTTCGCGGGCGCGGGGGCCGTTGAAGTGGATGGCCCGCGCGGCCATCTCCTTGCCGGTGCCGGACTCCCCCAGCAGCAGCACCGTGCTGCGGCTGGCGGCGGCGCGGGCGATGGACTTGAACAGCTCCTGCATCGGGGCGCTCCGGCCCACCACCTGGTCCAGGCGGAACTTCTCGGCCAGCTCGGCGCGCAGGTAGGCGTTCTCGCGCTGCAGCCGCTGCTGCTCCAGCGCCCGGCGCACCGCCAGCCGCACGTCCTCCATCTTGAACGGCTTGCTCAGATAGTCGTAGCCGCCCTCGCGGATGGCCTCGATGGCGGTCTCCATGGTTCCAAAGGCGGTCATCACGATGAACACCGTCTCGGGGCTCTCGTGCCGCACCGCGCGCATCAGCTCCACTCCGGTCATGCCGGGCATGCGGACGTCGCTGAGCACCAGGTTGAAAGCCGAGCCGCGGCACAGCTCCAGCGCCTCGGCCCCGGAGCGGGCGGTGAGCACCCGGTAGCCTTCCGCGTCCAGCACCTCCCGCATCAGGTCCAGGGTCACGGGATCGTCGTCCACCACCAGGATGGCGGCGCGGCTAGGCATGCGCGGTCTCCTCGAACGCCGGCAGGCGCAGGGTGAAGCAGCTCCCCCGGCCGGGCTCGCTGCTCACCGTCAGCGTGCCGCCGTGGCGCTGCATGATGTCCCGAGACACGGTCAGCCCCAGGCCGGTGCCCTCGCCCTGGGCCTTGGAGGTGACGAACGGCTCGAACACCCGCGGCAGGAGGTCGGCGGCGATGCCCTGGCCGGTGTCGCGCACCTCGCACACCACCGTCCGGGGCGGGCCCGGCTCGCCGGCCGCGCGCACCGTGAGGTCGCCGCCCTCGGGCATGGCGTCCACCGCGTTGGTGAACAGGTTCAGGAACACCTGCTGCAGCTGGTGCGGGTCGCCGGCCACCTCGGGCAGCCCCTCGGGCAGCCGGATGTCCAGCCGGATGTGCCGGGACTCCAGGCCCGGCTGCAACAGCGCGGCCAGCTCGTCCAGCATCGGGGCCAGCGCCACCGGCCGGCTCTCCGCTCCCGGGGGCCGGGTGGAGCGCAGCAGGTCGCGCACGATGGTGGCCACCCGGTCCAGCTGGCTCTGGATGACCTGCAGCCGGGGCTCGTCCTCGGGGCGGACCGCCTGCTTCTCCCGCAGCAGCTCCAGGTGGCCGGAGATGGAATGCAGCGGCGTGCCGATCTCGTGGGCCAGAGTGGCCGCGAACTGGCCCAGCGCCGCCAGCCGCGACAGGCGCGCCAGGCGCATCTCCAGGTCCACCAGGGCGCGGTTGGCCTGCAGCAGCTGCGCGTTGCGCTCCGCCAGCTGGGCGGTCTTGTCGGCCACCCGCTGCTCCAGCTGCTGGTTGAAGTGCTGGATCTCGTCCAGCAGCCGGCGGTTCTCCTCGGAGCCGGCGCGGACGCGCTCGAGCATGGCGTTGAAGCCGGCGCTCAGGCGGTCGAACTCGGCCCCGCCGCCGCGGCTGGCGCGGGCCTCGAGGTCGCCGCTCTCCACCCGCCCCATGGTGCGCAGCAGGCGCTGCACCGGCCGCTCCACCGACCAGTGCAGGAAGAACGCCAGCAGCAGCACGCTGACCAGCACCGAGAACGCCACCACCCAGCGCGCCCGGCGGCGCAGCTCCTCGGCCGAATCCGCGGCCACCTGCAGCGACATGCGCACCTCGATCGCCCCGCCCACCCGGTTCTCCACGTGCAGCGGCACCAGGATGCGCCAGTACGGCCCGCTGTCGCGGCTCTCCAGCCGCTGCATCACCCGGTGGCCCTCCCGCAGCGTCCGCTGCTCGCCGGCGCTGGGCACCGGCTGCAGGGAGTCCTCGGTGGACACGAAGTACTGCATGCGCCCGCCGCGGTCCCGGAACACGCTGATCCGGTCCAGGTTCTGGGTGGCGCTGACCAGGTCGTCCATCTCGGCCTTGACGTGCTCCACGGACACCAGGCTGCCGCGGTGCTGGAAGCCGGCGTCGAGGGCCTCGCCGGTCAGCACCGCCTCGTCCCGCAGGTTTCCCTCGATGGTGCGCTGGAGCAGGGTCACGGTGAAGGAGTGCACCCCCGAGACCCCCAGGAGCAGCACCAGCCCCACCATGCCCGCCAGCTTGAGCAGCATGCCGTGCTGCCAGCCGGCACGCACCGGCCTGCCGTCCGGGACGCCGCCCCGCGGCACCGCCAGCGGCGGCGCCTCCCGCGGCGCGCCGTTCACGCGGCCGCCTCCGGCGCGGGCGGCTCCGGGCCGGCGGCGGAGACCCCGCGGCGCGGGCCGCCCCGGCGCCAGCGCGCCAGCAGCGAACGCGGATCGTGCGCCCGGAGCAGGGCCAGCGCGATGGCCGGCAACGCCCCCGCGCTCCGGTAGGCCAGGTAGCGCGGCTCCCAGGCGTCCGGACCCAGGTGCCGCTTGAAGGCGAACAGGGTGCGGAAGTTGTAGAAGCGGTTGAGCCGCTCGAAGGCCAGCCGCAGGACGCGCTCGGCGCCCGCGCCCTCGGCGCCGCCCGCGGGCGCCGCCTGCGCCAGCGGGGCCAGCGCCACGCTCGCCCGCGGCACGCCCTCGGCGGCGAACACCTGGAGCGCGTGGTGGATCACCGCCTCCATGGTGCCGGGGGGCGCCTCGGACGCCCGCCGCAGCACGTCCAGCACCATCCCCCGCGTGGCGTACACCGGCACGAAGGTCACCACGCCCATCGCGCGCCCCTCCCACTCGGCCACGAAGTAGCGGCGGTCCCGCGGGGCCCGGAAGCTGAGCCCGCCCAGCAGGTAGCCCATCTCCCGGCCGCCGTGCTCGTGCAGCCAGCGGGCCGAGAGTTCCTCCATCCGCGCCTGGCGGCGCTCCGCCCCGGGCAGCCCCGGCACGTGCTCGGTCACCACCACTCCCTCGCGCGCCGCCCGCCGCACCCCGTGGCGCAGGCGCGCCCGGCGTGCCCCCTCCAGCGAATAGCCCGGCAGCTCGAAGTAGCCTTCCTCGCCGATCTGGAGCGCCGCGAAACCCTCTCCCGCCAGGGCCGCGCGCGCCTCCGGCCCCACCTGGTAGAAGGCCGGGGTCCAGTCGTGCTCCCGGCAGTAGGCGTCGAACTCGCGCGCGGCCGCCGCCAGGTCGCCCGCCGCGCACAGCGGCTCGCCCGCGACCAGCGCCGCCCCGGAGCGGTAGGTGTACGGCACCACCCCCGCGACCCCGCGCAGGAAGTAGTAGCGCGTGTGGCCCTCCAGCGCAAAGTACGACGGACTGGAGCGCCCCAGCCGCCGCAGCAGCGGCTCCACCTGGGAGCGCTCGGCCTCCTGCCGCCGGCGGTCGATGAACGGCGCCAGCAGCAGCAGGAGGCCGGCGAACAGGCCCATGGCCTCCAGCGCGCAGGCCGAGCCGGCGAACGCCGCCGCCTCGCGGTTGAGCGGGAACGCGTCCCCGGTCTGGAAGCTGGTGAGCAGCCCCAGCGCCGCCGCGGCCGCCGCCCCCAGGTCGGTCACCTCGGCGAAGTGGCGGCGCAAGAGATAGTAGCCGGCCACGGTGTAGCCATACGATAGCACCAGCGACAGCCCCATCACCGCCCAGCCGCTGGCCAGCGTGAGCGGGTCGCTCTTCACCCAGAACTCCCGCCGCAGGGCCAGCAGCAGTCCCGCCATGAGCAGCGACAGCAGCGCCACCTCCTCGCTCTTGCCCTTGAACGGGTGGGAGGCCGCCGACAGCAGGAACAGCGCCACCGCGAACTGCCAGGCGGCGTGCTTGCGCCGGGCCAGGCCCCGGGCCAGGACCAGCAGGAAGAGTCCGGCCATGGCGCTCAGCAGGCGGCTGCCGCTGGTCACCTCCAGCGGCAGCCACTGGCGCAGCGGGGCCGCCGAGGGCAGCACCCGGGGCAGGCTCGCCAGCAGATTGGCGAGCGCGCTCACCACGGTTACCCCGGCGAGCACCGGGGCAACCGGCCCCCGGGGGCGGGCGGCATAGGAATCCAGGGCGGTCTCGGGCATGGTCGGTGGGACCCGCCGGCGCGGGGCGCTCCGCGGCGGGCCCAGCGGAGGGTAACAGATTTGGACCGGCGCGGCGCGGGAGGCGAGCGGCGCGGGAGGCGAGCGGCGCGAGTGGCGAGCGGCTTGGGAAACGGAGGGGCTCAGAAGATCGGGCGGCTCAGGCGGCCGGGCGGGCCTCGGCCGGCGGGGCGGAGATGGCCAGCGCCTCGCGCAGGCCGCGCACGCAGCGGGTGCCCTTGAGGTCCTGGTAGGCGGAGAAGGAGAGCACCAGGTCCGGGTCGCCCACCGCCAGGATCAGGTCCAGATTCGTCTGGTGGGCCATCTCGAGCACGTCCACCAGCCCGGCCACCAGGTGCAGGTCGGCCGGCGCGGCGACGCTGGTGAGGTCCACCACCAGCCGCCCGGCGCCGTCCGAGGCCGCCCGCTGCAGCCCGCTCCGAATCTGCCCCTCGAGCGCGGGCTGCCACTCCTTGCGCCGCACCTGCGGGTCGCCCGGCACGCTCATCACCACCGCGTTCCCCTCGCGGCTCAGGAAGCGCTGGAAGACCCCCAGGTGGCGGGCGGCGAACTCGCGCACCTCCACCCGGATGAAGGGCTTGGGAAGCACCGCCCCCAGGTGCAGCTCGAGGGCCACCGGCGGCACCGGCGCCCCGCGGTTCACCAGGGCAGCCCAGTGCTGCAGGCCCTCTCCGCGCAGGGTCTCCACGAACCCCCGCACCTGCTCCGCCGGCTCGCTCACGTCCAGCCACACCGCGTCCGGCCGGCGCTCCCGGGCGATGCGCAGCGCCGGGCGCAGGTCCAGCGCGGTCAGCAGCTCGCAGCCGTTCAGCAGGAACTCCATCAGCGCGGAGAGCTGCTTCTCGTCGCGGTCCACCGCCAGCACCAGCGGCCCGTGGGCGCGCACCTGGGCCTCCGCCGGCGCCGGCGGCTCGATGCGCAGCACCTTGCACACCTTCATCACCAGGGTCTTCTTCTCGAACGGCTTGACGACGTAAGCCTTGGCGCCCCGCTTGAGGCACTGCAGCACGAAGTCCTGGTCCGCCACCGCGGTCAGCATGATGACCGGGATCCCGGCCACTTGCGGGTCGCGCGCCTTCAGGGTGAGCATGGTCATGCCGTCCACGTTGGGCATGTGGGCGTCGGAGATGACCAGGTCGGGCTTGGCCCCGCGCATGATCTCCAGCCCCTCCGCCCCGTCGCCGGCCTGGAGCACGGTGCAGCCCAGCGGGGCCAGCGAGTGGACCACCACCGCCCGCGCGGTCTTGCTGTCGTCGATGACCAGGACCTTCACGACGCCTTCCTCGCGCGCGCCGGGCGGGCCGCGCCCAGCACCTCCAGGATCGCCCCCCCGACCTCCTCCAGGCTCACCACCCGGTCCACCACCCCCGCCTCCACGCACGCCCGCGGCATGCCGTACACCACGCAGCTGTCCGCGTCCTGCGCCAGGGTCACCCCGCCGGTGCGGTGGATCTCGGTCATCCCGGCGCGCCCGTCGGAGCCCATGCCGGTCAGCACCACCGCCAGGGTACGCGGCCCGTTGCGCCGGGCGGCCGACCGGAACAGCACGTCCACCGAGGGGCGCAGCTCGCTGGCCGGCTCGCGGCTCAGCCGGACCCGGGCGCGGTCCGGCTCCACCGCGGTCACCTCCATGTGGAAGTCGCCGGGGGCCAGCAGCACCTGCCCCGCTTCGACCGTGTCGGACTCGCGGGCCTCGCGCACCGGCACCTGCGCCAGCGCGTCCAGCCGGGCGGCGAACTGGCTGGTGAACAGCGGCGGCATGTGCTGAACCACCAGCACCCCCGCGCCCAGCTCCCGCGGCAGCGATTCCAGGATCTGCTGGAGCGCCCGCGGGCCGCCGGTGGACGCGCCCATCACCACCAGCCGGAAACCGTCGCGGGGCAGCGCCTGCAGCGCCCGCTGCGGCAGCCGCGGCGGCGGGATCCCCCGCGGGCCGGCGTGCCGGCAGGCCAGCGCCAGCACCCGCGCGACCAGGCCCGCGCGCAGGTGGGCGGCCTCCGAGTCGGTGAGCCGGGCGGGCTTGAGCATGAAGTCCGCGGCGCCCAGTTCCAGCGCCTTGAGGGTGGCCTCCGCCCCTGGCGCGGTGTGCGCGCTGAGCATCAGCACCGGCACGGGGTGGTCCCGCATCACCGCCCGCAGCGTCTCCAGGCCGTCCATCACCGGCATCTCGAGGTCCAGGGTGATCACGTCCGGCCGGGCCAGCGGCAGCATGCGCAGCGCCTCGGCCCCGTTGGAGGCGGTGCCCACCACCGCCACCGAGCGCTCGCTCGAGAGCATCCGGGTCAGCGCGGTGCGGATGAACGCCGAGTCGTCCACCACCAGCACGCGCACCGCCCGCGCCGCCTCCGGCGGCGGGCACGGCAGCTCGCGACCCTCGCTCAGATCCATGCTCCCGGCTCTCCGGCTGTCCCTAGCTCTCGTACACCATCTCGACCAGCATCCGCACCCCCCGGGCCTCCTCCACCACCATCTCGCGCAGCGTGTCGGGCGAGGCCACCAGCGCGTCCTCCTGGAACAGCAGCTGGGTGCCCTGCTCCAGGCCGTGGTGACGCGCGTCGAAGGCGTCCTCGTCCCCGAAGGACTGCTCGAAGGCCATCTCGTCCCCCAGGTGCACCGCCGCGCTCAGCAGCCGCGCCTCGGCCGCGGCCGCTTCCGGGTGGTGGTGGTGGCGCACCGCCTCCAGCACCGCCCGGGGCAGGTGCCAGGTCATGCCCAACCAGTACCCCACGTCGGCGTGGGTGGCGCCCCACGCCTCCCGCTCCACTTCCTCCAGCGGGCGGTGGGTGGCCTCCGCCAGCCGCTCCACCACCGTCTGCTCCGGCTCGAAGTGGTGCCGCAGCACCAGCCGCCCCAGGTCGTGCAGCAGGCCCGCCAGGTAGGCGTCCTCCAGCTTGCCGCGGCAGGCCTTGCCGGCCACCAGCCGCGCGAAGATGGCCGAGGCGAACGCGTGCTCCCAGAAGCGCACCGGGGGCGGGCCCTCGCCGCTGCGCGAGAAGGTCTGCAGGATGGAGGAGGACACGATCAGGTTGCGCATCCCGCTGCGCCCCAGGTACACCGACGCCTCCACCACCGACTGCAGCCTGCGCCGCAGCCCGAAGTAGGGGGCGTTCACCAGGCGCAGGGTGCGCGCGGAGAGCACCTGGTCGGTGGCCACCAGCTCGCCCACCTCGCGCAGCGTGGTGTCCGGAGCGTTGAGCAGCTCCATGGTGCGCACCACCACGTGGGGCAGGGTGGGCAGGTCGCGGATCTCCCCGATGCGGGCCTCCAGGGACGGCGGGGCGGACTCTCGGTTCATGGCTGCCTCACGCTGCAGCGGCGAGAGCCTCGCCGCGGGCCAGGCCCACCAGGGCCGGAATGTCCACGATCAACGCCACCCGGCCGTCACCCATGACGGTGCCGCCGGCGATCCCGGGCACGCGGCCCAGGTAGTCTCCCAGGGTCTTGATCACGACCTCCTCCTGGCCCACGAGCGCGTCCACCAGGAACGCCACCTGGCGGTCGGCGAGCCCCACGATCACGGTCTTGCGGCCCGGCGGCGCGGGCGCCGACGCGGAGTGGAACAGGTCCCGGAGGTCCAGCAGCGGCAGCACCCGCTCGCGCCACCGCAGCACCGGCCGGCCCTGGAACACGAACCGCTGGCGCGACTCCTCGGCCACCACCTCGATCACCGAGGCCAGCGGCACGGCGTACAGCTGGCTGCCCACCAGCACGAACAGGCTGGGCACGATCGCCAGGGTCAGCGGCAGCTTGAGCGTCACCTGCGTGCCCCGGCCGGGCTCGGAGGTCAGCTCGATCATGCCGTGGTAGGCCTTCAGCCGGCTGCGCACCACGTCCAGCCCCACCCCGCGCCCGGAGAGCTCGCTCACCGACTCGCTGGTGGTGAGCCCCGGCGCGAACAGCAGGTCCAGCGCCTCGGTCCGGCTCATGGTCTCCAGCCGCTCGGGGCTCACCAGCCCCATCTGCACCGCCTTGCGGGCCACCCGCGCCGAGTCGACCCCCGCCCCGTCGTCGCTCACCCGGACCAGAATGTGGTTGCCCTCGTGCGAGGCGACCAGGGACAGCGTGCCTTCCTCGGGCTTGCCCCGGGCGCGCCGCGCCGCGGGCGGCTCGATCCCGTGGTCCAGGGCGTTGCGCACCAGGTGGGTGAGCGGATCCAGGATGGCCTCGGCCACGGTCTTGTCCAGCTCGGTGTCCCCGCCGGTGGTGACCAGGCGCACCTGCTTGCCGAGGCGCGCCTCCAGGTCCCGGACCAGGCGCGGGAACTTGCGGAAGATCCGCTCCACCGGCACCATGCGCACCTTGAGCAGCGCGGCCTGCAGCTCGCCGGTGATGCTGTGGATGCGCCCGGCGTTCTCCGCCAGCGCCTCCTCCAGCCGCTCCACCGGCTTGCCGGCCCGCAGCTCGCTGATGATCTGCTGCAGCCGGTTGCGCTCCAGCACCAGCTCCCCGACCTGGTTCATGATCTGGTCGATGCGCTGCACGTCCACCCGAACGGTTGCCGAATCGCGCTCGGCGCGGGGCGGCTCGCCCGGCGCGGGCTCGGCCCCGGGGGCCGGCTCCCCGGCCGGGACCTCCGGAGCCCCGGTGTCCGCGGACGCGCCCGGCGCCGCGGGGGGCACCGGAACAGCCGCCGGCGGCGCCGCCACGCCCGCCGGCCCCTCCGCCAGGCGCGCGAGCTGCTGGATCAGGCGGCCCACGTCGGGGCAGGCCACCGAGGGGTCGCGCAGGTGGTCCAGGAGGTTCCGAAGCATGTCGGCCACCAGCAGCAGGCCGTCGGTCAGCGGAGTCGTCACCGAGCACCGGCCGGCGCGCACCTGGGCCACCTGGTCCTCGGCGCTGTGGCTCAGGTCCACCATCGGGGTGAAGTTCAGGAAGCCGGCGTTGCCCTTGAGCGTGTGGAGCGTGCGGAACACCCGCTTCAGCAGGTCGGCGCTGCCGGGGTCCACCTCCAGCAGCAGCACGTCCTCGACCAGCGTCTCGATCAGCTCCTCGGTCTCGGCCACGAAGTCGGCGAAGAGCTCGGGGTTGGGCCGGAATGAATCGCTCACCGCAGGTGCCCTCTAGGCCGCCAGAGCCTGGGTCTCGTCCGCCGTCAGGAGCCGCGCCAGGTCCAGGATCAGGAGCAGGCGGCTGTCCAGCTTGGCCACGCCCTCGACGTACGGCTCGGCGCGCCCGCGGGGGCCGGCCTCGGGCGGCGGATCGATCTGCTCCCGGGGCACCCGGATCACCTCGGTCACCGAGTCCACCGCGAAGCCCAGGGTGTGCGGCGGGAGGTCGGTCACCAAGATGCGGGTGCGGCTGGTGGGCTCTCCCGGTTCCATGCCCAGCCGCTGGCGCAGGCACACCACCGGGATCACCTGCCCGCGCAGGTTGAGCACCCCGCGCACGTGCGGCGGGGCGTTGGGAACCGGGGTGACGTGCGCGACCCGGATGATCTCCTTCACGCACAGGATGTCGACGGCGTACTCCTCCTGGCCCAGCCGGAAGCCCACCAGCTGGCGCGGCCCCGTGGAGCTGTCGCGCTGGCTCATCTGTGTTGTCCCTCCGGAATTCGGATGACGCCGGTAAACGGTTGCCGGCACAGCATTAGAATCGGCCGGCGCGGGCCACTTCTTTAGCTCCGCCGGGCCGCCGCCGGGGCGGCGCGGAGCCCCTCGCCA
>DATKKS010000224.1:0-2775 GCA_035542815.1 Saccharimonadales bacterium (SeqCode) | reverse complement strand
GACCACCTCGTGGACCTGAAGGAGGACGGCTCGTTCCGGCTCAACCAGGACTACTTCGACTTCCTGGGCGGGCTGACCATGACCAACCACCGTTTCGACGCCCTGTTCGGCGGGCCGCCTCGGGAGCCGGAATCGAAGCTCACGCAGAAGGAGATGGACCTCGCGCGGTCGGTGCAGGAGGTGTGCGAGGAAGTGATGATGCGGATGGCGCGCACGGTCCACCGGGAGACGGGGCTCGAGAACCTGTGCCTCGCGGGCGGTGTGGCGCTCAACTGCGTCGGCAACGGCAAGCTGCTGCGCGAGGGGCCGTTCAAGCGCCTGTGGATCCAGCCGGCCGCGGGCGACGCGGGCGGCGCGTTGGGCGTGGCCCAGCTCATCTGGCACCGGCGCTTCAAGGGCCCGCGGTCCGCCGACGGCTGCCGCGACGCGATGAAGGGCGCGTACCTCGGCCCGCGGTTCAGCGACGCCGACATCCAGGCCTTCCTCGACGACGTCGGCGCCAAGTACCACAAGCTCGACCGCGCCTGCCTGCTGGAGACGGCGGCGAAGCTGCTCGCGGAGGAGAAGGTGGTGGGCTGGTTCAACGGCCGGATGGAGTTCGGTCCGCGCGCCCTCGGCTCGCGCTCTATCCTCGGCGACCCGCGCAGCCCGCGGATGCAGGCGCAGATGAACATCAAGATCAAGTTCCGGGAGGGGTTCCGGCCGTTCGCGCCCAGCGTGCTGCGCGAGCGGGTGGCCGAGTACTTCGAGATGGACGTGGATTCCCCGTATATGCTCCTGGTGGCGCCGGTGAAGAAGGAGCGGCAGCTCCCGATGAGCGAGGACCAGAAGGGGCTGTGGGGGATCGAGCAGCTCAACGTGGTGCGGTCCGACATCCCCGCCGTCACCCACATCGACTACTCCGCGCGGGTGCAGACGGTGAGCCGGGACGTGAGCCCCGACTACTACGACCTCATCCGCGAGTTCGAGAAGCTCACGGGCTGCCCCGTGGTGGTGAACACCTCGTTCAACGTGCGGGGCGAGCCGATCGTCTGCACGCCGAAGGACGCGCACACCTGCTTCATGCGGACGCACATCGACGCGCTCGTCCTGGGCCCATACCTGCTGCACAAGGACGAGCAGGACGAGTGGAAGGAAACGGAGGACTGGCGGTGGCAGTACCAGCTCGACTGACGGCGCGGGAAGGCCGCAAGTTCGCGTTCACCGTCGGGATCGCGTTCCTGGTCCTGGCGGCGCTCTCGGCGTGGCGTGGGCACCACCTCCCGCCACGGGTCCTGGGCGCGGTGGGCGTGCTGCTGCTGCTCGCGGGGCTCGTGGTCCCCGGGCGGCTGGGGCCGGTGCAGCGGTGGTGGATGAAGCTCGCGCACGCCATCTCGAAGGTGACCTCGCCCATCGTGGTGGGCGCCTCGTACTACGTCGTCCTGACCCCGATCGGGTGGGTGATGCGCGCGTTCGGGCGCAACCCGCTGCGGCACCGGGAGCGGGACGGCGGCTTCTGGATCCCGGCCCCGTCGGGGGGCCGCAGCGACCTCGACACCCAGTTCTAGGAGGCGGAGCGATGGCACAGGCGGGCTTGATGGGTCAGCTGTGGGGCTATGCGAAGGTGCGCAAGAAGTGGTGGCTGCTCCCGATCCTGGGGGTGCTGCTGGTGGTGGGTGGCCTGCTCCTCTTCGCGCAGGGCTCGGCGCTGGCGCCGTTCATCTACACGATCTTCTGAGGAACCGCGCGATCCGCGGCCACCGCGCCCCTGGTGGCAGCGCCGGGGGCCTCGCCGCACCGGCACGGGCCGAGTCGTGGAGGGGGTGCTGAGATGCGTCGGGTGATCCTGCCCCTGGTCGGGGTCTTCGTGGCGGTG
The DNA here is from genome assembly GCA_035542815.1 of Saccharimonadales bacterium (SeqCode). GTDB lineage: Bacteria > Eisenbacteria > RBG-16-71-46 > RBG-16-71-46 > JACRLI01 > JACRLI01. Next base: position 920 of record DATKKS010000224.1, on the reverse strand, counting down.
ATCGTCGCGCTGGGCATCGCGGAGGTCGCGCTCCGCGTCTTTCACCTGGCACCGTCATCCGGCGTAGCCACGGTGGACGCCGCGGACTTCGCGCGCCTTCCGGGGATCTTCGCTCCGAACCAGCACGTACGGGTCACGGACATCCCTGCGCTCCCGTACTGGGTGACGATCGACAGTCTTGGCTTCCGTGGCCCCGACTTCCCTCGCGTCAAGCCCGCCGGGGAGTTCCGGCTGCTGTTCATCGGCGACTCCGAGACCTTCGGGGACTTCGTCGACGATGCCTCCACGCTACCCGCGCAGCTAGAGCGTGCCTTGCAGGCGTCGTGCGGGCCGGTGCGGGTCATCAACGGAGGACTGGGCGGGTCGACGATCACCGAGGAGCTGCAGCTCGCGAGGCGTGGAGAGGCGGTCACGCCCGACATGGTGCTGCTCGAGTTCACGGAGAACGACGTCGCGGATCTCGCTCACACCCGACCGCTCTGGGTGCTGCTGGCGCAGAACCGCCGGGCCAAGTCGGGTTTCCCGCTCTCCGTCCTGTATCCGTTTCTCAGGAATACGGCGCTGTGGAACCTGGGGATCAAGGCGGTGGCGAGGGCGAGAACCAGCCCTCCGCCTGCCCCGCAGGCGGGCGGGGAGCCCGGCAGCGTCGCGTCGTCTTTGCGTGACCGGTATCTCGTGTCGCTGCAGCAACTGCGTGACTCGGTCCTGGCTCGGGGCACTCCACTTCAGATGGTGCTGTATCCGAGCCATATGTCGGTCCGCGAGGGCCGCTCGGAACAGCTGGCGTGGGTCGAAGCCGCGGCCCAGCGCGCGGGGGTCCCTGTCCATGACCTCCTGCCGCCACTCACGGCCTCGAAGCTCTCGGTGACGCAGCTGTACCTGCTCCCTCACGACGGCCACCCATCCCCGAGGGGTTACAG
>DATKKS010000223.1:0-10139 GCA_035542815.1 Saccharimonadales bacterium (SeqCode) | reverse complement strand
CGAGGGCAGTCCCATCCAGCGCGCGCTGGCGCCGGTGGCAACGATGAGCGTGCGCGCCAGCAGGGAACGCTCGCCGGCCTGCACCCTGAAGGGTCGCCGCGACAGGTCCACCGGGCCGGCCTCGGCGGCCAGGAGCTCTACCCCGACCCGCTCGGCCTGCCGGCGCATGCCGGCCATCAGGTCCGGGCCCAGCACCGGCTCGGGGAAGCCCGGGAAGTTCTCCACGTCGCTGGTGATGGTCAGCTGCCCGCCCGGCTGGGTGCCCTCCAGCAGCACGGGAGCCAGGTTGGCGCGCGCGGCGTAGATCCCCGCGGTCAGCCCCGCCGAGCCCGAGCCCAGGATCACCACGTTTCTCGCTTCCGGCATGGCCACTCCCACACAAGTACTTGCTGAATTTGAACTTACAGACTCATCTCAAGGCCGTCCGATGGCCCGTCCCGGCGCTCCGGGCGGGCCCCGATGATATACTTCGACGTGCGGGGCACCCCGCGGGTGCGCCCCCCCATCCTATTGGTTGGAGGCCGTCCAGGTCACGGAGATTCCCGATGCCGGTGCTGCAGCAGGTCCCCCTGCCCGAAGAGATCCTGGCCATGGAGCCGCAGGCGCGGCTCGACCGCATCCGGGAGATCCGCGCCCGGCTGGGGCGGCGACTGCTGGTGCTGGGGCACCACTACCAGCGCGACGAGATCATCCAGTTCGCCGACGCGCGGGGCGACTCCCTGAAGCTGGCCCGCCACGTGCCCGAGCGGCCCGACGCCGAGAACATCGTGTTCTGCGGCGTGCACTTCATGGCCGAGAGCGCCGACATCCTGGCCGCCCCCCACCAGCGGGTGGTGCTGCCGGACCTCAACGCCGGCTGCTCCATGGCCGACATGGCCGGCACCGAGCAGGTGGAGGCGTGCTGGGAGTTCCTCACCGCGCGCTTCGGCGACCGCTTCCTGCCGGTGACCTACATCAACTCCACCGCCGCCATCAAGAACCTGGTGGGCCGGGCCGGCGGCTCGGTGTGCACCTCCACCAACTGCCCCCGCGTGCTCGAGTGGGCCTTCGCCCAGGGCAAGACGGTGCTGTTCCTGCCCGACCAGCACCTGGGCCGCAACACCGCCTTCGCCATGGGCGTGCCGCTGGAGGCGATGTGCGTGTGGGACCCCTGGAAGGAAGGCGGCGGGCTGCCGGCGGAGGAGTTCGCGCGGGCCCGGATCATCCTGTGGAAGGGCCACTGCTCGGTGCACCAGCGCTTCACGCTGAAGCAGGTGGAGGCGTTCCGCAAGGCCGATCCCCAGGTGCGCGTGGTGGTGCACGGCGAGTGCAGCTTCGACGTGGTCCAGGCGGCGGACGTGTGGGGCTCCACCGAGAAGATCATCCGCACGGTGCGCGAGGCGCCCGCCGGCACCCACTTCGTGGTCGGCACCGAGATCAACCTGGTGCACCGCCTGGCGCACGAGAACCCCGAGCAGCGCGTCGAGATGCTGGACCCGGTGGTGTGCGTGTGCAGCACCATGTACCGCATTGACCCGCCGCACCTGCTGTGGACCCTCGAGAGCATCCTGGCCGGCGAGCCGGTGAACGTGATCCGGGTGCCGGCCGAGATCAAGCAGGGCGCGCGCTTGGCGCTGGAGCGGATGCTGCAGTTCCAGTAGGCCGGCGCGCCGGTCCCGGCGCCTTCGGCGCCCGGCCGCCCGCGGCGCTCACTGCAGGTCCTCCGGCACGTCCGCCCACACCCCGCCGTCCTCGATCTTGACCGGGTAGGTGTTCACCCGCCCCGGCTGGAGCGGCTCGGCGGCCTCCCCGGTGCGGGCATCGAACACCCAGCCGTGCAGCGGGCAGGTGATGCGGTGGCCCTCCAGCCAGCCGTCCCCGAGGCTGCCGCCCTGGTGCGGGCACAGGCCGCCGGTGGCGTAGAACTCGCCGTCCACGTTGCACAGCGCCAGCTCCACGTTGCCCGCGTACACCGTGGCCATCTCCCCCGGCGCCAGGTCCGTGACGTCCGCCACCCGATGCCACATCTCAGCCTCCCCCGCCGGTGGGCTCTCCGGTCAGCCCCGCTCGAACAGCGTGCGCAGCGCGGGCAGCGCCGTCGCGATCCGGGGCCCGTACCAGCTCAACGCCTTGCCGTCCACCAGCTCCAGCCGCCCGTCCCGCACCGCCGGCACGGAGCCGAACGGAGCAAAGTCCGCGCGGTCCTCGGCGCGGAACGCGTACGGCTCGTCCGGCAGCAGCACCACCTCGGGGCGGAGCGCCATGGCCTGCGCCAGGTCCACCTTGGGGTACCGCCCCGGCAGCCCCGCGGCCACGTTGCGCGCCCCGGCCCGGGCCAGGACGTCGTGGATGTAGGTGTCGCCCCCGACCACCATCCACGGATCCTTCCACACGCAGCACAGCGCATCCGCGCGCGGCGGCCGCGGGGGATCCTCCAGCACCGCCTCGCACCGGCGCGCCGCGGCCTCGGCCGCCGGCCCCAGATCCACCGCCGCCCCCAGCGCGCGGATGCTGGCGATCCCCTCGCTCACCGAGCGCGGGTAGGTGAGGAACACCGGCACGCCGGCCGCCTCCAGGCGCTCCACGTCGCTCTTCCGGTTCTCCTCGCGGTTGGCGATCACCAGATCCGGCCCGAGGTCCAGCACCGCGCGGATGTGGGGACTCTTCACCCCGCCCACCTCGGGCACCGATTCCACCTGGCCGCGCGGCTCCACGCAGAAGCGGGTGCGCCCCACCAGGCGCTCGCCCAGCCCCAGCAGCAGCAGCGTCTCGGTGTGACTGGGCACCAGGCTCACCACCCGGCGCGGCGGCCAGGCCAGCGTCAGCCGGCGGCCGAGCATGTCGCACAGCGTGCGGGTCACGGGATCCTCCGGTGCGGGCCACGACGCGCGCACCGTAGCACCGGCGGTCGGGGCCGTCAAAACCGCCCGGGGCGGGCCGGGCGGGTCCGCCGGGGGAGTCGGCCGGGACGAAACACCAAGCGGGCCCGGCGTCCAGAGCCGCCGGGCCCGCGCAGGAGGAGGCGAGGTCAGTGGTAGAGGCGGCGCAGCTTGCCCCAGGTGGGCACGGGCGCCGGGGTAGTGACGTTGTAGGTGTAGGTCACGGTCACCGTCGCGGCCGCCGTGGTGGTGAGCACGTAGCGCGCGTTGCCGCCGCTGTAGCTCACCACGAACCAGGCGGTCGCGGAGCACGGCAGGCTCACGCTGCCGGTGCCGGTGAACGCCGCCAGGTCGCCCGGCGCGCTCAGCACGGCGCCGCCGGTGGCCACCGCCGACTGCGGGTACGTCCCGCCGGAAGTGCCGGCGTAGTCCAGCACGCCGTCGTAGATCCCGAAGACGCCCGTCTTGTAGAAGATGTCCAGCGCCGAGGCCAGCGGGGCGCTCGCCGGGGAGAGCACATCCACCTGCACGTACGTGGAATCCCACAGGTGGCTGGTGGAACTGGGCGACAGGTTCTCGAACTGGGTGGTGTGCTGGGCGCTGTCCCGAACCGTCACGCTGACGCTCATCAGCATGCCCAGGGCCGGATTGAACTTGGGCACCGTCAGCGAGGTGGACCAGTTGGTGGTCTGCATCGGCACGGTCGAGGTGTAGGTGAGGGTGGCCGCGCGGGCCGGGAGGCTACTCGCCACTCCCAGCCCCACGGCGAGAACCGCGAGGCATAGCAAAGCTGTCTTCATGCGACCTCCGGGGTAGGTTCTCCATGCGCCTTTGGGGAAAGTGTGCACAATCCTACGTTCTTGCGACAGCATTGTCAATATGCGTTCTCCCTGCCGCGGGGCGGAGACCACTCCGGGCCGTTGACCGCGCCGCCGCCCACGCGGCCGGCGCTGCGGGCCGGTTGCCGCGCCCGGGCGGCTCTGGTAACTTTCATTGAAATCGCGCGCTACCGCCGGCTTCGGAGGCTGGCTGACGGGGCCCCGGAGGTTCTCCGCCGGGCCCCGACTTCGCCGCCGGAGACGGCCACGGGACGTCGGGGCAGGTCGAGGGGAGATCGAATGGCTCACAACCACTTCTTGGTAGTCGGGGGCGGGCTGGCCGGGCTGATGACCACCATCAAGCTGGCCGAGGCGGGGCACACCGTGGACGTGGTGTCCATCGTGCCGGTGAAGCGCAGCCACTCGGTGTGCGCCCAGGGCGGGATCAACGGGGCGGTGAACATCAAGGGCGAGAACGACTCCCCCGAGATCCACTTCGTGGACACCTGCCGCGGCGGGGACTTCCTGGCCCACCAGGCGCTGTGCAAGGGAATGTGCTACGCGGCCCCGGGGATCATCTACCTGCTGGACCGCATGGGGGTGATGTTCAACCGCACCCCCGAGGGCAACCTGGACTTCCGCCGCTTCGGCGGCACCCTCTACAACCGCACCGCGTTCGCCGGGGCCACCACCGGCCAGCAGATGCTGTACGCGCTGGACGAGCAGGTGCGCCGCCACGAGACCGACGGACTGGTGCGCAAGTTCGAGCACCACGAGTACCTGGGCATGGTGCGCGACGACTCGGGCACCTGCCGCGGCGCGGTGGTGGTGGACCACCGCAGCATGCAGGTGCAGGCGCTCACCGCCGACGCGACGATGCTGGCCACCGGCGGGCCGGGGCTCCTGTTCGGGCGGTCCACCAACTCCATCATCAACACCGGCTCGGCCGCCGCCTCCGCCTACCTGGAGGGGGCGGTGTACGCGAACGGGGAGTTCATCCAGGTGCACCCCACGGCCATCCCCGGGGAGGACAAGCTCCGGCTGATGAGCGAGTCGGCCCGCGGCGAGGGCGGGCGCATCTGGGTGCCGCGCCAGAAGGGCGACGCGCGCGCGCCGCGCGACATCCCGGACGCCGAGCGGTGGTACTTCCTGGAAGAGAAGTACCCGCGCTACGGCAACCTGGTGCCCCGCGACGTGGCCTCCCGCGAGATCTTCCACGTGTGCTTCGACATGGGCCTGGGTGTGGGCGCCGGGATGCAGGTGTACCTGGACCTGACCCACATCGACGCCGCCACCCTCAAGCGCAAGCTGGGCGGCATCCTCGAGATCTACGAGAAGTTCATGGGGGTGGACCCCACCCGCGAGCCGATGAAGGTGTTCCCGGCGATGCACTACTCCATGGGCGGCCTGTGGATCGACTACGAGCGCACCGCCGACGGCTTCATCCAGCTGAACAGCCCGCGCAACCACCAGTGCAGCATCCCGGGGCTGTTCGCCTCGGGCGAGGTGGACTACCAGTACCACGGCGCCAACCGCCTGGGCGCGAACTCGCTGCTCTCGTGCGTGTACGGCGGGGACATCGGGGCCCGCGCGATGATGGCCTACGCCGCCGGGGCGAAGGCCGGCCACGCGGAGCTGCCGGCCTCGGCGCGGGACGCCGCGGCGAGCAAGTGGCAGGGGCGGCTCTCGGAGATCGGCCGGATGCAGGGCCCCGAGAACCCGTACAGCCTGCACCGCGAGCTGGGCGAGTGGATGAACCGCAACGTCACCATCGTCCGGCACAACGACAAGCTGCAGGAGACCGCCGACCAGATCCAGGCGCTCATGGAGCGCTTCCGGAAGATCAACGTGCTGGACGGGGCCGCCTGGGCCAACCAGTCGGTGCTGTTCGTGAACCAGCTGTGGCACATGCTGGAGCTGGGGCGGATGATCACCCTGGCGGCTCTGCGCCGCGACGAGAGCCGCGGGGCGCACTTCAAGCCCGCCTTCCCCAAGCGGGACGACGCGAAGTGGGCCAAGACCACCATGGCCCGCTGGAGCCCCGCGGGCCCGCAGTTCGACTACGAGCCGGTGGACCTCAGCCTGGTCCCGCCGGTGGAGCGGAAGTACGACTAGCGCCCCGGCGTGAGCCGCCGGGCCCGCCCCCGGGAGGTCCCGGGCCGGGGCGGGAGCCGACCACCACTTCCGGGGCGGGACGGGGAAGGGACCTCGCCGTGACCACGGCCTTTGTGGACCTGAAGATCCAGCGCCGCGACTCCGCCGCCGCGAATCCGCGGTGGGAGGAGTTCCGCGTGCCCTACGTGCCCGGCATGAACGTCATCTCCTGCCTGCTGGAGATCCGCCGCAACCCGGTCACCCGCGACGGCCGGCCCACCACGCCGCCGGTGTGGGAGGCCAGTTGCCTGGAGGAGGTGTGCGGCGCGTGCAGCATGGTGATCAACGGCACGCCGCGCCAGGCGTGCGCGGCCCTGGTGGAGAACCTGAAGCAGCCCATCGAGCTGCGCCCGCTGACCAAGTTCCCGGTGGTGCGCGACCTGATGGTGGACCGCGCCAAGATGTTCGCCGCGCTCAAGCGGGTGAAGGCGTGGATCCCGATCGACGGCACCTACGACCTGGGCCCCGGGCCGCGGCTGAGCGCGGGCGAGCAGGAGTACGCCTACCTCTACGCGCGGTGCATGACCTGCGGCTGCTGCATGGAGGCCTGCCCGCAGTACCACGGCGGGTCGGAGTTCATCGGCCCGGCGCCGCTGGCCCAGGTGGAGCTGTTCAACATCCACCCCACCGGCGCGATGAACCGCGCCGAGCGCCTGGAGCAGATCCTGGGGCCGGGCGGCATCACCGACTGCGGCAAGGCGGAGAACTGCGTGCAGGTGTGCCCGAAGGAGATCCCGCTGACCGACGCCCTGTCCAACCTCTACCGGGCGGCCACCGGCCAGTGGATCAAGGGGCTGTTCCGGAAATGACGCCGGCCAGGATCTGGGGGAGCTTCCGGGTGAAGGCGGAGCGCACCATGATGCGGTCCACCCCGGCCTTCTCGGCCGACTCGCGCAGGTCCATGCGCACGTGGGGCAGGAAGCCGAGGATCTCCACGCGCTCGCGCAGCGGGCCGGACTTGATCCGGCCGACCTCGCCCAGCGGGTCCAGCACCGGATCCTGCAGGTCCAGGATCAACACGCACGGCTGCCACACCGCGCACAGCCGGCTGAGGGAGTCGCCGGGCTGGGCGAACACCGGGTCCAGCGCCGGCGCCGCGGCGCAGGCGGCCTCGATGCGGCTGACGAAGAAGATGTCCGTGACCCCGACGACCAGCCTGCGGGCGCGGGCGGTATCCATGCTCCTCCCCCTGCTGGGGCCCCGGCGGGCGGCCGGCGGCCGGCCCCGCCGCGGCCGGGCCTGGCGCTCATCTCACCTGCTGGCGGCCCTGGCGTCAAGTGCTCTCGCGGCGGCGGGCCTGGCGCTCTCCACCGCCCCGGCCGGGGCGGTCGAGCTCTCCGGCTCCGAGGAACAGCGCATGCTGCGCCTGGTGGGCTTCAGCGACGTGGCGGTGCTGGCCTCGGTGGCGCAGATCGACACCTTCGGCTTCCGCGACGTGGTCGGCCTGCCGGCGGTGGGCACGTGGATGAACCTGCAGGTGGAGAAGCAGCTCATGGGCCAGCCGGTGAGCTCCCCCCTGCCCATCCGGGGGGTGGACGTGTTCACCCAGGGCAGCGAGAAGGCCCCGGTCCTGGATCCCTTCGGGGAGATCGAGCGGAAGACCGGCCTCAAGACCGGCGTCCGCGGCATCTTCCTGCTGCGGGCCGACCCCAAGGACCGCTGCTGGGCGCTGGTCCCGGGCGGCCTGTTCGTGGTCGAGACCGACACCATCGTGGTGGAGTCGCGCTGGGGCGGGCGCCGCTGGCTGGAGAACATCTCCAAGCCGCTGATCCACGACGGCGTCGACGTGGGCAACCACATCCGGGTGGAGGACATGGCCGGCTGGCTGTCCATGGTGGAGATGCGGCGGCTCCTCGGGCTGCGGCAGCGGCGGGCCACCCTGGTGGCGGACGCGGTGATGCTGAACCTGATCCCGCGCTGCAACGTGCCGCTGGACGCCCAGTGCTTCCGGGTCGGCATCAACCACGTCTACTACGTGGACCGCGACTCGGTCGCGCGCTCCGACAAGGCCCGCGAGGCGAGCCCCTTCAATGAGACCGGCATCGCCCTCGATCACGCCTCGGGCGCCCGTGACGGCGCGGCCATCAAGGTGCTCCTGCCGGGCTTCTTCGCGGACTGGATCGGCCAGCGGATGCTGCTGCTGCTCGAGCCCGGGCCCGCCGGCTCCAACATCTGGCTGCCGGCCATGGACGGCTACGGCGCCCAGCCGGTGGAGAGCGACGTGATGGTCCGGTCCAACCTGCCGCTGAACCCATGAGCGCCGGCGGGGCCCAGGATCCCGCCACCGCCGCGCGCCTGCGCCGGGCCCTGCACGCCTGGTACCGCCGTCACCACCGCCGCCTGCCGTGGCGCGACACGCGCGACCCCTACGCCATCTGGGTGTCCGAGGTCATGCTCCAGCAGACGCGGGTCGCCACCGCCCTGGAGCGCTACCCGGCCTTCCTGTCGCGCTTCCCGGATCTGGCCGCGCTGGCCCGCAGCCCGGAAGCGCAGGTGCTGGCCGCCTGGTCCGGGCTGGGCTACTACCGCCGGGCCCGCGCGCTGCACGCCGCGGCGCGCATCCTGGTGCGCGACCACGGCGGGCGCTTCCCGGCCGAGCCCGCGGCGCTGGCGGCCCTGCCCGGGATCGGGCGCAGCACCGCCGGGGCCATCGCCTCCATCGCGTTCGACCGGCCCGCGGCGGTGCTGGACGGCAACGTGGCCCGGGTGCTGCAGCGGCTCATGGCCCGGGCGGCGGGCGAACCGCCCCGGGCGACCGAGCTGTGGGCGCAGGCGCAGGCGCTGCTCCCGGCGCGGGCCGGGGCCATCCACACGCAGGCGATGATGGAGCTGGGAGCGGTGGTGTGCCTGCCGGCGCGGCCGCGGTGCCCGGCCTGCCCGGTGTCGCGCTGGTGCGGGGCCCGCACGCGCGGCCTGGAACAGCGGGTGCCGGCGCCCGCGCCGCGGGCGCGGGGCGTCTCCGAGACGGAGCACGCGGCGCTGGCCTGGAGCGCGCGCGGGCTGGTGCTCCAGCGGCGCGACGGGCCGGGGCCGCTCCGCGGGCTGGTGGGCCTGCCGCTGGCCGCTTCGCGGGCGGCGCTGCTGCACCTGCTGGGCGCGGGGGCCCGCGTGGCCGGGCCGCTCCCGGCGGTGCGGCACGCCATTCTCAACCGGCGGATCCTGACCCACGTGTGGGAGGTGCGGGTCGCGGCGGGCGCCGCCCTGGGGGACGGCCTGTTCGCGGTCCCGCGCCGGCGGGTGTTCGAGCAGCCGCTGGACGGCACCAGCCGCAAGGTGCTCCGGGCGCGCCTGGGCGCGGGAGGCTGAGCGTCCGCCCGCCCCCCCGCGCCCCGGTCAGTCCAGGTGCACCACCACCCGCACGCTCATCCCCACCCGCAGCGGGCGGGCCGGATCGGGCGGGTCGGTCAGCGTGATCTTCACCGGGATGCGCTGGACGACCTTGGTGAAGTTCCCGGTGGCGTTGTCCGGCGGCAGAAGCGAGAAGCGCGCCCCGGTGGCCGCGGCGATGGACTCCACCCGCCCATGGAACTCCCGCCCCGGGTAGGTGTCCACGTCGATGGTGGCCGACTGCCCCACCTGCATCTTCCGAAGCTGGGTCTCCTTGAAGTTCGCCACCACCCACACCTCGGGGCCCTGCACCACCGCCATCAGCGGCTGGCCGGCCTGCACCAGCTGGCCGGCCTCCACGCTCTTGCGCGACACCACCCCGGCGGCGGGCGCGGTCAGGGTGGCGTAGCTGAGCTGCAGGCGGGCGTAGTCCAGGTCGGCCTTCTTCTGGCCCACCCCGGCCGCGGCCGCGGCCACCTGCCGCAGCGCCGCCTCGTGCTGGGCCACCGCGGCGTCGGCCGCCGACTGGGCCGCGTCGAACTGCTGCTGCGACAGCTCGCCCTTGCGGCGCAGCGGGGCGTACCGGTTCAGGTCGGCGAGCGCCTTGGTCCGCGCGGTCAGCGCCACCTGCACGTTGGCCCGCGCCACCTCCAGCGCGGCGCGCGCGTTCAGCTCGGCCGCGTCGGCCAGCGCCAGGCGCGAGCGCAGGTCCCGGTCGTCGATGCGCACCAGCAGCTGCCCCGGCCGCACCGGCTGGTTGTCCTCCACCGCCACCTCGGTCACGAACCCGGACACCCGCGGCAGTACCGGGCTGATGTGGCCCTCGATCTGCGCGTTGTCGGTCTCGGCGTGGTGCGCGTAGAACTGGATGGTGCGGAGCCCGTAGCCGGCGCCGGCCAGCGCCGCGATCCCCAGCAGGGCCATGGCCACCCACCGCCCGGCGCCCGGGCGGCGGGCGGTCTCGGCGGCGGCCTCCGGCGGG
>DATKKS010000222.1:0-13184 GCA_035542815.1 Saccharimonadales bacterium (SeqCode) | reverse complement strand
CCTCCGAGTCCCCCCGGCGGCCGGCGCGGCGGCCGCCCTACTCGGCGCTGGCCAACTACCGTCTGCACCACGTGCTGCAGTACCGCCTCCGCCCGTGGCGGGAGGCGGTGCGCGAGTACCTCGAGACGAGGGTGGTGGCATGAGGGCCCGCCCGACACGCGGCGTGCTCCAGGCCCGCGCCATGCTGCTGGGCTCGGCCCACGTGCTGGCGCGGGTGGCGGAGCAGGAGGCGGAGCGGGTGGAGGAGCTGGCCCGGCTGTTCGCGCGCACCCTCAAGGCCGGCGGCGCGGTGTACTTCTGCGGCAACGGCGGGAGCGCGGCCGACTCGCAGCACCTGGCGGCCGAGCTGTGCGGCCGCTTCTACCGGGACCGGGCGCCGCTCCGGGTCGCGGCCCTGACCACCAACTCCTCGGCGCTCACCGCGCTGGCCAACGACTACTCCTTCGACCAGGTGTTCGAGCGCCAGGTCCGGGCCTACGGCCGCCGCGGCGACGTGCTGGTGGGCATCAGCACCAGCGGCCGCTCGCCGAACGTCCGGGCCGCCCTGAAGGCCGCCCGCCGCCTGGGCATGGTCACGGTCGGCCTGACCGGGGTGCGGGGCCGCGCCCTGGGGCGCTGGTGCGACCACCTGCTGGTGGTCCCCAGCGAGGACGTCGCGCGCATCCAGGAGGGGCACATCCTGCTGGGACACGTCATCTGCGCCCGCACCGAGGCGCTGCTCTTCCCGAGGCGCTGAGTTGGTCGGCGCCCTCTTCAAGCAGCTGCGCCCGCGCCAGTGGGCCAAGAACGTCCTGCTGTTCGCGGGGGTGATCTTCGCCCGCGAGGCGCTCCAGCCGCGGCTGTGGGGGCGCGCCGCGCTGGGCTTCGTGGCCTTCTCGCTGGTGAGCAGCGCGGTCTACGTGCTCAACGACTGGCTGGACCGGGAGCGCGACCGGCTGCACCCCGAGAAGCGCTTCCGGCCGATCGCCTCCGGGCGCATCGGCCCGGCCGGGGCGGCGGCGCTGTTCGTGCTGCTGCTGGCCGGCGCCGCGGCGCTGTCCGCGCCGCTGGGCCCCACCTTCGTGCTGTGCGCCGGGGCCTACCTCGGGCTGCACACGCTGTACAGCGTAGGGCTCAAGCAGGTGCTGATCCTGGACGTGCTGTGCCTGGCCTCGGGCTTCGTGCTCCGGGCCATCGCCGGGGTGGAGGTGCTGCGGCCGGTGCAGCCGGACATCGCGATCTCGCCGTGGCTGGAGGTGTGCACCTTCTTCGGGGCGCTGTTCCTGGGCGCGATCAAGCGCCGCCAAGAGCTGTCGCTGGTGGAGGAGGGGTCGCGCCGGCACGTGCTGCGGGAGTACTCCGTCCCGCTGCTGGAAGACGTGATTCTCATCTCCGCGGCCGCGACGCTCTTCTCGTACGCCCTCTACACCATCGCCCCGGCCACGGTGGAGAAGTTCCACACCGAGGCGCTGGTGTTCACCATCCCCTTCGTGGTGTACGGGATCTTCCGCTACCTGTACCTCACGCGCTCGCACGCCAAGGGCGAGAACCCCACCGAGGTGCTGCTGCGCGACCGGCCCATCCTGGTCAACGGCGCCCTGTGGCTGCTGGTGGTGGCGCTGATCATCTACGGGCGCGGGTTCGGCCGGCCGTGACCGGCGGGCGCCGGGTGGTGGCGCGGGTCCCGGCCAAGCTCAACCTGCACCTGGAGGTGCTGGGCCGGCGCCCGGACGGCTTCCACGAGATCCGCTCGCTGTTCCAGGCGGTGAGCCTGTACGACCGGCTGGAGCTTTCTGCGACCCGCGGCGAGCTGGAGCTGCGGGTGCTGCCGCGCGGGCTGGAAGGCGTGAGCGAGGGGCCGGAGAACCTGGTGCTGCGGGCGCTGGAGGAGCTGCGCCGCGCGTTCCGGGTCCGGGCCGGCGCCCGGGCGCGGCTGTGGAAGCGCATCCCGGTGGGGGCGGGCCTGGGCGGCGGGAGCGCCGACGCCGCCATGGCGCTGGTGGCCGGGGCGCGCCTGTGGCGGCTGCGCCCCGCGCCGGCCCGGCTGCGGGCCCTGGCCCGGCGGCTGGGGGCCGACGTGCCCTTCTTCCTCGGCGGCGGGGCCGCCTGGATGGGCGGGCGGGGGGACCGGGTGCTGCGCCGGGGGCGCCTGCCGGACTTCCGGGCGGTGGTCGCGTATCCTGGATACCCGGTATCCACTCGGGAGGCCTACGCCGGGTTGGAAATCCCATTGACAAGGGCATGGCGGGTTCCTAGCATTCCACACTATAGTTTTGCACCGTGCGCCGGGGCGCATGTCGTGTACCAAGGTACCAACGCCTTCGAGCCCTGGCTGCGGCGCCGTCACCCCCGGATCGGGGCTCTGGCCCGGCTGCTGGCCGGCGCCGGGGCTCGCGGAGTGCGCGTCACCGGAAGCGGCTCCGCCGTCTTTGGTGTGGTCCCAGATACCCGCAGCGCTCGAGCGCTCAACCTCCGCGTTCGAAGAGCAGGCAGCTGGGCCTGGATCGTCCGCCCCGTGGGCGGAGGAGTGGAATTGCTCTAAACCAGGCACTCATGAGCGTGCGCGCGAGGAAGCCCGGAGAGGCTTCGGTGACAACGACACCTGGATGCACCCGGACCCGGGTGAGCGAAAAGGTGGTGAGCTGCGTGGATATCACGGAAGTCAGGATCGCACTCAGGGAAGACGACAAGCTCAAGGCGTTCGCCAGCGTCACGTTCGACGACTGTTTCGTGGTCCGCGGCCTCAAGATCATCGCCGGCAACGGCGGCATGTTCGTCGCCATGCCGAGCCGCAAGAAGCCGGACGGCACCTACCAGGACATCGCCCACCCCATCAACAACGAGATGCGCGACCGGCTGGAGCACCGCGTGATTTCCGAGTACGAGCGGGTGAAGGCCGAGACGCCGCTCTCCGGCGCCCCGGTGAGCGTGGGCTCCTCCGCGGAACACGACGACTGAACCGGCGGACCGTGAGCCGCCACAACCCGGGCCCGGGCGACCGCGAGGTCGCCCGTTCGTATTCGGGGCGGCGCCCGGCGCGGGGCAGGGCCGGTCTCAGCACCTCTCGGCCGGACGCTCGGCTGCGCGCTTCCTGCGCTCCGCCTCACTCGGGCACGCGGCCGGCTCCGACCTCCTGTCTGCGCTCGGCCGCGTGACGCCGGCCTCCGAGGTCCGAGACCGGCCCCGCCCCCCGGGCGCCGGAGCCGGCGAGTGGAGAGGACGTTTCGCCCCGGCGGCGGGCGGCGCGGCGCGTAGCGCCCGCGCCAGCCCCGGCCGCCGGAGCTTGCCACAGCGCGGCGCCCGCGCCAGCCCCGGGCGCCGGAGCCTGCCACAGCGCAGCGCCCGCGCCAGCCCCGGCCGCCGGAGCTTGCCAAGACGTTACGGCCTCAGGTCCCGCCCCTCGGCCTGGGCCGGCGCGCCGACGCCCAGGCGGGCGCCGAGCGTGGGCGCCACGTCCGCCGGGCTCACCAGCTCGGCGTGCCGCGCCGCGCGCACGCCGGGGCCGTAGAACACCAGCGGCACGTGGTTGTCGTAGGCATAGGGCGCCCCGTGGCGCGTGCCGGTGCGGGCCGCGATGAACAGGAAGCCCGGGTCCGGCACCACGTAGAAGTCGCCGGCGCGCACCTCGTAGAACGCCAGGCGCGCGGCGCGCAGCAGCGGGTCGCGCGTGGCCGCCGTGTCGCGCAGCTCGGAGCGCACGAACATCCGGGCCATGGGGAAGCGGTTGGTGAGCTCGGCCCGCAGCCGTACCAAGAGCGCCTCTGCCAGCCGCACCGGCGGGGCCGCCGAGTCGGTCGCGAAGTAGAGGTACGGGTCCCACCACCGCCAGTGCCCGGCCGACGCCCCCAGCGCCGCGGCGAGGCTGTCGGCGGCCTTCAGGAACACGCCCGCCAGCAGCCGCCCGGGGGGCGCGAAGCGCGCGGCGCGCGCCGGGTCCTGGAACATCGGCGTGTCCCCGGGGCGGGCGTGCGGGCGCAGCGGCTCGCGCATCTCCGGGTCCGCCCGCCAGCCGGCGGTGTCCTCCGGCAGCCGCCCGACGCCGTGGTCCGCGCTCAACGCCAGCAGCCACCGCCCGCGCCCCACGCGGGCGTCGAGAAAGTCCAGGAATCCCCCCAGGGCCAGGTCCTCGCAGCGGGCCTCGTAGGCCGCCTCGGGGCTCTCCGGCCCGAACTCGTGGCCCACCGCGTCGTGCGCGGAGAGGCCCACGCACAGGAGGTCCGGGGTCTCGGCGCGGCCCAGGCCCAGCCCCGCGACGGCCGACTCCGCCGCCGCCAGGGTCCAGTCCACCGAGAGCGGGCTGGAGAAGAAGTCGGTCGCGAAGCGGGCGTCCCGTGGGCTGCGGCCGCCCAGCGCGTGGCGGAAGCCGGCGGAGTCTCCCGCGGGCCACGCCTGTCCCCACCACCGCGCCGGCGCCTGGTCGCGGTTGAAGCGGCGCAGCCAGTCCGGCAGGTCCGCCTCGGTGGCGTGATAGTACGTGGAGGTGACCAGGCCCCCGGTGCACTCGTCCGCCCAGTAGGCCTTCCCGTGCACGCCTGCCATGAGCACCGCCGGGCGGTCCTTGCCCGCGATCGCCACGGTCCGCGCCCGCCCGCGGCTGGCGGCCCACAGGCGGTCGCTCAGTGTCTCCGCCACCAGGTTTCCGGGCCCGGCGGGCTGGGCGGTGTCGGGCCCGCAGCCCCGCCCAGCGGTGTCGGCCGCACCCACCACCCGGCCGTTGCGGTCCTCCACCGCGTACACCGCGCGGTGGGCCGGGTACGACCACCAGGTGTTGGCCTCGATGCCGTTCCGGTGCGCCCAGGCGCCGGTGGCCAGCACCGCATGGCCGGGGGCGGTCTCGTTGGGGCCCTGCCGGTAGCGGCAGTCCAGGAACACCGCGCCGCCTTCCAGCAGCCGGCGGTAGCCCGCGGTGAACGCCCGCGGGGGCGCCAGGAGCTGGTCCGCCCGCATCTGGTCTACCACCAGCAGCACCACCAGGCGCGGGGGATCGGGGGCCGGTGAAGGCGATGGGGTCGCCGGCGCCGCTGCGGCGGCGGGCGCGGCGAGACATCCAATCAGAAGGATCGCGGCTGCGTGGCGCGCGCTCATGGAGGGCTCCGGAGGGTGGGCCGGACACGGCCCGGCGGCCGGGGGCACAGGTTCCAGCGAGTATAGGGGAGCGTCGGGGCGCGTGCGAGGCCCGGGGCGCTCTGGCGCCCGCGCCGCGCTGCCACCCGCGCCGCGCCGGTGGCCGCGCCGCCCGGGCCCGGCCCCTCCGAATGGGGCTTGCCCGCAGGCGCCGGGCTCTGGTAGTCTCCTGGTGCTTGACCGAGCGCCCGGGACGGGGCGGACCCGTCGCGCGGCGCGGAGCCTCGGGGCTCCCGGGCAGACCTGCTGGAAGTCCTGCGTTAGCAGCCTCTTCTCGACTTTGCCGTGGCACGGTCAACTCATTGTTTTGCAATCGCTTGGAGGTTCACTCAGCGTTTCGGTTGGGGCGTGGCCAAGCGGTAAGGCGCAAGACTTTGGATCTTGTATTCGGAGGTTCGAATCCTCCCGCCCCAGCCAGAGGATTCCGGAAGCAGGTGTGCGGCGGGGGCCCCGGCGGCCTGGGCCCCGCCGGGGGGACAGACCTTCGTCCGTGAGCGGGGGGTACCGTGCCTGACCAGCTGAAGATCTTCTCGGGGAACGCCAACCTCAAGTTGGCCAACGACATCTGTGCGGTGCTCGGGATCCGCCTGGGGCTGGCGCAGGTGGCGCAGTTCGAGGACGGCGAGACGCTGGTGCGGATCAACGAGAACATCCGCGGCGAGGACATCTTCGTGATCCAGCCGACCCACTCGCCGGCGGTCAACCTGATGGAGCTGCTGGTGCTGGTGGACGCGTGCAAGCGCGCCTCGGCCCGCCGGGTGACCGCGGTGGTGCCGTACTTCGGCTACGCGCGCCAGGACCGCAAGGACCAGCCGCGGGTGTCCATCACCGCCAAGCTGGTGAGCAACCTGATCACCGTGGCGGGCGCCGACCGGGTGCTGACCATGGACCTGCACTCTTCGCAGATCCAGGGTTTCTTCGACATCCCGTTCGACCACCTGTTCGCCGCGCCGGTGCTGGCCGAGGAGTTCCACCGCCGCCAGATCCCGGACCTCACGGTGGTGGCCCCCGACATCGGCAGCGTGAAGATGGCCCGGGCCTACGCCAAGCGCCTGGGCGCGGACCTGGCGCTGGTGGACAAGCGGCGCCCCAAGGCCGACTCGGTCGAGGTGATGAACGTGATCGGAGAGGTGCGCGGGCGGAACGTGGTGATGTTCGACGACATGGTCACCACCGCCAGCACCCTGATCGAGGCCTCCAACGCGCTGCGCGAGAGCGGCGCCAAGGAGGTCTACGCCGGCGTGACCCACGCGGTCCTGTGCGGCGAAGCCGAGGGGCGCATCGCGCGCTCCGCCATCAAGGAAGTGGTGGTCACGGACACCGTGCCCCACGACCCGAAGAAGCTCCCGGCGAAGATCCAGGTGCGCTCGGTGGCCCCGCTGCTGGCGGAAGCCATCCGCCGCATCCACAAGGAGGAGTCGCTGTCCTCGCTCTTCATGGAGGCGCGGCCGAACGCGCCCGCCGCCGTGCTGGAGAGCCCGGAGCGCTGACTTGACGCGAGCCCCGGGGCGGGCGCCCGGGGGCCAGAAATTCACCCGTACGGAGGATCTCGAAGCATGGCAACCGTTCAACTCACCGCCGCGACGCGCCAGGGGCGCGGCAAGGGTCCGGCCCGGCAGGTGCGCCGGGGGGGGCAGGTCCCGGGCGTGCTCTACGGGGCCGGCGAGCCGGCGCTGCCGCTGGTGGTCCCGCAGCGCGAGCTGGAGCGCGCGCTGCTGCACCGCAGCGGAGGCAACGTGGTGGTCGCGCTGCAGGTCACCGGCGGCCCCGGGGGCGAGCACATGAGCCTGGTCCGCGAGGTGCAGCGCGACCCGGTCAGCGGCCACATCCTGCACATCGACTTCCAGCACATCAGCATGACCCAGAGGATCACGGTCAAGGTGCCGGTGGTCTTCCACGGCGTGCCCAACGGGGTGAAGAACTTCGGCGGCATCCTGGAGCACCTGGCGCGCGAGGTGGAGCTGCGCTGCCTGCCCGGGGACATCCCCGAGCGCATCTCGCTCGACGTGAGCCCGCTCAACATCGGGGACTCGCTGCACGTGCGCGACCTGCAGGTGGACAAGGCCGAGGTGCTGACCGAGGGCGACGTGGTGGTGGCCACGGTGGTGCCGCCCACGGTGCACGAGGAGGCCAAGCCCGCGGAGGGCGAGGCCGCGGTGGAGCCCGAGCTGGTGGGCAAGGAGAAGGCCGAGGGCGAGGCCGGCGAGGAGAAGGGCGAGAAGGGCGAGAAGGCCGAGAAGCCGGAGAAGCCCGAGCGGGGCGAGAAGGCCGAGCGGGCCAAGGACAAGGACCGGAAGTAGCCGGAGCGCGTCGGCCGGTGAAGTGGATCCTGGGGCTGGGCAACCCCGGCAGGCAATACCAAGCGACGCGCCACAACCTGGGCTGGCAGGTGGTGGAGCGGCTGCGCCGGGAGCTGGGGGCGACCCCCTCGGGCGGGAACCTGGTGGTGCGACGCTACTGGGCCCGCGCCGAGGACCTGACCCTGCTGCTGCCGCAGACCTACATGAACCGCAGCGGCCAGGCCGTGGCGGAGGTGCGGCGGGCGGAGACGCTGGAGCCGGCGGACCTCCTGGTGGTGGCCGACGACCTGCACTTGCCGCTGGGCCGCGCGCGGCTCCGCGGGGGCGGCGGGAGCGGCGGCCACAAGGGGCTGGAGTCGGTGCAGGAGGAGCTGGGCACCGACGCCTTCGCCCGGCTGCGGCTGGGCGTGGGGCGGCCCGACGACTCGGGCGAGTTCCGGGACTTCGTGCTGGACGGATTCGAAGAAGACGAGGAGCCGGTGGTGGCGGAGATGATCGAGCGGGCCGGAGAGGCCTGCCTGGCGTGGGTCCGCGAGGGGCTCACCGCCGCCATGAACCGGTTCAACAACTGACAACCCAGGAGGCACCATGGTTCGAGCCTACGAGGCCGTCTACATCCTCGACCCCACGCTCGACGACGCGAAGTGGGACGAGGACATCGAGACGGTCAAGCAATGGATCACGTCCAACGGCGGGGAGGTCAAGGAGGTGCAGAAGTGGGGCCGCCGGCGCCTGGCCTACGAGATCGGGCGCAAGAAGGAGGGCATCTACACCCTGCTCCACTTCGACGGCGACGCCACGGTGCTGTCGGAGCTGAACCGCCGCTTCCGGCTGAACGAGTCGGTGCTGCGGCACCTGGTGGTGCACCGCGAGGAGTACACCCCGCCGCCGGTCGAGGAGCCCATGGAAGGGATGCGCGGCCGCCGGGACCGCGACGACCTGCCGATCCGTTCCGGGCCCGCCGCCGGGCGCGGCGCGGAAGAGGCGAGCCGGGCGCGCGAGGAGTGATCCGGTGCCCGGGCCCCCGGTCAACCGGGTGCAGCTCACCGCGCGCGTGACCCGCGAGCCGGAGCTGCGCTACCTGCCGGCGGGGGTGCCGCTGGCGCGGCTGGCGCTGGCCTTCGACCGCACGGTCAAGGGGGCGGACGGCCAGCCGGAGCGGGTGACGAACTACATCAGCGCGGTGACCACCGGCCCCGACGCCCTGCAGGCGCAGGAGCGGCTGCGGCGGGGCGGCGAGATCTACCTGGAGGGGCAGCTGCAGACCCACCACTGGACCGGTCCGGACGGAGTGACCCGCAGCACCATCGAGGTCAGGGTGGAGCACCTGGAAATCCTGGCCGACGGCGGGGCGGAGGAGCCGGACCTGCCCGCGCCGGGCGCGGCAGACGGCGGAGCGTGAGTCCGGGCGCGCGGGGCGCGCCCGGGAGAGTCTGAGGAACCCAAGGCAGCAGCGGAGGAGAAGGCCACACCATGGCACGTGAGAAGGAAGGGCGAGGCGTCAAGAAGAAGTTCTGCAAGCTGTGCTTCGAGCGCGTCGAGCGGATCGACTACAAGGATGAGAAGCGGTTGGGCCGCTTCATCACCGACCGGGGCAAGATCGTGCCGCGGCGCATCTCGGGCACCTGCTCGCGGCACCAGATCCAGATCACCACGGCGGTGAAGCGGGCGCGCTACCTGGCGCTCCTGCCCTTCGCCAGCGAAGTCTACCGCTGACCGCGGGGGGCGCTTGCGCCTGCGAGAGCATCTCGCGCTCGGCCTGCTGACCTTCGCCGGGCTGCTGCTGCTGGCCGACCCGCCGACGTGGCTCCTGTGGTCCCCGCTGGCCCTGTGGGTGGCCCTGCTGGTGGCTGCCGCGGTGCGGCTGCCGCCGCTGAGCGCGCCGGCGCTGGGTTTCGCCGGGGTGGCCGCCCTGGCCCTGGCGCGCGCGCCGTGGGAGTGGGTGGGGTTCGCCCTGGCCCTCACGGTGGGGGCGGTGACCCTGGGAGTGGCGGCCCGCGCGCAGCTGCGCGCCGGCACCGCGGTGCTGCTGGCCTCGGTCCCGGCGGCGGCGTGGGTGGGCGGCTGGTTCCTGGGGCCGGGGCACCTGGCCCTGGAGCGGACGCTGCGGGCGGACCTGGTGGCCGAGCTGCTGAAGTGGATGCCCTTCGACGCGCGCACCGGGCTGAGCCGGGAGGCGTTCCAGGCGCTGCTGGCGCGCGCCGCCGACACGGTGGTGCTGCTGCTGCCCGCGTTCAGCCTGGTGCAGGTGGTGCCGCTGATGGCCTGGGGCTACCTGCTGGCGCAGGCCTGGCTGGTGGGGTCGCGGCGGCCCCTGGCGGCGCTGCCGCCCTTCTCGCGGCTGCGGCTGCCGGACGGCGCGGTGTGGGTGCTGTGCCTGGGGATCTTCCTGCTGGTGACGCGGCACTCCGCGGTGCACCGGGCGGGCGCCAACCTGAGCGCGTTCATGGCGGCGGCGTATTTCTGCCAGGGGTTGTCGGTGATCACGTTCATGGCCCTGGCCATGCGCGTCTCCTGGCAGGTGGCGACGTCGCTGGTGGCGGTGGCGGTGCTGCTGCTGTCGCCGCTGTTCAGTCTGTTCACCTGCGTGCTGGGCCTGAGCGACGTGTGGCTGGACTTCCGCCACCTGCAGGCCCGCCCGCAGAAGCCGAACCCGTGATGCGAAGCGCCCCGCGCGGCGGGGCTGAAGCCGAGAACCGAACGTACGGAGGCACGACGTGGAAGTGATCCTGCTGGAGGACCTGCCCGGCCTGGGCAAGACCGGCGACACGGTCAAGGTGGCGCCGGGCTATGCGCGCAACTACCTGCTCCCGCGCGAGCTGGCCATCGCCGCCGCGGGCAAGTCGGCCAACCTGTTCCGGGAGCTCCAGAAGCGCAAGGAGACCCGCAACGCCAAGCTCCGCCGGGGCAGCGAGGAGCTGGCCCGCAAGCTGGAGGCGCTGGCGATCACCATCCCGGCGCGCGCCGGCGACGACGACACCCTGTACGGCTCGGTGACCTCCATGGACATCGCCGAGAAGGTGACCGCCGAGGGCCTCGAGCTGGACCGCCGCAAGATCCACCTGGAGGAGCCGCTCAAGGCGCTCGGGGTGTACAAGGTGCCGGTGAGGCTGCCCGGCGCGGTCACCGCCGAGCTGCGCGTGTGGGTGGTGCGGGAGTCGGAGAACCCCTAGGGCGACGGCCGCCCAGGTCCAAGCAACGGCCCGGCCCTGAGCGCCGGGCCCGGACAGGAGAAGACCCAGTGCGAAGCCTGCTTGCCCTCATCCTGGTGTTGGCGGCGGCGGCCGCCGCCGTGACCGGCGCCGCCGCGGCGAAGGCGAAGAAGCCCGTCCACGCGCGCGCGGCGAGCCCGGCCCATGCGGTGGCGCCCGGGGACTCCACCGCGCACGTCATGGCCACGCTGGACGGCCAGCCGTACACGGTGGCGGACTGGATCCGGGACCTGCCGCCCGAGTCGCGGCAGGCGGCCCGCACCACCGCCGACCGCCTGCGCGTCCTGGACCAGCTGTTCGAGGCGCGGCTGCTGCTGCTGGGGGCCGAGCGCACCGGCGTGGCCCGGGACTCGGCCGTCGCGGCCCGGCTGGAGGGCGCCCGCCGGCAGATTCTGATCGGCGCCTACCTGGACAAGGTGGTGCGGCCCCTGGCCGCCGCCGACTCCACGGAGATCTCGGCCTGGTACCGCGACCACCCCGACGACTACCGGGTGAAGGAGAGCGTCACCGTCCGCCACATCCAGGTGCCCACCCTCAAGGACGCCCAGCGGGTGCGCACCGAGCTGCAGCTGGGCCGCCGGGAGTTCGTCGAGCTGGCCAAGGAGGTCTCCACCGATTCCTCCACCCGGGCCGACGGCGGCGCCCTGGGCACGGTCACCCGGGACGGCTACTTCCGCAACCTGGGCCGGCAGGCCGCGGTGGCCGAGACGCTGATGACGCTGCCCGAGGGCGGGCTGAGCCGGCCCCTGGAGATCAACGGCTCGTGGCACATCTTCCGGGTGGACACCCACGAGCCGTCGCGGCTGCAGCCGCTGGACGCGGTGCGCGAGCAGATCCGCGGCCGGCTGGAGCGCGAGAAGGCCACCCTGGCCTACCGCGCGCACCTGGAGGCGCTGCGACGTCAGTACCACTTCCACGTGGACAGCGCGGTGGTGGCCGACAGCAGCCTGTTCCTGCCGGCGCCGGCGGAGCTGTTCCGGCAGGCGCAGACCACCTCGGACCCGCAGGCCCGGATCATGCTGTACCAGGAGCTGCTGTCGCTGTACCCGGGAAGTTCCTTCTGTGACCAGGCGCAGTTCATGATAGGATTCGTGTGTTCCGAGGAGCTGTCCGACTTCGACCGCGCCGAGCGCGAATTCAAGACTCTGATCGAGAAGTACCCCAAGTCGGAGCTGCGCAAGTCGGCCGAGTGGATGCTGGAGAACATGCGCAAGGGGACCCCGACCTTCGAGCTGCCGGACAGCCTGCAGGCCCAGCCGGCGCCGGGGGCCGCGGACAAGCCCGGGAAGAAATGACGTGGCGGACGATCGCATCGTCGAAGTGAAGATCAGCGGGCTGGCCATCGATGACCGCACCAAGAGCCCCGTGGTGATCCTCAAGGAGGCCGACGGGGAGCGGGTGCTGCCCATCTGGATCGGGGAGAACGAGGCCAAGGCCATCGCGCTGGAGCTGGCGGGGAAGAAGTTCACCCGGCCCCTGACCCACGACCTGATGATGAGCATCATCGAGGGGCTGCACGCGCGCGTGGAGCGGGTGGTGATCTCGGACCTGCGGGACAACACCTTCTTCGCAGTGGTGCTGCTGCAGCGCGACAGCGAGTTCGCTTCGATCGACGCGCGCCCGTCGGATTCCATCGCCCTGGCCCTGCGGGCCCGGGCGAACATCTACGTCTCCGACGCGCTCCTGAACCAGGAGGGCCCGGCGCAGGCCGCACGCGGCCTGCGCTCCGAGCAGCCCCAGACCGACGAGCAGCGGGCCGAGGAGCTGCGGCGCTACCTGGAGAACCTGGACCCGGAGGATTTCGGGAAGTTCAATCCGTAGGGGAGGGCGCGGGGCGCGGCCCTAGCGGGGCCCGGCGGTCTCGCGCACGCCGGTGCGCATCGGCTGGGTGCGCGTGGAGATCTCCTCCGGGTAGCGCTGGTGGAAGATGAGGTCGGGCAGCCCGGCGCTGGGCGAGGGCCGCTCGACGTACCGGCGCAGGTGGCTGTCCGAGACCCGCCGGGTGCCGGTGCTGTCCACGTCCACCACCGCCCAGCTGGCCTCCCCGTCCAGGTCGGCCTCCAGGCGGTGCGAGCCGGGCGCCACCACCGGCAGCGTGGCGGTCGCCTCGCGGTCCAGGTCCAGCAGCAAAGTCTCGTCCACCCGCAGCACCGCCCGCGCCCACTCGTGGCCGAACACGAAGCGCATCCGGCCCATGCCCCGGCCGGGGCCGGCCAGCGAACTCACCAGCCCCTCGTACAGCGCCAGCGCCTCGCGGCGCACCCGGGCCGCCTGCCCGGCCAGCGCCGCCGGTCCGCCGCCGCCCGGGCCGAACTCGGCCAGCATCGCCAGGCCGGACGTCTGCCGCATCAGGTAGCGCGCGTCCTCCACCACCCGCGGGGCGTGCCCCAGCACCTCGTCGCTCACCCGGGCCTGCGCCTCGCACCAGGCGCGGGCGTTGTTGCTGCCCGGGTTGTAGGCCAGCAGCGGCTGCTGGCCCTCGTGGTCGATGAGCACCACGCGCTGGGCCCCGAAGTTCTCGATGTCCCGCAGCCGCGCCACCGCCGACGGCGAATCGCCCGGCCCGCGG
>DATKKS010000221.1:0-2216 GCA_035542815.1 Saccharimonadales bacterium (SeqCode) | reverse complement strand
CCTGCCCCGGGGCGCGGCGGCGCTGGTGGTGGACGACCAGGAGGCGGGCCTCCGGCGCTGGGCGGCCGGGCACCGGCGGCGCTTCGGACCGCCGCTGGTCGCGGTTACCGGCAGCAACGGCAAGACCAGCGTGCGGAGCATGCTGGCGCAGGCGCTGGCGGTCCGCGGGCCGGTGCTGGCCACGCAGGGCAACCTGAACAACCAGCTGGGGGTGCCGCTGACGCTGGTGCGCCTGGCGGCCGGGCACGCCGCGGCGGTGGTGGAGATGGGGATGAACCACGCCGGAGAGCTGACCGAATTGTGCGAGCTGGCGGCGCCCACCGCCGGGGTGATCACCAACGTGGCCCGCGCGCACCTGGAGGGGCTGGGCTCGGTGGAGGCGGTGGGGCGGGCCAAGAGCGAGCTGGTGGACTACCTGGAGCACCACGGTGGGGTGGCGGTGCTGAACGCGGACGACCCGGTGCTGATGCACCTGAACCGCGGC
Source organism: Saccharimonadales bacterium (SeqCode) (assembly GCA_035542815.1). Taxonomy (GTDB): domain Bacteria; phylum Eisenbacteria; class RBG-16-71-46; order RBG-16-71-46; family JACRLI01; genus JACRLI01. The sequence continues at coordinate 1,732 of DATKKS010000221.1, read as the reverse complement.
CGCCGGGTGCGGCTGCGGACCTTCGGGCTGGCGGCCGGGGCCGACGTGCGGGGGGTGGAGGTGCGTGCCCGCGGGCTGGAGGGGGCGAGCTTCCGGGTGGCGGGCGGGCCGGCGGTGGAGCTGCGGGTGCCGGGGGTGCACAATGTGCGCAACGCGCTGGCCGCGCTGGCCGCGGCCGAGGCGCTGGGGGTGCCGCTGGACGAGGGGGCCCGGGCCCTGGCCGGCTTCGGCGGCCTGGAGCACGGGCGGCTGGAGCCGGTGGAGCTGGGCGGGGTGCAGCTGCTGGACGACACCTACAACGCCAACCCGGACTCCCTGGCGGCCGCGGTGGAGGTGGTGCGCGGAATCCCGGTGCGCGGGCGGCGGCTGCTGGCCCTGGGCGACATGCTGGAGCTGGGCCCGGACTCGGAGGCGCTGCACGAGGCCGCCGGCCGGGCGCTCGCGGGGGTGGACGCGGTGTGGGCCGCGGGGCGCTTCGCGGAGGCGCTGGTGCGGGGGGCGCGGGCGGCGGGGGTGGCCGACGCGGAGGCCTTCGCCGAGCCGGGCGCGCTGGTGGGGGCCCTGCCGGGGCGGCTGCGCCCGGGGGATCTGCTGCTGGTGAAGGGCTCGCGCGGCATGCGCATGGAATCGCTGGTGGCGGCGCTCCGGGAGCGCGCCACGCTGAGGAATTGATCGAGCCCAGCGGCCCGGCCAGGAAGCGCCGGGCGGTCTGAGCAACGGATTGTGCCCGTCCGCCGGCCGGCGGACGGGACGGACCTTGGGCCCGCGAGGGCCCTGGAGCGCGGGGTGCGGCAGACGCCATGTTCTACCACCTCCTCTATCCTCTGCACACCCAGATCTCAGTCTTCAACGTTTTCCGCTACATCACCTTCCGGTCGGCTTATGCCGCCGCCACCGCGCTCCTCCTTACTCTTCTGTTCGGCCCGCCGGTGATCCGCAAGCTGCGTGCGGTGCACATCGGGCAGGCCATCCGGGCGGACGGCCCGCAGACCCACCTGGCCAAGGCCGGCACCCCCACCATGGGGGGACTGCTGCTGGTGGGTTCCATCCTGGTGTCCACGCTGCTGTGGGGCAACCTGGCCAACCGCTACGTGCAGATCGCGCTGCTGTCGGTCACCTGGCTGGGCCTGCTGGGCTTCCTGGACGACTACCTGCACGTGGTCAAGGGCGTCCGCAAGGGGCTGCTGGGGCGCTACAAGCTGGCCGCCCAGGCGGTGCTGGGCCTGGCGGTGGGGCTGATCCTGGTGCTGGTGCCGCTGCAGCCCGAGATCGCCACCCGCACCAACGTGCCGTTCTTCAAGGCCTTCCCGGTGATCGACCTGGGGATCCTGTACGTGCCCTTCGTGATGCTGATGCTGGCCGGCTTCTCCAATGCGGTGAACCTGAGCGACGGCCTGGACGGGCTGGCCGCGGGGATGGTGGTGATGGCCGGGGTCGCGCTGGCCGGGATGAGCTACGTCACCGGGCACGAGCGCTTCAGCCACTACCTCATGATCCCGCACATGGTGGGCGCCGGGGAGCTGACCGTGTTCTGCTCCGCGCTGGTGGGGGCCTCGCTGGGGTTCCTGTGGTTCAACTGCCACCCGGCGGAGGTGTTCATGGGCGACACCGGCTCGCTGGCCCTGGGCGGGGCGCTGGCCACGGTGGCGATCCTGCTCAAGCGCGAGCTGCTGTTCGTGGTGGTGGGCGGGCTGTTCGTGGTGGAGGCGCTGTCGGTGATGCTGCAGGTGGG
>DATKKS010000220.1:0-11797 GCA_035542815.1 Saccharimonadales bacterium (SeqCode) | reverse complement strand
GCCTCGCGAATTCGGGGCGGCGGTGCTGCGGGTGGGGCTGCGCTTCACCCGGGAAGGCGAGGAGCTGCGCGGCCGGGTGCTGGGCGCGGCGCGGCCCGGCCCCCGGGCAGGAGGGACTGGATGAACCACACCGACTACCTGGTTCTGGGCTCCGGCATCGGCGGGCTGACCTACGCGCTGCACGCGGCCGGCCTGGGCCGGGTCACCATTCTCACCAAGAAGGAGCGCAGCGAGTCGAACACCAACTACGCCCAGGGCGGGGTGGCCAGCGTGACCCTGCCGGAGGACGACTTCGAGCTGCACATCCGGGACACCCTGCAGTGCGGAGCGGGGCTGTGCGACCCGGCCGCGGTGCGCATGGTGGTGGAAGAGGGCCCGGCCATGATCCGGGAGCTGCTGGAGTGGGGGGTGCGCTTCGACCGGGACGGGCGGCGGCTGGCGGTGGGGCGGGAGGGCGGCCACACCCGCAACCGCATCGTGCACGCGCGCGACGCCACCGGCCGGGAGATCGAGCGGGCGCTGCTGGAGGCGGTGCGGCGCCACCGCAGCATCCGGCTGCTGGAGCACCACCTGGCGGTGGACCTGATCCTGGCCTCCAAGCTGGGGCCGGCCCGGGAGGAGGCCTGCCTGGGCGCCTACGTGCTGGAGGTGCACACCGGCCGGATCGTGCCGTTCACCGCGCGCGCCACGGTCCTGGCCACCGGCGGCGCGGGCAAGGTGTACCTGTACACCACCAACCCGGACATCGCCACCGGGGACGGCGTGGCCATGGCCTACCGCGCGGGCGCGGCGGTGGCCGACATGGAATTCGTGCAGTTCCACCCCACCTGCCTGTACCACCCGGAGGCCCGCCACCCGGAGGCGCGCTCGTTCCTGATCTCGGAGGCGGTGCGCGGGGAGGGCGGGGTGCTGCTGAACGGGGCCGGGCGGCGCTTCATGAAGCGCTACCACCGCATGGCCGAGCTGGCCCCGCGCGACGTGGTGGCCCGCTCCATCGACAACGAGATGAAGCTGCGCGGCGACAAGCACGTGTGGCTGGACGTGACCCGGCTGGGCGCGGCCTTCGTGCGGCGGCGCTTCCCCAACATCTATGCCCGCTGCCGGGAGTTCGGCATCGACATCACCCGCGAGCCCATCCCGGTGGTGCCCGCGGCCCACTACATGTGCGGCGGGGTGCGGGTGGACCTGGACGCGCGCACCTCGGTGCCCCGGCTGCTGGCGGTGGGGGAGTGCGCCATGAGCGGCCTGCACGGCGCCAACCGGCTGGCCAGCAACTCGCTGCTGGAGGCGCTGGTGTACGCCCGGCAGGCGGCCGAGACCTCGCGCCGGCTGGGCGACGCCCGCCGGCCGCGGCGGGTGCCGGCCTGGCGCGACACCGCCACCGAGCTGCGCCCGGCGGCGGTGCTCTACCACCACAACTGGGAGATGGTGCGGCGGCTGATGTGGGACCTGGTGGGGATCGTGCGCACCGACGGGCGGCTGCGCTCGGCGGCCCGGCGGCTGCGGCTCATCCGCGAGGAGATCGAGGCCTACTACTGGCGCCACCGGGTGACCCCGGACATCGTGGAGCTGCGGAACCTGGCGCTGGTGGCGGAGCTGGTGGTGCGCAGCGCCCGCTCCCGGCGCGAGAGCCGCGGCCTGCACTACAACCTGGACCACCCGCGCGCGGAGGCCCGCTACGAGGGCCGCCACACGGTGCTGCGCAGCGCCCCGCACCACGGCGCGGCGCGGCGCCGGAGGCGCTAGCCGCATGCCCGCCCGGTGGGCCGAGCCGGAACTCGCGGTGGCGCGGGACGGGCCGCTGCCGTACCTCGTCGAGCACTGGTACCTGGGCCCGCGCACCCGGCGCTACATGATCGTGCGGCGCTTCCGGGAGGTGCTGGAGCACGCCGAGCTGGCCCCCGGCCTGCGGGTGCTCGACCTGGGCTGCGGCTGGGCCTACGGCTGCTGGTGGGCCCGCGCCCGGGGCTGCGAGGTGTGGGGGGTGGACCTGGAGCGCGACCAGCTGGCGTGGGCCCGCGGGGGGCTCCCCGGCGGCGCGGCGCTGCGGCTGGTGCAGGCCAACGTCAAGCAGCTGCCCTTCCCGGACCGCAGCTTCGACCGCGTGGTCTCGGTGGAGATGCTGGAGCACGTCTTCCGGCCGGATCGGCCGGCGGCCTTCGCGGAGATGGCGCGGGTGCTCCGCCCGGGCGGCCGGCTGGCCCTGTCCACCCCCAACCCGGCCTCGCCGGTGGAGGCCGTGAAGCGCCTGGCGGTGCGCTGGCCGGCGCTGCGCCGGCGCCTGCCCTCCGGCTGCATGCCCGAGGCCGAGGACATCCTGGACCGCTACCACCCGTACCGCTATCACCACCCGATCCCGCTGGCCGGGCTGGAGCGCGAGCTGGCCGGCGCGGGGTTCGAGGTGCTGGGCCGGCGGCGCTTCCTGTGGGTGCCCAAGACCCTGCCCCCGGCGCTGCTGCCGGCGGCCCGCGGCCTGGAGGCGGCGCTGGAGGGGCTGCCCCTGGTGCGCCGCCTGGGGGCCACCTCGCTGGTCTGGGCGCGCCGGCGCTAGGCGGGCCGGCTGCCGCCGGTAAGTGCGGCGCGCGCCGGGCGGCCGCCCCGGCGAAGGCCCCCGGCGCCACCCCGGCCCTGGAACCCCCCGGCGTTTGGACCTATGATGGGGGGCGGGCCGACCCCCGCCGGCCGCCGGAGGCAGCCTTGGAGAACCGCTCGGAGTTCTACGAGACCGTCGAGTCCATCGTGGAGCGCGACCCGCGCTACCGGCCCGAAGCGTACAGCTTCGTGATGCTGGCGCTGGGCTTCACGGTGGCGTCGCTGGACGCGCCCCGGCACGTCACCGGCCAGGAGCTGCTGGAGGGCATCCGCCGCTACGCGCTGCAGGAGTTCGGCCCCATGGCCAAGACCGTGTTCGAGCACTGGGGCATCCAGCGCACCGCCGACTTCGGCCGGGTGGTGTTCAACCTGATCGAGGCCGGGCTGCTCGGCAAGACCGAGACCGACCGGCCGGAGGATTTCGAGGGCGGCTACGACTTCGAGGCCGCCTTCGTGCGCGACTATCCGTGGGACGCCCCGCTGGGGCGCCCGGAGTGAGGCCCGCCGCGGGCGCGCCCCGCGCGGGAGCGCAATGAAACGAACGTACGACCTGGAGCAGATCCGCGACCACATGGAGCACCTGCTGTCCGGGCGGCCGCACCTGCCGCTGCCCGGGCACGCCGCCTGGCACCCGCCCACCGACGCGTACGAGACCGAGGCCGAGTTCGTGGTACGGGTGGACATCGCCGGCGCCCGCCGCGAGGACCTGAGCGTGGTCGCCGACGGACGGGTGCTGCGCATCCGCGGGGTGCGCCGCAGCCTGCCGTCCGAGGGACGCCCCCAGTTCCACAAGATGGAGATCCGCATGGGCGTGTTCGAGCGCCACCTGCGCCTGCCCGAGGGCTGCGGCTGCGAGAGCTTCTCCATTGACTACCAGGAGGGCATCCTGGTGGTGCGGGTGGCCAAGGGGCCGGGGCGGACCTCTGGGCCCGCCGGGCCGGAGCCCTGAGGCGGCCGTGGCCGAGCGTCCCAACTCCGAATCCCACCCGCAGATCCCCGACACCCTGCCGGTGCTGGTGCTGCGCGACACGGTGGTGTTCCCGTTCATGATGGTCCCGCTGGTGCTGACCCAGGAGGCCGACGTGCGGGTGGCCGACGAGGTGCTGGCGGGGCACAAGATGCTGGCCCTGTTCGTGCCCCGGGACCCCGAGGTGCCGCCGCGCTCGGCGGCCGAGCTGCACCCGGTGGGCACCGCCGGGGTGATCCACCGCATGCTGCGCTTCCCCGACGGCAGCATGCGGATCTTATTGCAGGGCCTGGCGCGGGTGCGGGTGCGCGAGATGCGCCAGACCGAGCCGCACCTGGTGGCCGACCTGGAGGTGATCCCGGAGGCCGAGGCGCACGCCGAGGAGCTGGAGCCGGTGCTGCGCACGGTGAGCGACCTGTTCCAGCGGATCGTGGACGCCTCGCCGACGCTCCCCGACGAACTCAAGGCGCTGGCGGGCAGCATCTCCGATCCCGGGCGGCTGGCCGACTTCATCGCTTCCAACGTGAGCCTGGAGCTGTCGGTGCGGCTGGAGCTGCTGGCGATGCTGGACCCCGGCGAGCGGCTGCGCCGGCTGGCGGTGGTGCTGGCCCGCGAGCTGGAGCTGGTGGAACTCACCCAGAAGATCCAGAACGAGGTGCGCGGCGAGCTGGACAAGGGCCAGCGCGAGTACTTCCTGCGCCAGCAGCTCAAGGCCATCCAGAAGGAGCTGGGGGAGACCGACGAGCGCTCCGCGGGGCTGGCGGAGCTGGCCGCCCGGGTGGAGGCGGCCGGCCTGCCGGCGGAGGCGCGGGAGGCGGTGCAGCGCGAGCTGGAGCGGCTGCGCACCATGCCCCAGGCCTCCGCCGAGTACTCGGTGAGCCGCACCTACCTGGACTGGATGCTGTCGCTGCCGTGGAACCCGCCCCCGCCGCCGGCGATCGACCTGGCCGCGGCGGAGCGCATCCTGGACGAGGACCACCACGACCTGGACAAGGTCAAGGCCCGGATCCTGGAGTACCTGGCGGTGCGCAAGCTCAACCCCGACTCCAAGGGGCCGATCCTGTGCTTCGTGGGCCCGCCGGGGGTGGGCAAGACCTCGGTGGGCTCGTCCATCGCGCGCGCCCTGGGCCGGCCGTTCGTGCGCCTGTCGCTGGGCGGGATGCGCGACGAGGCCGAGATCCGCGGCCACCGCCGCACCTACGTCGGGGCGCTGCCCGGGCGGATCATCCAGAGCCTGGCCAAGACCAAGGGAGCCAACCCGCTGTTCATGCTGGACGAGGTGGACAAGCTGGGCAGCGACTTTCGCGGCGACCCGGCCTCGGCGCTGCTGGAGGTGCTGGACCCGGCTCAGAACGACACCTTCACCGACCTGTACCTGGCGGTGCCGTTCAACCTGCGCGGGGTGTTCTTCATCTGCACCGCCAACGTGCTGGACACCGTGCCGCCGCCGCTCCTGGACCGGATGGAGGTGCTGGAGCTGCCCGGCTACACCAACGAGGAGAAGCTGGAGATCGCCCGCCGCTACCTGGTACCGCGCCAGGTGCGCGAGAACGGCCTCCCCCCCGAGCGGATGCGCTTCACCGACCCGGCGCTGCGCCGCATCATCACCGACTACACCCGCGAGGCCGGGGTGCGGAACCTGGAGCGCGAGGTGGCCTCCATCTGCCGCAAGGTGGCCCGCGAGGTGGCCGGCGGCGCCGACGCCCGCGCCACGGTGGGGCCGGAGGACCTGCCCCGCTACCTGGGCGCGCCGCGCTACTTCGGGGAGCAGGCCGAGGAGCGCGACCTGGTGGGCATCGCCACCGGGCTGGCCTGGACCCCGGCCGGCGGAGAGATCCTGCTGGTGGAGGTCACCGCCATGCACGGCCGCGGGCAGCTCCAGATCACCGGCCAGCTGGGGGACGTGATGCGCGAGTCGGCCCAGGCCTCCCTGTCCTACGTGCGCTCCCGGGCCGCGGAGCTGGGCGTGCCGGCGGGCTGGTTCGACCACCACGACCTCCACCTGCACGTGCCGGCCGGCGCCATCCCCAAGGACGGGCCGTCCGCGGGGGTGGCCATGACCACCGCCCTGGCCTCGCTGGCCTCCGGGCGGCCGGTGCGCCACGACCTGGCCATGACCGGCGAGATCACCCTGCGGGGCCGCATCCTGCCGGTGGGCGGGCTGCGCCAGAAGATCCACGCCGCGCACCGCGCCGGGATCCGCGAGGTGGTGTTGCCGGCGCAGAACGAGAAGGACCTGGAGGAGCTGCCGGCGGAGATCCGCGACGCGGTGCGCTTCCACCTGGCCTCCACCATGGACGAGGCCCTGGCCCTGACCCTGGTGCCGCGGCGCGGGGAGCGCCGGGCCGGCGGCCCGGCCGCGGCGGCGCCCGCGGCCCGCAGCCGCCCGGCCGCCCGGGACGCGGCCCGCCCGCGCCCGCGCGCGGCGCTCGAGGCGCGCACCCGGGTGCGCGGCAGCCGGCATGGACATCGCCGCCGCCCATAGCCCGCGCCGCGCCCGGCCCGGCGGCCGCACCGGCGCCACCTTCCTGCGCCTGGTGGGCTACGTGCGCCCGTACTGGGGCGAGATGGCGGTGGCGTTCGTGTTCATGGGCCTGTACGCGCTCATGAACGGCGTGGCCATCCTGCTGTTCAACCCGTTCATGCGCCTGGTGGTGTCGGTGGGCCAGCCGGGCCTGCCGCCGCCGATAACTGCCGACCTGCGCCACCCCGCCACGCTGGTCCCGGCCGGCCGGGTGTGGCTGGAGCGGCACCTGCTGGACTGCCCGCCGCTGGAGGCCATCAACCGGGTGTGCCTGCTCATCCTGCTGGCCTTCGTGTTCAAGAACGTCTTCAACTACGTGCAGAACGTGACCATGCAGTCGGTGGAGCAGCGGGTGATCCGGGACCTGCGCAACGCCCTGTACCGGCACGTGCAGCAGCTGTCGCTGGCCTTCTTCCACAGCCGCCGCACCGGGGTGCTGATCTCTCGGATCATGAACGACGTGACCCTGGTCCGGGGCACGGTGACCGCGGCCTCCAGCACCCTGGTGCGCGACTCCCTGATGCTGGTGGTCACCATGTCCATCGTGTTGAGCCTGTCCTGGCGCCTGGCGCTGGTCTCGTTCGTGGTGCTGCCGCCGGCCGGGTGGTTCATCGTCACCATCGGCCGGCAGCTGCGCCGGCACAGCGACGTGTCCCAGGAGCGCATGGGGGACATGACCACGGTGCTGCAGGAGACCTTCTCGGGCATCCGGGTGGTGAAGTCCTTCGGCCGGGAGAGGTACGAGACCGAGCGCTTCGAGGCCACCAACCGGCGCCACACCCGGGCGGTGCTGCGGGTGCGCCGGCTGGGGGCGCTGGCCATGCCGGTGGCCGAGATCCTCACCACCGTGGTGGTGCTGGTGGTGCTGTGGGTCGGGGCGCGCGAGATCTGGGGCACCCGGCACCTGGCCAGCAACGACTTCGTGGTGTTCTTCCTGGCGATGCTGACCATGATGAGCCCGATCAAGAACCTGTCCAGCCTCAACCCGGCGGTGCAGGAGGGGCTGCTCGGGGCGCAGCGGGTGTTCCGGATGCTGGACACCCGGGAGCAGATGCCGGAGCGCCCTGACGCGGTGGCGGTGGCCAGCCTGGGCACGGGGATGCGGGTGGAGGGGGTGAGCTTCCGTTACCGCGACGGCCCGCTGGTGCTGCGCGACGTCCGCCTGGAGATCCCGCCCGGCCGGGTGGTGGCGGTGGTGGGCCCCTCGGGCGCGGGCAAGTCCACCCTGGCCGACCTGATGCTGCGCTTCTACGACCCGGTGGAGGGCCGCATCACCCTGGACGGGCACGACCTGCGCGACATCCGGACCGCCTCGCTGCGCGAGCTGGTGGGGGTGGTGCCGCAGGAGACCATCCTGTTCAACGACACGGTGCGCAACAACATCGCCTACGGGCTGCCCGAGACGCCGCCGGAGAGGGTGGAGGCGGCGGCCCGCGCGGCCAACGCGCACGACTTCATCCGCACCCTGCCGGAGGGCTACGAGGCGCTCATCGGGGAGCGCGGGGTGAAGCTCTCCGGGGGGCAGCGGCAGCGGCTGGCGATCGCGCGGGCCCTGCTCCGCAACCCGCCCTTCCTGATCCTGGACGAGGCCACCTCCAACCTGGACACCGAGAGCGAGCGGCTGGTGCAGGAAGCCCTCGACCGGCTGCTCCGGGAGCGCACGGTGATGGTGATCGCCCACCGGCTGTCCACCATCGAGCGCGCCGACCACATCGTGGTCCTGGACCGCGGGCAGGTGGTGGAGGAGGGCGTGCACGCCGAGCTGCTGGCCCGCGGCGGGCTGTACCGGAGGCTGTACGACGTGCAGTTCCGGACCCCGCCGGGGCTGCGCCGCGTGGCCCCATGAGCGGGCGGCCGCGCTTTCTCCTGGTGCGGCTGTCCTCGCTCGGGGATGTGGCGCTGGCCACCTCGGTGGTCGGCAGCCTGCGGGAGAGCCTGCCCGGCTGCCACCTGACCTTCCTCACCCAGCCGCGCTACGCGGCGCTCCTGGAGCACCACCCGGGCCTGGACGACTTGGTGCTGGCGCCCGCGGCGCCCCGCTCCGCGTGGGGCTGGGCGCGCTTCGGGGCCACCCTGCGGGCGCGGCGCTTTGACGTGCTGCTGGATCTCCAATACAATTGGCGGACTCTGGGCCTGGCGCTGGGGCTGGCGCCGCTCCGGGTGCGGCGCTGGGACCGCGCGCACTTCGCGCGACGCGCGCTGCTGCGCGACCGCTCGCGGCCGCCGCTCCCGCACATGGTGGAGCGCCTGCACCGGGCGGCCCACCCGTGGCTGGCCGGGCCGCCGCACGGCCCGCACGTGGCCGGCGGGGCGGAGGCGTGGCGTGCGGCGCTGGCCCTGCTGGCCGGCTGGGCCCCGCCCGAGGCGCGCTGGCTGGGGGTGGTGCCGGTGGCCCGCTGGGACACCAAGCGCTGGCCACCGGAGCGGTGGGCCGAGCTGTGCCGCCGCTGGACCGCCGGGGCGGAGCGGCACGCGCTGGCTTTCTTCGGCCCGGACGACGCCGCGGTGCGCGACGCGTTCCGGGCGGCGCTGGGCCCGGCGCCGCGGGTGCACCTGGCGGCCGAGGGCCTGGGGGTGGCCGCGGAGCTGCTGCGGCGGATGGAGGTGGTGGTGGCGGGGGACACCGGGCTGATGCAGCTGGCGGTGGCGGTGGGCACCCCGACGGTGGCCCTGTTCGGAGCCACCTCGCCGGCCTTCGGCTTCGCCCCGTACGGGCCGAACCACCGGGCGGTGACCCTGGGGCTGGCGTGCCAGCCGTGCGCGCTGCACGGCGCGCTCCGCTGCCCGCTGGGGCACTTCCGGTGCCTGCAGGACCTGGGCGTGGAGCGGGTGGAGCGGGAGATGGCGGCGGTGGCGGCGCGGCGCCCCGCGGACAGCGCGCCCGCGGCGGGCGCGGCGGCGGGGTCCGGCGGGAACCCCTGACCGATTCGAGGCGCAACCCCCTGGAAGAGGGAGCGAGCATGTCCGACCACGAAGCGACCACGGCGCCGGGCGCCGGCGATTTCGTCCAGGACCTCACCGACCAGACCGACGACTTCTCGCGCTGGTACGGGGAGGTCGTCCAGAAGGCGCAGCTCGCCGACTACGCGCCGGTGCGCGGCTGCATGGTGATCCGGCCGTACGGCTTCGCCATCTGGGAGCTGATGCAGGCGGCCCTGGACCGGCGGATCAAGGAGACCGGCCACCAGAACGCGTACTTCCCGCTGTTCATCCCGGAGGCCTTCCTGGCCAAGGAGGCGGAGCACGTGCAGGGCTTCGCCCCGCAGGTGGCCTGGGTCACCCAGGGCGGGGACGAGCGGCTCCAGGAGCGCCTGGTGGTGCGCCCCACCAGCGAGGCCATCATCTGCCACATGTACTCGCGCTGGATCGACTCCCACCGCGACCTGCCGGTGCTGATCAACCAGTGGGCCAACGTGGTCCGCTGGGAGAAGGTCACCCGGATGTTCCTGCGCACCACCGAGTTCCTGTGGCAGGAGGGCCACACCGCGCACGCCACCGCCGAGGAGGCCGAGGACGAGACGCTGCGGATGCTGGAGGTGTACCGCGACTTCATCGAGACCGAGCTGGCCATCCCGGTGATCAAGGGGCGCAAGACGGACCAGGAGAAGTTCGCCGGGGCGGTGCGCACCTACGCGGTGGAGGCGCTCATGGGCGACGGCAAGGGGCTGCAGGCGGGCACCTCGCACAACCTGGGCCAGCACTTCGCCAAGGTGTTCGACATCACCTTCCAGGACGCCGACGGGGCCCGCAAGCACGTGTGGCAGACCTCCTGGGGCGTGACCACCCGGCTGATGGGCGCGCTGGTGATGGTGCACGGGGACGACTCCGGCCTGAAGATCCCGCCGCGGGTGGCCCCGGTGCAGGCGGTGGTGATCCCCATCTACCGCAAGGAGACCGAGCGCGCGGCGGTGCTGGAGGCCGCCCGGCAGGCCGCCTCCAACCTGCGGAGCGCCGGGGTGCGGGTGTACCTGGACGACCGCGACCAGTACACCCCGGGCTGGAAGTACAACGAGCACGAGCTGCGCGGCGTGCCGCTGCGCCTGGAGCTGGGCCCGCGGGACGTGGCCTCGCGCCAGGTGGTGGCGGTGCGGCGCGACGTGCGGGCCAAGGAGGCGGTGGCCTGGGACTACCTGGCGGTGCGCGTGCCGCAGCTGCTGCAGGAGATCCAGCAGGACCTGTTCCAGCGGGCGCTGGACTTCCGGGAGCGGTCCACCCGGGTGGCGGAGACCCTGGAGCAGATGGAGCTGATCCTGGGCGAGCACCGCGGCTTCGTGCGCGCCCACTGGTGCGGCAAGACCTCCTGCGAGGACGAGGCCAAGGCGCGCTGCTCGGCCACCATCCGGTGCATCCCGCTGGACGACCACAGCGGGCCCGGCAAGTGCGTCGTGTGCGGCGAGCCGGCCGAGACCCGGGTGGTGTTCGCCAAGGCGTACTGAGCCATGCTCGCTCCTGCCGCGCGGGCCGGTTCCGGGGCCGCGCCGGGCCGCCGGTCTTGATCGCCCTCCGCCCGCGCCGGGTGCTGCTCCGCGTCCCCAACTGGGTCGGCGACGCGGCCATGGCCACCGCCGTGGTGCAGGCCTTCGCGGCGGGGCTCCCGGAGGCCGAGGTCGAGGTCCTGGGGCGGGGCGCGGTCACCGACCTGTTCCCCGGGCTGCTGCTCCCGGAGCGCTGCCACCGGCTGTCGCCGGAGCTGCGCCGGGAGCTGCGCGGGCGCTTCGACCTGGGCGTGCTGCTGCCCGATTCCTTCTCCTCGGCATGGCTGTTCTACCGGCTGGGCATCCCGTCGCTGGGGCGCCGCGGCGACGGGCGGAGCCTCTTGCTGCGGCACCGCCGCCCGCCGCGCCGGCGCCCGCCCGACCGGCACCTGGTGGAGGAGTGGGACGAGCTGCTGGAGCCGCTGGGCCTGCGGCCCTCGCGGTTCCTGCCGCGGGTGGTGCTGGGCGAGGCCGAGCGGGCCGCGGGGCGGCGGCGCCTGGCGGCGGCGGCGGTCGCGCCTCCGGTGGCGCCCGCGGCCGGCCCGGAGCGGGTGGCGGTGCTGTGCCCGGGCGCCACGTACGGCCCCGCCAAGCGCTGGCCGGCGGAGCGCTTCGCGGCGCTGGCCAGGGAGCTGGGCCGGACCGGGGTGGCGTGCGTGGCCGCCGGGAGCGCGGCGGAGGCCGGCGCCGTGGGCCCGGTGGCGGCGGCGGCGGGCACGCTGCCGCTGCTGGGGCTGTCGGTCCGGGAGTGGGCCGCGTGCCTGGCGGCGGCCGCGCTGGTGATCACCAACGACTCGGGGGCCGCACACGTGGCGGCGGCCTGCGGCACCCCGGCGCTGGTGCTGTTCGGCTCCACTTCGCCGGCCTGGACCCGCCCCCTGGGGCCGGCCCACCGATGTGTTTCGCTGGGCCTCGCGTGCGCTCCGTGCTTCCGGCGCGAGTGCCCGCTGGGGCACCTGGACTGCCTGATGAAGCTGCCCGTGGAGCGGGTGCGGGACGAGGCGCTGGAGATGCTGGGGGAGGGCCGGGCCGGATGAAACCTGCGGTGTTCCTGGATCGGGACGGCACGCTGATCGCGGAGCGCGAGCACCTGGGGGACCCCGCGGGGGTGGAGCTCATCCCGGGGGTCCCGGACGCACTGCGCCGGCTTCGGGCCGGGGGCTACGCCATCGTGGTGGTGTCCAACCAGGCGGGGGTGGCCAAGGGCCTGTTTCGCGAGGACCGAGTGCGCGCGGTGCA
>DATKKS010000219.1:0-4849 GCA_035542815.1 Saccharimonadales bacterium (SeqCode) | reverse complement strand
GAGGAGATGCTGGACCGGGTGGTGGCCCGGGCGCGCGCCCTTACGACTTGAACCCGAGCGAGAACGCCGCCTCGAGGTCGTGCCGCGAGTAGGTCCGGAACGCGGTGAGCGTCTCGGTGGCCAGGATCCCCTCCACCTGGGCCAGCTGCCGGGTGACCAGCTCGGCCATCTCCTCGGTCTCCCGGACCCGGATCATCCCCACCAGGTCGAACCGCCCGGCCACCGAGTACACCTCGGTGATCCCCGGGATGTCGGCCAGCTTCTCGGCGACCTCGTTCACCTGGCCGCGCTCCACGTTCATGAGCAGGATTGCGGTAACCATCGGAGTCCTCCTCGGCCGCAAGCCTAGCAGAGCGCCCCCCACCCCGCAGCCACTTCCGGGCCCGGTTGTGCTAGGCTCCGGGCCATGCCACTGGACCGTGACGAGGCCCTCCGGGCCATCCGCGCCGCGGGCGTGGTGGGCGCCGGCGGGGCCGGGTTCCCCACCTACAAGAAGCTCGAATCCCGCGTGGACCACATCATCGCCAACGGCGCGGAGTGCGAGCCGCTGATGTACAAGGACCGCGAGGTGATGCTGCAGCGCCCCGAGGAGCTGCTGCGCGGCCTGGCGGTCCAGCGCGAACTCACCGGCGCGGAGCGGGTCACCCTGGCGGTGAAGCGCAAGAACGCCGACGTGCTGGAGCCGCTGCGCCCGGCGGCCGAACGCGAGGGCGTGGAGCTGTTCGTGATGGAGGACGTGTACCCGGCCGGGGACGAGTACGTGCTGGTGAACGACATCACCGGCCGGCGGATGCGCCCGGGCGGCATCCCGCTGCAGGTGGGCGTGCTGGTGGACAACGTCGAGACCATCGTGAACGTGGCCCGCGCGGTCGAGGGCCGGCCGGTGACCTCCAAGTTCCTGACCGTGGCCGGCGCGGTGCGCGAGCCGCTCACCGCCGAGGTCCCGGTGGGCACGCCCATCCGCGACTGCCTGGACCTGGCCGGGGGCTGCACCCTGTCGGACCCGGTGGTGCTGACCGGCGGGGTGATGATGGGCGGGCTCGAGACCGACCTGTCCCTGCCGGTCACCAAGACCACCGCCGGCCTGGTGGCGCTGCCGGCCGACCACCCGCTGGTGCAGCGCAAGGGCGCCCCGCAGCGGGAGTACGACCGCATCGGCCACAGCTGCTGCGACCAGTGCATGCTGTGCACCGAGCTGTGCCCGCGCTACATCCTGGGCTACCCCATCGAGCCGCACCGGGTGATGCGCTCGCTCCTGATGACCGGCGAGGAGCGCGACCGCATCAGCCTGTGGGCCGAGTTCTGCTGCGAGTGCAACGTGTGCACCCTGTTCGCGTGCCCGGAGAAGCTGGATCCCAAGAACATCTGCACCGACGCCAAGCACCGCCTCAAGCAGCAGGGCCTGCGGCGCTCGCCCGAGGAGCTGGAGCGGCTGTTCGCGCCGGTCCACGGCATGCGCAAGGGGCGCCAGATCCCGATCGCCATGCTGTACCAGCGCCTGGGGCTGCGGCCGTACGACCACCCCGCGCCCTTCGTGCCGGCCACGCCGCGCCCGGCCCAGGTGACCCTGGCGCTGAACTCCCACGTGGGCGTCCCGGCCACCCCCACGGTGCAGCCGGGCGCGGCGGTCCGGCGCGGCGAGCCGGTGGCCACCGTCGCCGCCGACCAGCTGGGCTGCCCGGTGCACGCCAGCGTGGACGGCACGGTGAGCGAAGTGAACCCGCGCGGGGTGGTCATCCGCGCATCGGCATGACCGGAGAGGAACGCGCGACCATGGGAGCTGCAATCGGCCTGGTGGAACTGTCGAGCATCGCCAAGGGCATCGAGGTGGCCGACGCCATGGTGAAGCGGGCCCAGGTGGACCTGGTGGTCAACCGCACCATCTGCCCGGGCAAGTACATGGTGCTCATCGGCGGCAACGTCGAGGAGGTGCGCAACAGCGTGGACACCGGCGTGGACGTGGGCGGCCACCAGGTGGTGGACAGCCTGGTCATCCCCAACTTGCACCCGACGGTGTTCCCCGCCATCAGCCAGACCGCGCACGTCCCGGAGGCCCGCGCCCTGGGGGTGATCGAGGCCTTCTCGGTGGCCTCCATCATCGAGGCCGCGGACGCCGCGGCCAAGGCCAGCGAGGTCCAGCTGCTGGAGATCCACCTGGCCATGGCCATCGGCGGCAAGGGCTGGGTGATGTTCACCGGGGAAGTGTCGGACGTGGAGGCCTCGGTGGAGGCCGGCGCGGAGGTGGTGTCGCGGCGCGGGCTGCTGGTTCAGACCGTGGTGATACCCTCCCCGCGCAAGGAAGTCCTGCAGCAGTTCATCTGAGCTTCCCCAGCACCGCATCCAGCAGCGTGGCCGGGAACACTCCGCCGGCCTCCAGCGCGTCGCGGTGCTGGGCCAGCGCCTCGGCCACCTGGCCGGGGCTGCGCGGCACCCCCAGCGGCCGCGCGGTGTGGGCGGCGCCCGCCGCCGAGGTCCGCTCCAGCAGCCGCTCCAGCTCCGGCGTGTTCCGCCCCAGCACCAGCGCCTGCGCCGCGCCCGCCAGCAGCAGGTGCGGCAGCGCCGAGCCGTCCGGCAGCCGGAACTCGATCGTCGGGGGCGCCACCCGCCGGCCGTCCGGGGTGCTCGCCACCACCGGCAGCCGCACCAGCGCGCGCCGGTCGGCCTCCCCCCAGAAGATGGCGCTGGGCGCCTCCTTGGCCTGGGTGAGGCGCACGAACGAGTCCTCTCCGCGGTTTCCGAACGCCATCAGCGCCGCCCCCAGCTGCACCAGCCCGCCGATGAGCCAGCGGGCCGGCGGCTCCAGCGCGCCGTCCGGGCCGCGGCCGCCGCGGTGCAGCCCGGCGTCCACCGGCGAGAGGTGCACGTGCAGGCCGTTGCCGGCGTGCCCGCGGCACAGGATGGGCTCGAAGCTCACCCGCATGCCCTCGCCGGCGGCGAGGTTCCGGAGCACCCAGCGCGCCAGCGCCACGCCGTCGGCGGCCTGCGCCAGCGGCGCCAGGGACATCTCGATCTCGTGCTGCTCCCAGGTCAGCCCGTCGGCCTCGCCGGCCTGGATCAGCCCCACCTCGCTGTGCGCGTACTTCAGCGGCACGCCGATCTCGGCCAGGGTCACCAGCGCCCGGCGCCGCAGCGCCTCCCCGAACACGAACGGCGAGGTGGCGTGGTAGCCGCGGTCGTCGCCGTGGGTCTCCCCGCTCCCGCCGCGCCGCCCCAGGAAGAACTCCACCTCCCCCAGCGCGTGCAGCTCCAGGCCGGTCTCGGCCCGCAGCCGCTCTTCCGCCCGGCGGACGATGGTGTCGGGGGACTGCGGCAGCGGCTCGCCGTCGCGGCCCTCGTGCCCGCACAGCAGCGCCAGCGTGGGCAGCGGCGAGAACGGATCCAGGAAGGCGCTGGCCGGCCGCGGGCGGAGCAGGATGTCCGAGGCGCCGGTGCGGATGCCCAGGCCCGCGAACAGGCTGGACCCGTCGGCGCGCTCCCCGCCTTCCAGCACGTCGCGCAGGTGCGCCACGCTGCGCGGGGCGAAGTCGAGCGTCTTGAGCGTGCCGTCCCCGCCCACGTGCATCAGGCTGACCACCCGGATGCCGCGCTCCCGCGCCAGCTCCACCAGGTCGTCCACCGTCCAGGTGCCCGGGGGACAGCCCAGCAGCCGCTCCAGCAGACAGGCCGGCAGCGCCGGGCCCTCGGCCGCCGGCGGGGCGCCGGCGGGCTCGCCGGCGAGGCCGCCCTCGCCCGCCCCGGCGGGGCCCTGGCCCGCGTGGAACAGGGTGTCCGTCTCGATCATCGCTCCCCCCGGCAGACGGGGCGGGCTGCCGCCCGCCCCGACCGGTCGCTGGACTTCTGCCCTGGCGGGCGGGCTGCCGCCCGCCCGCGCGGGCCCGCTACTCGAGCACGTGGATGTTCTTCTTGGTGCAGATCTCCTTGAGTTCCCTGGGCCACACCGTGACGCTCACCTCGCCCAGGTGCGCCTTGCGCAGCAGGAGCATGGTGGTGCGCGACTGCCCGATGCCGCCGCCGATGCTCAGCGGGATCCGGTCGTTCAGGATCGCCTGGTGGTAGGGCAGCTTCAGGAAGTCGAGCTGGCCGGAGAGCTCCAGCTGCTGGCGGAGCGTCTCCTTGGTCACCCGGATGCCCATGGACGTCAGCTCGTGGCGGCGCTTGGTCACCGGGTTCCACACCAGGATGTCGCCGTTGAGGCCGTGCATCTGCTGCCCGTTCCGGGTCTCGGTGGGCGTGACCCAGTCGTCGTAGTCGGCCGCGCGCATCTCGTGCGGGTAGCCGTCCTTCAGCACCCAGCCGATCCCGATGATGAAGATGGCGGGGTAGTGCTCGGAGATGACCCGGGTCTCGCGCTGCTTGCGCGGCAGGTCCGGGTACATGTCCAGGATCTCCTCGGCGTGCAGGAACTTCAGCTCCTCCGGGAGGTCCGGGAAGCGCGGGTCCTTGAGCTTCGGGAATTCCTTGTGGATGAAGGTCTCGGCGCCCTTGATCACCTTCCAGATCCGGCGCACCGTGTCCTTGAGGTAGTCGAGGGTGCGCATGTCGGCGGTGATGCGCTTCTCCCAGTCCCACTGGTCCACGTAGGAACTGTGGTCGTGGTCCAGGAAGTAGTCCTTGCGCACCGCGCGCATGTCGGTGCAGATGCCCTCGCCCACCTCGCACTGGAACTCGGTCAGGGCCAGCCGCTTCCACTTGGTGGCCGCCTGCACCACCTGGCAGTCCATGCGCTTGGGGAGCCCCAGCCCGCACGGGAACTCGATCGGGGTGCGCGAGCCGTCACGATCCAGGTAGTCGTTGACCCCGCTCTCCTTGGTGACGATCAGCGGCACTTCCACGTGGAAGAGGTTGAGTT
>DATKKS010000218.1:0-6461 GCA_035542815.1 Saccharimonadales bacterium (SeqCode) | reverse complement strand
CGCCGCGCGGCTACTTCTTGCGGGCGGGGACGGGCCGCGGAGCGCTCGGCTGGCCGACCACGTGCAGGTCGGTCACGGTGCCCGGCGGGTTGAGGTCCGACCCGCCCCCCGGGGTCACCAGGATCGCCCCCTGGCTGCCGCCGAGGCTGACCTGGGTGGTCACCTGGCCGTCGTTCACCGCCGGGTCCTGCGTGCCCGCCAGGTGCTGGTAGGGCTTCTCCAGCGTGACGTTCACCGTGGCCGAGCTGGGGTTCACCAGCACCGTGCCGTTCTGGAAGTCGCGGCGGTAGGCGCTGGAGGCCCCCAGCTGCAGGTGGACGTCGTCCACCCACACCTCTCCCGCCGCCGGCCCGAACTCGAGTTCGCAGTTGAACGGCACGCTGCCGATGGAGTTGGTGAAGCTCACCTGATACTGCTTCCAGGTGGTGCCGAGCGAGACCGGCGTGGTGGCGATGATGGTGTAGGGGCTCTCGGTGCGCTGCGCGAGCACCAGCATGTCCCGCGGCGAGGAGGCCTTGGCCCAGAAGGTCACCGACCACGTGCCCCAGGTCAGGTTCGCGATCTGCCCCAGGTGCACCTGCGACGCGTACAGGCACGGCGTGGGGATCAGCGCGTGGGCGCTGTACGTGCCCTCCACCCGGGTGGAGGAGTCCAGCACCCACTGGCCGGGCACGTTGAGCAGCTGCCACCCGGTGAACCCGGACTCGAATCCGCAGTCGGTGAAGGCCTCGGGCGTGCTCAGCTGCCCCACCTGCATGTAGTAGTCGCCCAGCGGCTGGCCCAGGTAGCCGCGGGTCCGGCCCGCGCCGCCGTCGTATTCGTCGTACCACAGGCTGCTCACCAGGATCGAGGCGGACTGGGGATCGAACATGAAGTAGCCGTCCCCCAGCAGCGTGCTCGCCAGCCCAAAGCGCAGCCAGCTGATGTTGGAGGGGTCGAACAGCATGGGCGGGCCCTGCGAGGTGCTGTAGACGAAGTTGTAGCGCGGCGCGAGGAACCGCTGCTCGTTGGTCATGTACCCCCAGCCCAGGAACATGTTCTGGATCCAGTTGCCGATCCGCGGGAAGTCCTCGCGCATCCAGCCGTTCATGCGGTCGGTCTTGGAGCCCTGGCAGCCGTTGCCCACCAGGATCAGGTGCGGTCCCACCAGCCGGCGGATCTTGGCGACCAGGGAGTCGGTCCCGGCCTTCCAGAGCGGATCGTCGGTGGCCTCGGCGTCCGGCTGCCCGTCGCGGTTCAGGTCCCAGTACTGGCCCTGGGAGCCCTCCTTCCACCAGTTGGAGTCGCAGAAGTCGTCCAGGAACAGCCCGTCCCACAGGCCGGAGGCCAGCACCCGCGAGGCGATGAGCCACGCCAGGCTGTCCTGCGCCGCCGGATTGGTGAGGTCGAAGGTGTTCCCGAAGTAGTTGAACGGCGTGCCGTTGGTGGAGTAGGCCCACCAGTCGTGGCGCTGGAACATGCGCCAGCAGTCGCCGTACAGGTAGCCGTCCGGGTAGTGCGCGCCGTCCCACATGAAGTCGCCGGGGAAGTAGGCCAGCAGGATGATCTTGGGGTTGATCGCGCGCAGCTGCTGCAGCCGCGCGCCCAGGGAGTCGGTGGCCGGGCAGGAGGGGATCACCGCGACGTTGAAGCGCGCCAGCATCGCCACCAGCGAGTCGGTGTTCAGCTGGTGGGAGTCGCTGGAGAGCCGCATGTAGGCGGCCACGTGCGGGAAGTCCTGCATCGCGTTTACGTCGCCCACCGGCTGGATGTCCGCGGGCAGCGTCCCCGCCGGGCCGGCGGCGGCCGGCGCGGCGCCCCATCCGGCGCCCGCGCCCGCGGCGAGCAGCCCGGCCCCCGCCAGCGCGAGCCAGCGCGCCGCGGCCCGGGCGCGCTGCGACGCCGCGCGGGCTGGCAGCGGGCGCGCCGGCGGACGAAGCGGTGGCCGCGGGCCGGGGGCTGGAAGGGGCGCTCCGAGGCGCATGGGGTTCGGGTCGGGCTGGCGCATATCCTCTCGAGTTGATTATCGGCCCGGCCGGGTGGGGGGCTTAGCCCGCCAGGGGGCGGCGGCCGGGAACGGGGCGCCGCCTGTTGGTCCGCGTTTCTCGCGAGGCCGGCGGCGCGTCGCGGCCCGGGTGCAGAGTGCCGCGCGGGCGTTCCGAGGTCAAGGCCGCGGTGCGCCTGAAGGACGGGAACCGGGTCGCGCGCCGCGGCCACCGCGGTCGGGGGCGCCCACGTTGACACCCTCTCGCGCGCTTGGGTAGACTCACAAGATGTCAACTCACAGGGAGATCGCAGCCATGCCTTGGAAATCCCGTCTGTACGCGTTGCTGCTGGCGTTGCTGGTGCTGCTCACCGGGGTCGCGAGCCGGGCCGGGGGCCCGCCCCGCGGGCCCGTACGACTTGCCGTGATCTCGACCACCGACTGCTGGTCCGAGATCGCGCCCTGCGGCTGACACTCGGGCCAAAAGGGCGGGGTGGCCCGGCGGGCCGCCTACATCGATTCGACCCGCGCGCTCTACCCGAACCTGCTGCTGGTGGACGGCGGCAACATGTTCGAGTCCATGGAGTGGTTCCAGCTCGAGCGCGGCATGTTCCTCGTGCGCATGATGCACCAGCTGGGCTACCACGTGGTTGGCGTGGGGGAGAAGGACCTGGCCTGGGGGGTGCGGCTGTACAAGGACTCCACCGCGGCCTACGGGCTGCTCCCGGTGTCGGCCAACATCGCCGACCGGACCACCCACAAGCTGCTGTTCCAGCCGTTCGCCATCGAGGACGTGCACGGCGTCAAGGTGGGCATCTTCAGCGTCCTCTCGCCGGCCAACGGCTTCCAGATCTCGCCCCACGCCACGCAGCGGGACTCGGTGGAGTGCCTGGACGTGGCCGCCGCGGTGCGCCGCACGGTGGCGGCGCTGCGGCCCAAGTGCCAGGTGGTGGTGGGGCTGCTCAACCTGGGCAACCACGCGGCGGACTCGCTCGCCGGCCAGGTTCCGGGGCTGGACGTGGCGATCGTGGGCGGCCAGGTCCCGCAGATGCTCCCCCGCGGCACCATGTCCGGCTCCGCCCTGGTGGTGTCGGCCGGCTCGCGCGGGCAGTACGTCGCGCGCACCCTGATCAGCCTGGACCAGGGCAAGGTGGCCAGCGCCGCCGCCGAGGTGGTGCCGCTGGACAACCGCTTCCCCGAGCCCGACGGGATCGCCAACCAGCGCAAGGACTTCGAGGACGGCCTGAGCGACCGGATCCGCAAGCGGCAGCAGGACCAGGATGCGGCCGAGGCGCACCGCCGGGGCGCCGACCACTACCTGGGTCGGGAAGCCTGCGTGGACTGCCACCGCGCGGCGTACGAATCCTGGTCGAACTCGGCCCACGCCCGGGCCTTCGACACCCTGACCAAGCGGCGCAAGGACCTGGTCAGCGACTGCGTATCCTGCCATGTCACCGGCTACCGCGAGAACGGCGGCTACTTCAGTTCGCAGCAGCCCGGCGGGGAGGTCAACGGGCAGCTGCGCCAGATGGAAGGCGTGCAATGCGAGGCGTGCCACGGCATGGGCACGCGGCACGACACCATGGACCCGGCCTTCGCCAGCGCCGCCAAGGCCTCCTGCGTGCGCTGCCACAACAAGGAGCAGGATCCCAAGTTCGACTACGCGACCGCCTGGGCCAAGATCGCGCATTGAGCTGGGCGGCGGGCCTTGCGGGCTCCGGCCGGGGCCCGGGGAGGCCCGCGCCTGCGGCGTCCGGGGCGGGCCAGGGGCTCGGTTCGGGCGCCGGAAACCTGGCGTAATCGTTTGTCGCGTAGATATTTACTCGCATTCGACGAGGTCGGAGGGGGTCCAAAAAAGCGCTTGACAGGTCGGGGGGGCTCACCTAATCTGCCACCTTGTTGAATCGAAGGGGCTTGTTAGCCCTGGAGCCGGGTTTCTGCGCTGCATCCGTCTCTGGAATCCTCGTGGCGCCCCGCACGCCCTGGTGGCGCGTGGCACAAGGACTGTGCATCTGAACGCATTCGAATCACCGGACAAAAGAGCGACAGCTTCGGTTCAGCACCCGTCGTTCCACGGAGAGTACACACTGAAGGAGGTGAGCTAGGTGACCAAGAAGCTTGCGGCACTTTTCCTGATGGCGATCCTGACCGTTGCTCTCGCCACCGCAATGGGTTGTGGTAAGAAGGCGGAGGAGGGCACCGCGACCGGAGGGGCCTCGGCTACGGAGGCGACCAGCACGACCGCTGCGGCTCCGGCCGACACCGCCGCCAAGGCGGAGACTCCCGCTCCGGCTCCGGCCGACACGGCCAAGAAGTAAGCTCCATCGCCGTCCGGGAGAGTACCGTCCGGGCGTGTACTGACTAGATTGCGAAAGGCGGGTAGCCTGCATGCCCGCCTTTTCGCATTTTTCGGCCGGCCCGGGGCCGGCCTCAGGGCACCCGGAGAGCGGCCAGCGCCAGCAGGTTGTTCGCCAGGTGCAGCACCATCCCGGGCCACAGGCTGCCGCCCACCAGCACCAGCGTGCCGTTGAGCAGCCCCAGGACCGCCGCCACCGGGGCGGCCGGCCCGTGCAGCGGGGCGAACAGCGCCGTCTGCGCCAGCAGCGCCCCCAGCGGGCCCCAGTGCCGTCCCAGCCGGTCCAGCAGGTAGCCGCGGAAGTAGAGTTCCTCGAAGAACGCCGGCATCGCCCCGAGGAAGAAGGCCGCCCGGAGCAGCTCCGCCGGGCCGTGCCAGCCTCCCAGATCGACCTGGCCCTCCACCATCCTCCGGTACGCCGGGAACTGCGCGCACGCCAGCGCCACCCCCCACATGCTCAGCATGCCCAGCGCCGCGATCCAGGCCAGCCGGCCCCCGGTCCCGGGGACCGGCGCCCGCAGCCGGAGCCAGGCCCGGCCGCTGCCCTCCCGGCGCAGCGTCCAGAGCAGGAACGGGCCCGCCACCAGCGCGAACCCCAGCGGGATGGCCGCTTGTCGCCAGCCCGGCGGGTGGCCTAGACTGCGGTCCAGCAGCAGCAGCACTTGCACCGCCGCCACCGTCGCGGCGATCACGCACAGCGCGCCCGCCAGCACCCGCGCTCCCCCCGGCGGCCTCGGCGGTTTCGCGGGGTCCGCCGGGCCGCCCGGCCCGGCCTGCGCGCCCGGGCCGTCCCCGGGCGCAGGTTGCGGGGGATATGTCCACCGACCGTCGTTCACTTGCCGCCCTCTGCCTGGTCCTGGCCGCCGGAGCCGCCCTGGGGGCCGGCGGATGTGGCTCCTCCAGCACCGCGCCCGCCGCCCGCGCCGTGAGCCTCACGTTGAGCCCGGATTCTGCCGTGATCACCCCGGGGAATCAAATCGCCTTCCACGCCTCGGCCCGCGACTCGCGCGGGCAGCCGGTCTCGGTGACCGTGCACTGGGCGGTGGGGGACACCCACGTGGTGGCGGTGGACTCCGCCGGAGTGGTGGTGGGGCGGAACGAGGGGCGCACCACGGTCGAGGCCCGCACCCCGACGCTGCGGGCCGTGGGCACCGTGCGCGTGATCCACACCGGCTCCGGCGTGGGCCAGATCACGGTCACGCCCGACCCGGCCCGCTACATCGCGGGGGACATCCAGCCGTTCGCCGCCGAGGTGCGGGACTCCGCCGGCGGGGTGCTGCTGATGGCGGTGCAGTGGAGTGTGGATCACCCGGCGGTGGCGGCGGTGGACTCCGCGGGCACGGTGACCTGCCTGGCCCCGGGCTCGGCGGTGGTGACCGCCGCGGCGGCCGGGGTGCGGGGCACCGCGCAGCTCACGGTGGTGGCGGCCCCGCAGGTGTCCACCGCGGCGGGGAACGGCACACCGGGAACCCAGGACGGCGCGGCGGCGCAGGCCTCCTTCAACACGCCCATGGGTCTGGCGGTGGACTCCCTCGGCGCGGTGTACGTGGCCGACCTGGGCAACAACCGCATCCGGGTGCTGGAGAACGGCCAGGTGCGCACCCTGGCGGGCGGCAGCCCCGGCTACGCCGACGGGGTCGGCACGGCGGCCAGCTTCCTCTCGCCCACCGGCGTCGCGGTGGGGCCGGGGCGCCGCTTGTACGTGGCCGACCAGGGCAACCACGCCATCCGGCGGGTGGACCCGGACGGCACGGTGACCACGGTGGCCGGCCAGCCGCCCTACCCCGGCTATCTCGACAGCGTGCCGTCCGAGGCGATGTTCCGCGACCCCTCGGGGGTGGCGGTGACCTCCGCCGGGCACATCTTCGTGGCCGACCGCGGCAACTCGGTGATCCGCGAGGTGGTGCCGGGCGACCAGGTGCGCACGGTGTGCGGCACTCCCGGGGTGCCCGGCTTCGAGGACGGCACGCCGGGATTCATGGACGAGCCCTTCGGCCTGGCGCTGGGGCCGGACGGCACGCTGTACGTGTGCGAGCGCGGCGAGGGCAGCTCCGCCGTGTGCCGCGTCTCCGCCCAGGGGGCGCTGGCCACGCTCGCGGGCAGCGGCCACCCGGGCTCGCGCGGCGGCCCGGGCCCCTTCGG
>DATKKS010000217.1:0-2782 GCA_035542815.1 Saccharimonadales bacterium (SeqCode) | reverse complement strand
CAGCACCCCGCGCCGGGCCACCTCGGTCATCAGCTCCGAGAACGAGGTGTCGGGAACCGAGACGTCCGGCACGATCCCGCCGCCCCCGTGCACCACCCGCCCGCTGGCGGTGCGGTACAGCGGCCGGCCGGGCCCGGTCCGCCGGCGCACGATGGCGCTCTCCACCTCAGGGTCCCCCTCCAGCTCGCTCAGCTCGCGGTCGTGGTCCTCGCGGTGGATGGAGCGGCCGCTGGGGGTGTAGTAGCGCGCCACGGTCAGCTTGAGGGCGGTGGAGTCGTCCAGCGGGAACACCGACTGCACCGAGCCCTTGCCGAAGCTGGTGGCGCCCACCACCGCCGCCAGGTCCAGGTCCTGCAATGCCCCGGCGAGCACCTCCGCGGCGCTGGCCGAGCCGCCGTTCACCAGCACCACCATGGGATACGGCCCGCGCACCCGCGCGGCGCGGGAGCGGTACACCCGGTTCTGGTCGCGCAGCCGGCCGCGGGTGGTCACGATCACGCCGCCCGCGGGCACCCACTCCGAGGCGATGGCCACCGCCTGGTCCAGCAGCCCGCCGGGGTTGTCCCGCAGGTCCAGCACCAGCGAGCGCATGCCCTGGCGCTCCAGGCTGTCGAGCGCGGCGTGGACCTCCTGGGCCGAGCGCTCCGAGAACTGCGTCAGCCGCACGTAGCCCACGCCCGGCTGGGCCAGGAACGCGTACGGCACGGTGCGCACGTCGATGCGCGCCCGGGTGAGCGCGTACTCCTTCTCGGGCTCCCCCTCGCGCGCCACGGTGACGCGCACCCGGGTGCCGGCCGGGCCGCGCAGGTGGCGCGCCGCCTGCGGCGTGGTCCAGTCCTCGGTGGACTGGCCGTCCACCGCCACGATGCGGTCGGCCGCGCGCAGGCCGGCGCGCGCGGCGGGCGAGTCCGCCAGCGGCGAGATGACCGTGGGGAAGTGGTCGCGCACCTCCACCACGATCCCCAGCCCCTCGAACTGGCCCTGGGTCACGTCCTCCAGGTTGTCGAAGTCGGACCGGTCCAGGTAGGTGGAGTGGGGATCCAGGGTGCGCACCATCCCGCGCAGCGCTCCGGACACCAGCCGGCGGGGGGAGACCTCGTCCACGTACGCGGTGCGGATGCGGCCGATGGCGTAGGAGAGCAGGTCCAGGCCGGCCCCGCCCCCGGCGTTCCGCGAGCCGCCCCACATCCAGCCCAGGGCGAACACGGCGCCCAGCAGGGCCACCAGGCCGACGAGCTTGAGGGTTCTCATTTCAGGAACAGTCTACGACGGGCGGGCGGCCTGCGGGCGCAGGAATCTGCGCCTCCGGAGGAAGGGCTCCAGCACCTCCAGCACCCGCTCGTGCACCTGCTCGGGGGTGCCGGCGCCCGGGATGCGCTTGACCCTGCGGGGCTCACGCTCGACCAGCTCGAGATACGCCTGCCGCACCCGGCGGTAGAAGGCGGCGCGCTCCACCTCCAGGCGGTCCAGCCGCCGGCGCGGCCGGCGGCCCAGGCGGCGGAACCCCTCCTCGGGCGAGAGGTCGAAGAACAGCGTGAGGTCCGGCTTGAGCCCGCCGGTGGCGAAGCGGTTGAAGGCCGCCACTGCGGAGCGCGGCAGCCCGCGCCCGCCGCCCTGGTAGGCGAAGGTCGCGTCGGCGAAGCGGTCGCACAGCACCACCTGCCCCTGGTGCAGGGCCGGCTTGATCAGCTGCTCCACGTTCTGGGCGCGCGACGCCAGGTACAGCAGCATCTCGGTGTTCGCGCCCATCTCGCGGTGGCGGCGGTCCAGCAGCACCCGGCGGACGCGCTCGGAGATCGGCACGCCGCCGGGCTCGCGGGTCCACAGCACCGGCAGCCCCAGGCGGCGCAGCCGCCGCAGCAGCTTGCGCCCCTGGGTGGTCTTGCCCGAGCCCTCCACGCCTTCCAGGGTGATGAAGGCGCCCCGGGGCAGCCGCCGGCCGGCCAAGGCGCGCTATCCGCGGGCCCGCGACGGCCGCCGGGCGGGCTTCTTGGCCGCCTTCGCCGGCCGGGCCGCGCGCGCGCCCTTGGGGTGGCCGTGCTTGTGGATGAACTCCTCGGTCAGCCCGCGGGCCTGGTCGTCCGGGAACTGCACCGGCGGGGACTTCATGAAGTACGAGGACGGCGGCACCAGCGCGCCCTTGAGCCCGCGGTCCAGCCCCAGCTTGGCGCAGCGCACCGCGTCGATCACCACGCCGGCGGAGTTGGGCGAGTCCCACACCTCCAGCTTCAGCTCCAGGTTCAGCGGCACGTTCCCGAAGGTGGTGCCCTCCATCCGGATGTGGCACCACTTGCGGTCGTCCAGCCACGGCACGTAGTCGCTGGGCCCGACGTGGATGTCGCGCTCGGCCAGCTTGTAGGGGATGATGCTGGTGACCGCGCCGGTCTTGGAGATCTTCTTGGACTCCAGCCGCTCGCGCTCCAGCATGTTGAGGAAGTCGGTGTTGCCGCCGAAGTTGAGCTGGTAGGTGCGGTCGATGCGCACCGCGCGGTCGGCGAACAGGCGGGCCAGCACCCGGTGGGTGATGGTGGCGCCCACCTGGGACTTGATGTCGTCGCCGATCACCGGCAGGCCGCGCTGCTCGAAGCGCTGCTGCCAGTACTTCTCGCGGGCGATGAACACCGGGATGCAGTTCACGAAGGCGCAGCCCGCCTCCAGGATCTGCTCCACGTACCACTTGGTGGCTTCCTCGCTGCCGACCGGCAGGTAGCTGATGACCACGTCGGTGCCGGTGTCGCGCAGCAGCCGGACCACGTCCACGGTGGAGCCGGGGGCCTTCTGG
>DATKKS010000216.1:0-18620 GCA_035542815.1 Saccharimonadales bacterium (SeqCode) | reverse complement strand
AAGCCGGGCCCATCGAGCGGGGAGCCAAACGGAAGGGGCGGCTCTCCACAGCCGCCCCTTCGAGGTATCCGGGCGCACCGCGTGCGCCCCTGTCTTGGCACGCGGGCGCGCGGTGACGTGCGCGCCCGTGCAGCGGGGGGGCCGCTCCTTCGGCGCCC
The DNA here is from genome assembly GCA_035542815.1 of Saccharimonadales bacterium (SeqCode). Classification (GTDB taxonomy): domain Bacteria; phylum Eisenbacteria; class RBG-16-71-46; order RBG-16-71-46; family JACRLI01; genus JACRLI01. The sequence goes on along the minus strand of DATKKS010000216.1, from coordinate 18,462 downwards.
CCACGGTCTCTCGGACCGCTACTGCTTGGTCACGTGGAGCTCCACGCGGCGGTTCTTGGCCCGACCCTCGGGGTTGTCCTTCCCGTTGGGGAGCTTGTTCGGGGCGACCGGGTTGCTCTTCCCGAAGCTCTTGGTGGCGAGCCGCGCGTCCGCGACGCCGTGGTCCACCAGGTACTTCTTGACCGCGTCGGCCCGGTGCTGTCCCAGCTTCATGTTGTAGGCCACGGAGCCGATGCCGTCGGTGTAGCCGTCCAGCTCCAGCTCGGCGGTCGGGCAGTCCTTGGTGAGCTTGTCGGCCAGGTCGTTGAGCGTCGGGTTGAACTGCGGCTTGACCTCGGCCTTGTTGAAGTCGAAGTAGACGCCCTCCAGCGCGCCCTCCTGGATGCACGGGCCGGCCGGCTTGGGGGCCTCCTTGGCCGGCTCCGGCGCGGGCGGCGGCGGCGGCGGCGGCGGCGGAGCGGGGGCCGGGGCCGGCTCCGGCGCGGGCGGCGGCGGAGGCGGCGGAGGCGGCGCGCCCTTCCGGGAGTACCAGTTGAAGCCCACCGTGGCCACCCACAGCTTGTTGTTGTTGTCCTGCAGGCCGACGTCGGTCAGCTCGTTCTGGAACGTGCCGTAGGTGAAGCGCACGTCGAAGGACTTGTTGCGCTCCTCCTCGGTCTTCCCGCCGAAGAAGTACTCCAGCCCCACGCCCACGTTCCACATGGGGTCGGTGTTCTCGAGCTTGCGGCCGGCGGACGAGCCCATGGTGCCGGTGGCCACCGTGCGCTCGCCGGAGACGGTGTCCTTGACCGTGTTGGTCCAGAACAGCGCCCCGCCGCCCACGTGGATGTATGGCGTGAGCTGGCTGCCGGGCGCGAGCGGGAAGATCAGGTTGGCGGTGAGCGGCCGGACCGTGGTGCGGAAGCTCTCCTCGCCGGCGGCCTTGCTCTTGTTGAAGCCGTAGCTGAAGCGGGCGAACTCCAGGGTGGTGTAGCGCCAGATGCCCCACTTCAGGCTCACCGGCATGCCCTGGAACCCCAGCTTCGCGTTGGAGGCATCGGGCACCCCGTTCTGGGACGAGTCGCGCCCTCCCCCGAGCCCGTAGATTCCCGCGCCCAGCCCCAGTCCGATGCGGCCGGTCAGGTCGTCCGCCCAGGCGGCCGTCGCCCCCAGGACCAGAAGGCCTAGCGCGAGTGGCACCATCCAGGTCTTCCTCATTCCTCGACTCCTTTCGTGAGTGCCGAACCTTCGGATCTTGTACGTCTATAAATTCGTGTTGAGACAACGACCCATAATAAGACCCACTACCGCTAACACAGCCCCTTCCCCAATGTCAAGGTCGGAACGACCTTACGGGTGCCGGCCGGGGTCGGCTCGGGGTGGACTTCCGCCGCCGCCCGGGTTACCCTCGCTCCGGCTTGCGGGCGGCCGAGTGGCTCCCGTAACCCCTTGTCCCGAAAGAGAGGAGCGCATGAGGCCGAGGCTCTCCAGAGAGGCGCGCGTGGTCCGCGGCGGCGCCGCTACCGGGCGGCGCGCCCGGGCAGTCCGGGCCGCGGCCATGGCCCTCGCCGCCTGGGCCTGGGGCGTCGCGCTCGCCCCCGGGGCCGGCGCCGCCCCGGCGTCGCCACCCCCGGCCGCGGCCCAGCCGGTGCCGCCGCCCACCCTGGCGGTCGAGGACACGCTGCCCGTCCCGCGGATCACCCTGCGCGAGGTCGAGGTCCGCGCCCGCCGCCTCAGCCTGGACGACATCCTCGATCTCATCGTCGCGGGGGAGGCCCGCCGGGACTCGCTCATCCAGGACCAGGTGTACGACTGCTACGCGCGGGTCATCGCCCGCCACCCCGGCCGGACCGACTCCACGATCACGCTGGTGGAGCAGCAGAGCCGGGTGTACCAGGCGCGCCCGGACCGCATGCGCGAGGTGCTGGTGCGGCGCACCGGCAAGCAGAACATCCAGATCAGCGCCGACCGGAGCATGCGCGAGGAGATCATCGGCTTCGCGTTCGACCCCCGGCTGCGCAAGCTGTACCGCTTCCGCATCCTGGGCCGGGACATCGTGGGCGGCCACGTGATCTACCGGCTGGACTTCGAGCCGCGCTCGGACCTGTACCGGCTGCCGTCGGGGCGGCTGTGGGTGGACACCAACGAGTTCGTGATCGTGCGCGAGGAGTTCTGGTACCGCGGGGTCTCCCCGGCGCCGCTGGTGTTCCGGTCCCTGGACGACTGCGTGGTGGAGCGCGGGCGCGTGGACGGGGGCCACTGGGCCATCACCCGGATCCTGGCGCGCGCCTCGTTCACGTTCTCGATCGCGGGCATCCCGCCCCAGGGGGACCTGGTGCTGGTGTTCGACAACTACCGCGTCAACCGCGGGATCGACCCGGCGGTGTTCGCGGCCACCGAGGGGGAGAAGCGGTGAGCACCCATTGGAAGCTCGTGGGGACGGGCGGGCTGCTGGCGGCCGCTCTGGTGTGTGCGGCGGGGGGCGCGAACCCGGCCGCGGCCGGCGGGCAGGCCCCGGGAACGGCGCCCGCCGGGAGCGCCGCGGCCGCCCGGCCGGCGGCGCCCGACACCGGGCTGGACGCCTACCTGGCCAGCCTGGCCGACTCCACGCACGCGTTCTTCCGCGGCGACACGCTGACCTTCGATTCCACCGGCACCGACTCCCTGGAGCGGCTGTACCGCCAGCACCCCGAGCTGGGTCCGAAGCAGCCGCGCGGCGAGTACGACGACCGCCGCGCCGGCAGCGAGAACTCGCCCCTGGTGCGGGTCAACCGGCTGGAGGGCGTGGTCAGCGCCGCCCGTGCGCAGCTGAACGGGACCGGCAAGGGGCCGGGCGCCCTGAGCGCCACGGCCGGCTGGAGCTTCGGGCTGCACGAGGCCCGCTACGCGCTGGGGTGGACCCGCGCGTTCGGGGACGAGGACCGTTCGCTGTCGGTGCACGCGTCCGCCTACCGCAGCACCGAGCGCCTCGACATCGCGCAGGTGGAGCCCGACCCGCTGGTCGCGGGCCCCCGGCTGGAGCCGCGCCGGGACGAGCTGTGCTTCCGCCGCGAGGGCTGGCAGGCGCGCGCGCTGCTGCGCACCGGGTGGCTGGCGGTCGAAGGGCGCTACCGGGACGAGCAGGCCCACCCGCTGCCCTATCCGGGCGGCTTCGACGGGCCGCTGATCTCCGGCACCGCCGCGGACCGCCGCAGCACGCCGGGCACGGTGCGCGCGCTGGGCGGCGCCGTGGCGCTGGGCGCGCAGGGCACCGACGGGCTGCTGAAGGTCGGCTTCGAGCACGCCGGCATGGGCGGGGCGTTCACCTTCAACCGGGTGCGCGTGGACGCCGCGCGGCTGGTGCGCGTGGGCTCCCTGGGGCTGCTGGCGGTGCAGGCCGAGTGGTCCGCCGCCGACACCGGCGCGCCGGCGCAGGAGCGCTTCTACGCCGGCGGCTCCACCACGCTGCAGGGCTACCCGGCGGGCTCGCTCGCCGGGCGCCAGATGTACCTGGGCCGGGCGGTGCTGCTGCTGGGCAGCGACGTGCTGGCCACCGCGCACCTCCCGCACCCCCGCTGGCTGCCGCTGTCGCTGGCGCTGTTCGGGGAGACCGGCGCGGCGCCCGAGGTGCCGGCGGATCGCGGGCTCTCGCCCACCCGGCCGCGCGGAGCGGCGTGGGCCAGCGACGCGGGCGTGGGGCTGTGGTACCGCCCCGGCCTGCCCGACCCCGGCAGCTACCTCAAGCTGTCGGCAGCGGTGCCCTTGGGGCCCGCCAGCGACGGGCGGGTGCGATGGACCCTCACCTGGAACCGGCTGCTGGACTGGTTCTGACGCCCGCGGAGGGCGCGGAGGCGGAATGGACTCCACGGCGCAGGAAGTGTGGCGCTCGGTCCGCGCGCTGAACGACGCCTGGACCCGCGGCGACGGCTCGGCCCTGGCGGACTACTTCCACCCGCGCATGACCGCCATCGCGCCCAACGCGCGGGAGCGCCTCCTCGGGCGGGCCGCGTGCGTGGCGGCGTGGCAGGCGTTCATCGCCTCGGCCGCGGTGCGCGAGTGGCGGGAGATCGAGCCGCGGGTGGAGCTGTTCGGGGAGGCCGCGGTGGTCACCTACGAGTACCAGTGCGAGGTGGAGGCGGGCGGGCGGCGGCTGACGCTGCGGGGCCGGGACATGATGACGCTGTGCCGGGAGCGGGGCCGCTGGTGGCTGGTGGCCGATCAGTTCTCGCCGCTGCCGGGGGCGCCGGGGTAGGGGCGGCTCACTCCAGGCCGAGTTCGGCCAGCCGCTCCTCGTCGATGCCGAACGCGTGCGCCAGCTCGTGGGCCACGGTGACCTGGATCTCGTGGATCAGCTCGCCGCGGTCGGGGAAGTCCAGCTCCAGCGGCCGCTGGTAGACGGTGATGCGGTCGGGGAGCGAGCCGCTCTCCAGCAGCGAGCGCTCGGTGAACGGCGTGCCCTCGTACAGGCCGTACAGCCCCATCGGATCGTCGATGCCCTCGTCCTCGAGCTGCTCGCGGCTGGGGCGGTCCTGCACCACCACCGACACGTTGTGGTCCTCCAGGTACTGGGCGATCTCCTCAGGGAGCCCGTCCAGCGCCTCGCGCACCACCTGCTCGAAGGTCTTGCGGTTCATGCGGGTCCAACCTCCGCCCTGGGCGCCTGCCGACCGCGCCGGCAGCGAGGATACAACGCCGGGCCACCGGGGCTCAATTGACACGCCGGGCCGCCGCGGCTACCTTTGCTCAAACCTTCAGCCATCGAGAGGTCCATGGCCAGACCTAACCCGAGACGCCGCCCCGCCCCGGCCCCGGCGCTCACCCCGACGCTGATCCGGAGACTACCCAAGACCGACCTGCACGTGCACCTGGACGGCTCACTGCGCGTGAAGACCATGCTGGAGCTGGCCCGCGAGCGCAAGGTGGCGCTGCCCAGCGGCGACGCGGTGAAGCTGCGCAACGAATTGCGCGCGGACCGCGGGGTCCACGACCTGCCGGCCTACCTCCACAAGTTCGACATCACCCTCAAGGTGCTGCAGGACCGCGAGGCCCTGGGGCGCGTGGCGTACGAGCTGGCCGAGGACGCGGCCCGCGAGAACGTGCGCTACATGGAGGTCCGCTACTCGCCCATCCTGCACGTGAAGAAGGGCATGAAGCTGGGCGGGATCGTGGACGCGGTGCTCGAGGGCCTGCACCGGGCGGAGCGCGACTTCGGCATCCGCACCGGGCTCATCATCTGCGGCATCCGGAACATCCCGCCGCGGCTCTCGCTGCGCCTGGCGGAACTCACGGTGGCCTACAAGAACCGCGGCGTGGTGGCCTTCGACCTGGCGGGCGCGGAGCGGGACTTCCCCGCCAAGGCGCACAAGGCGGCCTTCCAGAAGATCCTCAAGCACAACATCAACAGCACCGTCCACGCGGGCGAAGCGTTCGGGCCCGAGAGCATCGCCCAGGCGCTGCACCACTGCGGCGCGCACCGGATCGGGCACGGCACCATGCTCAAGGAGAGCCTGGACCTGCTGAACTACGTCAACGACCACCGCATCCCGCTGGAGATCTGCCTGTCCAGCAACGTGCAGACGCGCGCGGTGCGCGACCTGGCCCACCACCCGTTCAAGTTCTACTACGACTACGGCCTGCGCGTGACGCTCAACACCGACAACCGGCTGATGTCCAACACCACCGTCACCCGGGAGCTGTCCCTGGCGGTGCGCCAGTTCGGCCTCGGGCCGCACGACGTGCGCAACATCATCATCAACGGGTTCAAGAGCGCCTTCCTCCCGCTGCACGAGAAGGTGGACATGCTGCGCCAGGCGATCCTGGAAATGGACGAGATCCTGGCGGCGGGGACCGACTTCGTCCCGGGCAAGGAGTACCTGTAGATGGCTGCGGTGCTGCCGTTCGAGAAGCGGGGCATCCTGATCGGGATCGCCGGCGGGTCGGGGTCGGGCAAGACCCTGGTGGCCCAGAAGATCTACGACGAGCTGGGCTCGGACCAGGTGGTGATCCTCAAGCAGGACTTCTACTACAAGGACCTTTCGGAGATCCCGACGGGCGAGCGGGATGTGCGCAACTTCGACCACCCGGACGCCTTCGACATGGACCTGCTGCGATCCCAGGTGCGGAACCTGCTGATGGGCGGGTCGGCGGACGTCCCGGTGTACGACTACATCACCCACCTGCGCACGCCGGCCACCCGCCGCGTGGGCCCCCACACCATCGTGGTGCTCGAGGGCATCCTGGTGCTGATCGACCCGGAGCTGCGGTCCTGGATGGACATCCGCTGCTTCATCGACACCGACGCCGACGTGCGGCTGCTGCGCCGGCTCAAGCGCGACATCCTGGAGCGCGGCCGGAGCGTGGAGTCGGTGCTGCACCAGTACGAACTCACGGTGCGCCCGATGCACCTGCAGTTCATCGAGCCCAGCAAGCGCTACGCCGACGTGATCATCCCCGAGGGAGGCTTCAACCTGGTGGCCATCGACCTGCTCAAGACCAAGATCACCTCGATCCTGGCGGGCCACCGGCACCCTCAGGAGGCCTAGGCGGTGGACGGCTGGATGCCGAAGTCGGGCGGCTGGATCGAAGTGATCTGCGGCAGCATGTTCAGCGGCAAGACCGAGGAGCTGATCCGCCGGCTCCGCCGCGCCCAGATCGCCCGGCAGAGCGTGGCCATCTTCAAGCCGGCGCTGGACGACCGCTACGCCTCGGACCACCTGGTCTCGCACAGCGAGCAGCGCATCCCCTCGCGCCTCGTGCGCTCCGCCCGCGAGATCCTGGAGCACTCCGCCGAGGCGCAGGTGATCGGCATCGACGAGGTGCAGTTCCTGGGCCCCGAGGTCGTGGAGGTGGCGCAGCGGCTGGCCGACCAGGGCAAGCGGGTGATCTGCGCCGGCCTGGACCAGGACTACCGCGGCAAGCCGTTTGAGCCGGTGCCCCAGCTGCTGGCGGTGGCCGAGTTCATCACCAAGACGCTGGCCATCTGCGTGGTGTGCGGGGGCCCCGCGAACCGCAGCCAGCGGGTGACCGGCAGCCACGAGCGCATCCAGGTGGGGGCTTCCGGCATGTACGAGGCCCGCTGCCGCCACTGTTTCGAGCCGCCCCCGGAGGACTGACCCGCCGCGGCCGGCGGCCCGCCGCCCGCGCCGCGCACCCCGGCCTCCCGACCGGAGGAGGAGACCCCGTGAGACTGGCCTGCACCTGCCGCTGGATCCTGCCCTGCGTGCTCCTGCTGCCCCTGGCCTGCAGCCCCAAGAAGAGCGCCGAGGCTCCCGGGGCCCGGGCCCACGCCGGCCCGCGCGTGGGCCTGGTGTTCGATGTCGGGGGACGCGGCGACCAGTCCTTCAACGACTCCGCCTACCGCGGGCTGGTGCGCGCCGGCAAGGAGCTGGACGCCGACATCGCCAACATGATCGAGCCGAGCGAGGGGGGCGACCGGGAGTCGGCGCTGCGCACCCTGGCGGCCAAGAAGATGGACATCGTGTTCGCCATCGGCTTCATCTTCACCGACGACCTCAAGAAGCTGGCCGGCGACTACCCGGGCGTGAAGTTCGCCTGCGTGGACTACGCCATCCCGGAGGGCCTGCCGGTGCCGCCCAACGTGGAGGCGATCAAGTTCCGCGAGCAGGAAGGCTCCTACCTGGTCGGGGCGCTCGCGGCGATGCTCTCCAAGACCCACAAGATCGGCTTCGTGGGGGGCATGGACGCGCCGCTCATCCACAAGTTCGCCGCCGGCTACGTGGCCGGGGCCAAGTACGCCGACCCCGCGGTGCAGGTGGAGCTGAAGTACGCCGGGGTCACCGGGGAGGCCTTCAAGAACCCCACCAAGGGCAAGGAGCTGGCGCTCAGCATGTACGCGGACGGCGTGGACATCATCTACCACGCCTCGGGCTCCACCGGCCTGGGCGTGTTCGAGGCGGCCAAGGAACAGAAGAAGCTGGCCATCGGGGTGGATTCCGACCAGTGGCGGCCCGACTTCGACGGGGTGGTGCTCACCTCCATGGTCAAGAACGTGGACGAGTCCGTGTTCCAGGCGATCCAGGCGGTCCGCGCCGGCACCTGGAAGGGCGGGGTGGTGGAGCTGGGGCTCAAGGAGGGCGGCGTGGGCTACGTCTACGACGCGCACAACCAGAAGCTCATTCCGTCCGAGGTCCACGCCAAGGTGGAGCAGATCCGCCAGAAGATCATCTCCGGGGAGATCCAGGTCCCGAAGGAGTAGGGCCCGCGGGGGACCGCGCCACCATGATCCGCCGCCGCTCCGGCCTGCTGTCCCTGTTGCGCCAGCGGGCCGCCGCGCGCGCCGCCCGCGCGCGGCCGGACCCGGAGGACGATCCCGCCGCGCGCTACCACGTCTACGTGATCCGCCTCGACCGCGCGGTGGCCCAGCACCGCCGCTTCCTCGACGCCAACCCCAGGTGGGACCCGCGCAAGCCGTGCGTGTACGTGGGCATGTCGGCGTGCCCGCCGGAGGAGCGCCTGCGCCAGCACCTCGAGGGCTACAAGGCCAGCCGCTACGCCCACCGCTACGGCCGGGAACTCATCCCGCGCCTGTACGAGCGGTTCAACCCGATGACCTACCGCGCCGCGCAGCTGATGGAGGTGGAACTGGCCCGCCGCCTGCGCCGGCGGGGTTACGGGGTGTGGCAGCATTGACCCAAGTTGCGCCCCGGGCCGCCGATCATCCCGGGCATGAGCGAGGTCGAGCGATGAGGCGGGGGTGCGCCTGGTGCGGCCGGGACATGGGCCCCGGAGACCACCCGGCGGGCAATCCGGTCACCCCCGGCGTGTGTCCGGAATGCCAACGGCGCTGCTTCCCGAGCCCCGCGCGGGACAAGCTGCAGCGGCCCCTGGACCGCCTCCCGGCTCCGGTGGTGGTGGTGGACGGCGACGCGCGGATCCTGGGGGCCAACCGGGCCGCGCGGGAGATGTTCCCGGGGGCCGCCGAGGATCTCCCCGGTCCGCGGGTCGGGGACGCCCTCGAGTGCGTCCACGCGCGCGAGCCCGGCGGCTGCGGCGGCACCGTGCACTGCCGCTCGTGCGCCATCCGCAATCTGGTGGCGGACACGCTGGCGCACGACCGCGGCCACGAGGACGTCCCCGCCACCCGCGACATCCTCACCCCCACCGGCTCCGAGCCGGCGGGCTTCCGGATCACCACCGAGAAGTTCGGCGGCCTGGTGCTGCTGCGCATCGAGCGGGTCCGCCGCTCCGCGGCCTAGAACCGGTCCGGACCCGGCCCCCCTTCCCCGCCCGCACCGCTGCAACCTTCCGGACGGCGGCCACGTCCTAGACATAGAGCGCGCCCTAGCATGGCGCGCCGGCCGGAGGTTGCAGCATGAAACGTTTTGCCTTCCTGACTGGGATGCTCACTCTGCTGGCCATCGTACTGGCGGCCGTCCGCTCCGCCTAGGGCGGGGCCAGCCTCTCCTGCCACGACCCGCGCACCGGCACCGCCGCGGCTCGGCGCGGGCCCGGCTCTCCACCCGGGTCTGCTCCGCAGCCGTGCGGGAGCCGGGGCGGCGGACGCCCGGGAGGCGCGCCCCGGGCGGGCCGTCGCCGTCCCGCGAGCCGCCCGGCCGCCCCGCTGCGCCCTCTCCGACCGCGTGATATCCTCTGCCGCATGTCTGCCGCGGTCGAACTCCTCGACATCCACAAGTCCTTCTCCCGGGTGAAAGCCAGCGATGGCGTGAACCTCTCCGTCGAGCGCGGCGAGATCCACGCGCTGGTGGGGGAGAACGGCGCCGGCAAGTCCACGCTGATGAAGATCCTCTACGGCCTGTACGCCCCGGACCGGGGGCAGATCCGGGTGGGCGGCCGCGCGGTCCGCTTCCGCAGCCCCGCCGACGCCCGGGCGCACGGCCTGGGCATGGTGCACCAGCACTTCATGCTGGTGCGGCCCATGGACGTGGCCGAGAACGTGCTCCTGGGACGCGAGGGGGCGGGGCTGCTGGGGGCGCTGCGGCCGGGCCGGGCGGCCCAGGCTCTGCGAGAGCTGTCGCAGCGCTACGGGCTGGCGGTGGACCCCTCCGCGCGGGTGGAGGACCTGCCGGTGGGCGTGCAGCAGCGGGTGGAGATCCTGCGCGTGCTGGCCCACGGCGCCGACATCCTGATCTTCGACGAACCCACCGCGGTGCTCACGCCGCAGGAAGTGTCGGAGTTCTTCCGGGTGCTGCGGCGCCTGCGGGAGCAGGGCCAGACGGTCCTCCTGATCACCCACAAGCTGGACGAGGTGATGGCGGTGAGCGACCGCGTGACGGTGATGCGCGCGGGGCGGGTGGTGGGGGTGCGGCGCACCGGCGAGACCTCGCCGCGCGAGCTGGCCAATCTGATGGTGGGCCGCGACGTGCTGCTGCGGGTGGAGCACGCCGCGGCCCACCCCGGCGCGCCGGTGCTGGAGGTGCGCGACCTGGTGGTGCGCGACGCCCGGCGGCTCCCGGCGGTGCGCGGCGTGAGCCTCACGGTGCGCGCCGGCGAGGTGCTGGGGGTGGCGGGTGTGGAGGGCAACGGCCAGACCGAGCTGGTGGAGGCGCTCACCGGGCTGCGCGCGCCGGAGTCCGGCTCGGTGCGGCTCGCCGGGCGGGAGGTGACCCGCGCCCCGGTCCGGGAGCGCTTCGCCGCGGGCCTGGCGCACGTGCCGGAGGACCGCCACAAGCACGGGCTGGTGCTGGAGATGAGCCTGGAGGAGAACTACCTCCTGGGCCGGCAGTGGGAGCCCGAGGTGAGCGCCGCCGGGCTGCTGCGGCGCGCGGCCATCGCCGGGCGCGCCCGCCGGCTGACCGAGGCGTTCGACGTGCGCCCGCCCGATCCCGCGCTCCTGGCCCGCGACCTCTCCGGCGGCAACCAGCAGAAGGTGGTGCTGGCCCGCGAGCTGACCCGCGAGGCGCGGCTGATCCTGGCCGCGCAGCCCACCCGCGGCGTGGACATCGGCGCCACCGAGTTCATCCACCGCCGGCTGCTGGAGGCGCGCGACGCGGGCCGGGCGGTGCTGCTGGTGTCCGCCGACCTGCAGGAGGTGCTGAGTCTGTCGGACCGGATCGTGGTGCTGTACCGGGGGCAGGTGGCGGGCGAGGCGGCCGCGGCGGAGGCCACCGAGGAAGGGCTGGGCCTGTGGATGCTGGGCGGGGCCGCGCCCGCCGCCGCCGGGGGCAGCGCGTGACCGGCGCGGCCGGGGGCGGCGCGGGTGGCGCGCCGGGGCGCGCCGGACGGGGCCGGGCCGCGGGCGGCGGGCTGGTGGGCTCGGTGGGCGTGCCGCTGGTGGCGCTGGCCTTCTCGTTCGCGCTGGGCGCGGCGCTGGTCGCGGCCATCGGGCGGAACCCGGGCGAGGTGTACGCGGAGCTGTTGCGCGGCACGCTGGGCACGCCCTACGGCATCGGCCAGGTGCTTTTCAAGGCCACCCCGCTGATCTTCACCGGGCTGGCCTGCGCGCTGGCCTTCCGCGCCGGGCTCTTCAACATCGGGGCGGAAGGCCAGCTGTACGTGGGCGCGTTCGCCACCGCGTGGGCCGGGCTCACCTTCCCCGGGCTCCCGGCGGTGCTGCTGGTGCCGCTGTGCCTGGCCGCCGGGGCCCTGGCGGGGGCGGCGTGGGGCGCGGTGCCCGGCTACCTCAAGGCGCGCTTCGGGGCCCACGAGGTGATCAACACCATCATGCTCAACTTCGTGGCCATCGCGCTGACCGGCTACTTCGTGGCCCACGTCTACGTGGTGGCCGAGTCCATGCACACCCCGGAGATCGCGCCCGCCGCGCGCCTGTGGCGCCTGGAGCGGTTCCTGCCGGCGCTGGCGGGCTCGCCGGTGAACGTCACCTTCCTGCTGGCGCTGGCGTGCGCCGCGGCGTGCGGCTTCTTCCTGTGGCGGACCCGGGCGGGGTACGAGCTGCGGGTGGCCGGCCTGAGCGCCACCGCGGCGGAGTACGCGGGCGTGCGCGCCGGGCCCGCGACGGTGGGGGCGATGGCGCTCTCCGGGGCGCTGGCCGGGCTGGGCGGCTCCAACTTCGTGATGGGCTACAAGCACTACTTCGAGACCGGGTTCTCCAACGGCATCGGGTTCATGGGTCTGGCGGTCGCGCTCCTGGGGCGCAACCACCCGGCGGGCGTGGTGCTCGCGGCGTTGCTGTTCGGGGTGCTCTCGCACGGCGCGCTGGTCATCAACACCCTGGTGCCGAAGGAGCTGGTGGAGATCATCCAGGCGGTGGTGATTTTGTCGGTGATCGTCTCGAGCAACGTGTTCCAGGACCTGGTGCGGGTCCGGAGGAAGGCGCGTGTCGGGGCTGCTTGACGCCGCGGTGCTGGGCGCGCTGCTGGCGCAGATGCTGCGCATCTCGGTGCCGTACGCGTTCGCCTCGCTGGGGGGCACGTTCTCCGAGCGGGGCGGCACGGTCAACATCGCGCTGGAGGGCATCCTGCTGAACGGGGCGTTCGCCGCCGCGGTGGGCACCTGGTTCGGCCACAGCCCGTGGCTGGGGGTGCTGTGCGGCATGGGGGCCGGGCTGGCCACCGCCCTGGTGCACGCGGTCGCGTGCATCACCTTCCGGGCCGACCAGATCGTGAGCGGGGTGGCCCTCAACCTGCTGTCGGTGGGCCTGACCAAGTTCCTGCTCAAGGTGATCTTCGACAGCACCAGCAACTCGCCGCGGATCGAGGGGCTGCCGGAGTGGCACGTGCCGGGGCTGGCCGGGATCGCGCCGCTGCAGACGCTGCTGGGCACGCCGCTGATCCTGCTGGCCGCGGTGTGCGTGCTGGCCGGCGCCCGGGTGCTGTTCCGCACCCCGTTCGGGCTCCGGCTGCGGGCCTGCGGGGAGCACCCCGAGGCGGCCGACGCCATGGGCGTGAGCGTGACCGGCACCCGCTATGCCGGGGTGCTGATCTCGGGCGCGCTGGGCGGCCTGGGCGGGGCGTGGCTGGCCCTGGACCAGCACAGCTTCACCGACGGGATGTCCGGCGGCCGCGGCTACATCGCGCTGGCCGCGATGATCGTGGGCAAGTGGAACCCGTGGGGCGCGGCCGGGGCGTGCCTGCTGTTCGGGCTGGCCGAGACGCTGCAGCTGCGGCTCCAGGGCGGGCGCGTGCCCACCCAGTTCATCCAGATGATCCCCTACGTGCTCACCATCGTGGTGCTGGCCGGCTTCATCGGGCGGTCCGTGCCGCCGCGGATGGACGGCGTGCCCTACCGGAAGGAGCAATGAGCCCGCCGCCGGCCCCGCAGGCCGCGCAGGCGCACCACCTGGAGGCTGCGGCCCGCGAGGTGGCCCGCCGCCTGGGGCATCCGCCCGAGAACGCGGTGATCCTGGGCTCGGGTTTGGGCCCGCTGGCCGAGGAGCTGGCCGGGCGGGTGGCGATGCCGGTGTCGGAGATCCCGGGCCATCCGCTGCCGCGGGTGGAGGGCCACGCCGGGCGCTGGGTGAAAGGCCTGCTGGGCGGTGTCCCGGTGCTGGCCCTGCAGGGCCGCAGCCACTTCTACGAAGGCTACGACATGGAGCAGGTCACGTTCGCCACGGTGCTCCTGCAGCGCCTGGGGGTGCGGCGGCTGATCGTGACCAACGCCTCCGGGGCGGCCTCGCCCCGGGTCCGGCCGGGCGACCTGATGCTCATCACCGGGGCGATCAACTTCCAGCTGCACCAGCCGCGCTGGAGCCCGGCCGCGCGCCGCGGCATGCCGCTGGACCTCCGGCTGATGGCGGTGGCGGAGCGGGTGGCGGCCGAGCGCGGCATCCCGCTGCGGCGCGGCGCGCTGCTGGCCTCCTGCGGGCCCTCCTACGAGACCCCGTCCGAGGTGCGGCTGATCGCGCGCTTCGGGGCGGACGCCGCGTGCATGAGCACCGTGCCCGAGATCCTGGCCGCGGGGCAGGTGGGCCTGCGGGTGCTGGGGATCTCCTGCATCACCAACTTCGGATCGGGCCTCTCCGACCGCCCCCTGAACCACGAGGAAGTGATGGTGACCGCCGACCGCGTGGCGGGGCGGTTCCGGGCGCTGGTGGAGGGCGTCCTGGAGGTCTTCCACCGGGAGAACCCGTGACCCGGGCGACGTCGGGCTGGGGGGTGGTCTTCGACATGGACGACACCCTGCTGCTCACCAGCCCGACGTTCCACGCCGCCATGCTCCGGCTGTGCCTGCGCCTGGCCGAGCTGGGCATCCCCATGGACGAGACCCGCGAGCGCCTGGACCGGGTGGACCTGGGCCGCATCGAGGAGGCCGGCTACGGCAAGGCGCGCTGGCCCGAGTCCATGGGCCTCACCTACCGCTCCTTCGCGGAGGAGGGCCGCCTGCCGTACGACCCGCAGGTGGAGCGCGAGTGCGTGCAGATCGGGTGGAGCACCTACGAGGCCCACCCGCCGGTGCGCGCCGGCGCGCGCGAGGTGCTGGAGACGCTCCGGCCGCGCGTGCTGCTGGCGCTGGCCACCATGGGCGACGAGGACCTGCAGCGCGCCCGCCTGGAGCACTCCGGGCTGGAGCGGCACTTCGACCGGGTGTTCATCGTCCGGCACAAGACGCCCGGCGAGTTCCGGCGGATCCTCGACGCGTGCGGGCTGGCCCCGGAGCGCGCGTTCATGGTGGGCGACGGCATGCGCTCCGACATCAACCCCGCCCTGGAGGTGGGCATGCACGCCATCCACGTGCGCGGGCAGTCCTGGGCCCACCAGCAGGTGCCGCCGCTGCACGGCGACTTCCACGCGGTGGACGACCTCGAGGACATCCCGCCCCTGGTGTTCGAGCGGATGGGCCCGCCGCCCGGCTGATTCCCGCGTGCGCCGCTAGCTCTTCTCCACCAGGTCCATGCCGCACCGCGGGCAGGTGCCGGGGTGGTCGGAGGTGTAGTCGGGGTGCATCGGGCAGACCCACACCCTGATCGCCGCGGCGGCGCGGCGCGAGGCGGCCGAGGCCGCGGCGGCCTTGGACTTGGCGCTGTCAATGGCGGCCATGCCGGTGGGGGAGGCGGCGGACGTGCCCGCCGCGGGCGCGCCGGCGCTGCCGGCGGGGGCCTGCTTCTGGCAGCCGGCGGCCGCCGCGGCCAACAGCGCCGCGGAAATGGCGATCCTCGGGATCCGGTGCATCGGGGTCTCCTTTCCTGGGGGGCCGCGGGCGGGGCGCCGGCCGGCGCGGCCACGGCCGCGGCCCCCCGGGTCAAGATACCAGATCAGGCCTCCCGCAGCCGCCGGCCCTTCCACCACCCGAACACCGCCGGGTAGACCACCAGCTCCAGCACGAACGAGGTCACCACGCCGCCCACCATGGGCGCGGCGATGCGCTTCATCACGTCCTCCCCGGCGCCGTGCCCCCACAGGATGGGCAGCAGCCCGAGCAGGATGGCGCTCACGGTCATGAGCTTGGGGCGGATGCGATGGGCGGCGCCCTCCACGATGGCCTGGGCCAGGTCGGCGCGCGTCGCGGCCGCCCCGCGGGCCTGCCGCTCCCGCCACGCCAGGTTCAGGTACAGCAGCATCACCGTGCCGGTCTCGGCGTCCAGGCCGGCCAGCGCGATCATCCCCACCCACACCGCGACGCTCAGGTTGTAGTGCAGGAGCCCCAGGATCCACACCGCGCCCACCAGCGAGAAGGGCACCGCCAGCATCACCAGCGCGGCCTCGCCCGCGGAGCGCAGGTTGAAGTACAGCAGGCCGAAGACGATCAGCAGCGTCATCGGCACCACCCAGGCCAGCCGGGCCCGGGCGCGCTCGTAGTACTTGAACTGGCCGGCCCAGTCCAGGCGGTAGCCGGGCGGCAGGGGGACCGCGGCGGCCGCCTTCCGGGCGTCGGCCACGTAGGAGGCCAGCGGCCGGCCGGCCACGTCCACCGAAACCAGGCCGAACAGCTGGCCGTCCTCCTCCTGGATCATGGGCGGGCCGGCGCGGAAGCGCAGGTCGGCCAGCTGCGCCAGCGGCACCTGCGCGCCGCCGGGGGCCTGCACCAGCACCCGCTTGAGCGCCTCGGGGTCGTCGCGCAGCTCCGGGGCGTAGCGCACGCTGATGGCGTAGCGCTCGCGGCCCTCCACGGTCTGGGACACCGGTTTCCCGCCCACCGCGGACTCGATCACGTCCTGCACGTCGCCCACCGTCAGGCCGTAGCGGGCCACCTGGTCGCGCCGGATGTCGAAGTCCAGGAAGTAGCCGCCGGTCACGCGCTCGGCGAACGCGCTGCGGGTGCCGGGGACCGCCTGCAGCGCACGCTCCACCTCCACCGCGTACCGCTCCACGGTGTCCAGGTCGGCCCCGAACACCCGCACCCCGATCTTGCTCCGGACCCCGGTGGCCAGCATCTCGTTGCGCGTCTGGATGGGCATCCAGAACACGTTGCGCATGCCCGGGAACTGGACGGTGCTGTCCATCAGCGCCATCAGCCGGTCCCAGGTGAGGCCCGGGCGCCACTCGCTCTCCGGGCGCAGCGTGATCACCGTCTCCACCATGGACAGCGGCGCCGGGTCGGTGGCGGTCTGGGCGCGGCCGATCTTCCCGAACACCCGGGCCACCTCGGGGATGCCGTGGAGCTTCCGGTCCAGCTCCTGCAGCACCGCGCCGGCCGCGGTCTCGGACATCCCGGGGGGCGCGGTGGGCATGTACAGCACCGTGCCCTCGTTGAGCGGCGGCATGAACTCGCTGCCCAGCGACAGCAGCAGCGGCACCGCCGAGGCCATCAGCAGCAGCGCCCCCAGCATCACCCAGGCGCGCCGCCGCACCGCCCAGCGCACCACCGGGGCGTACGCCCGCGCCAGCGGGCGGGCCACCGGGTGCTCGCGCTCCGGGCGGATGCGGCCGCGGATGAACCACACCGCCAGCGCCGGGGTCAGGGTCACCGCCAGCAGGGCGGCGAAGGCCATGGAGTAGGTCTTGGTGAAGGCCAGCGGGCGGAACAGCCGCCCCTCGGTGCCCTCCAGGGTGAAGATCGGCAGGAACGACACCGTGATCACCAGGAGCGCGAAGAAGACGGGATGGCCCACCTCCTGCAGGCCCGCCACCACCACGTCCCGGCGCGTGCCCGGGCGGCCGGCGGCCTCCCACGCCTCCAGCTTCCGGTGGACGTTCTCCACCATGATGATCGAGGCATCCACCATGGCGCCGATGGCCACCGCGATCCCGCCCAGGGACATGATGTTGGCAGTCAGGCCCTGGAGCGACAGGGGCACGAAGGCCAGCAGCACCGCCAGCGGCAGGCCCAGGATCGGCACCAGCGCGGTGCGGAAGTGGAACAGGAACAGCACCACCACCGCGCTGACGATGAGCATCTCCTCGAGCAGCGTGCGCCGCAGCGTGCCGATGGAGCGCCGGATCAGCTCGGAGCGGTCGTAGGTCACCACCACCTTGACCCCGGGGGGCAGCGAGCCGCGCACCTCCGCCAGCCGCGCCCGCACCGCGTCGATCACCCGCAGCGCGTTCTGACCCTGGCGCATGATGACGATGCCGCCCACCACCTCGCCGCGGCCGTCCAGCTCGGCGATGCCGCGCCGCGGCGCCGGGCCCACGTGCACCACGCCCAGCTGCCCCAGCGTGACCGGCACGCCGTCCGGACCGGTCTTCACCGCCACCTGCTCGAGGTCCGCCACCGAGCGGATGTAGCCCCGGCCGCGGACGAAGTGCTCGTGCTCGGCGACCTCCACCACGCCGCCGCCCACGTCGCTGTTCGATCTCCGGATGGCCTCCGCGACCTGCACGATGGACACCGCGTGCGCCTGGAGGCGGTCGGGATCCAGGTCCACCTGGTACTGGCGCACGAAGCCGCCCACCGGGGCCACCTCCGCCACCCCGTCCACCTGCTGCAGCCAGTAGCGCAGCGTCCAGTCCTGGAAGGAGCGCAGCTGCGAGAGGTCCTGCCGGCCGGTGGTGTCCACCAGCGCGTACTCGAACACCCAGCCCACGCTGCTGGCGTCCGGGCCCAGCGTGGGGTTCACGCCCTCGGGCAGCCGGTCGCGGATGCCGGCCAGGTACTCGTTCACCCGGCTGCGCGCCCAGTACAGGTCCACGCCCTCCTTGAACACCACGTACACGAACGCATCGCCGGCCATGCTGAGGCCGCGCACGTACTGCACGCCGGGCGCCGAGCGCAGCGCGGTGACGATGGGGTAGGTGATCTGCGCCTCCACCAGGTCGGGGCTGCGCCCCATCCACTCCGCCGACACGATCACCTGGGTGTCGGACAGGTCCGGGATGGCGTCCAGCGGCGTGGAGCGCAGCGCGCGGACCGCGGCCAGCGCGGCCACCGCCGCCAGCGCCACGGTCAGCACCCGGTTCCGGGCGCACCAGGCGATGAGCCCGGCGATCACCGTCCACCCCCCGGGGGCGCGGGCGCCGGCGCGTCGCCGCCCCGGCCGACGGCGGCGCCGGCCCGGGGCGCGCCCCCGCTCCAGGCATCCAGCGCGGACTTGAGGCGGCTCTCCGAGGCGACCAGAAAGTTCCCCGAGGTGACCACCCGGTCGCCCGCGACCAGCCCGCCCTGCACCTCGAACCAGTCTCCAGCGCGCTGGCCCAGGCGGACCTCGCGCGGGGCCAGCCAGCCCCCGCCGCGGTCCACGAACACCAGCCG
>DATKKS010000215.1:0-12932 GCA_035542815.1 Saccharimonadales bacterium (SeqCode) | reverse complement strand
AGAAGAGCGCCGCCGAGGGGTCCCGCGGGACGGTGAACCGCGCGCCCCGCAGCCGGGAGCCGCCCTGCACCGCGGCGCACAGCCCGTGCCGCTCCACCGGCACGCCCCAGTGGGGCAGCATCCGCTCGGTGTGGTCGCGCGAGAGCGCCGGCTCAATGACCCGGGTCCGGCCCTCGGCGCGCAGCCCGGCCAGCAGCACGCACGACTTCACCTGGGCACTGGGCACCGGCGAGTGGTGCTCGATGCCCCGCAGTCCGCCGCCCTCCACCGTGAGCGGCGGGAAGCGGTCCCCGTCGCGGGCCGACACCCGGGCTCCCATGCGTCGCAGCGGCTCCACCACCCGGGCCACCGGGCGGCGGTTCAGCGAGGCGTCGCCGGAGTAGGTGGCGCGCACCGGGTAGCCGGCCAGCGCGCCGGCCAGGACCCGCAGCGTGGTGCCGGAGTTGCCGCACTCCACCGCCAGCTCCTGGCCCGGGCTGAGCCCCGGGGTGCCGGTCACCCGCCACGCCTCCCCGCGGCGCTCGTAGCGCGCCCCGGCCTGCTCCAGCGCCGCCCGGGTGCGGGTGCAGTCCTCGCCGGAGTTCACCCCGGCCAGCTCGCTCTCGCCCTCGGCCAGGCCGGCGAGCAGCAGGGCGCGGTGCGAGATGGACTTGTCCCCCGGCGGCTGGATCGCGCCCCGGTACGGACGGCCGGGGTGCACGCACAGGCGGTCGGTCATGGGAAG
Organism: Saccharimonadales bacterium (SeqCode); assembly: GCA_035542815.1. Lineage (GTDB taxonomy): Bacteria > Eisenbacteria > RBG-16-71-46 > RBG-16-71-46 > JACRLI01 > JACRLI01. Next base: position 12,208 of record DATKKS010000215.1, on the reverse strand, counting down.
AGCGCCTCCAGCGCGGCCCGGGCGCGGCCCGGGTCGGCGTCCCCCAGGGCCTCGGCCAGCCGCTCCGCGTCCTGCCCCAGCCCACCCAGGGCGTCGGCCACGGCGTCGCGGTTGGACATCAGGATGTCGGCCCACAAGGCCCGCGGGCTGGCCGCCAGCCGCGCCAGCTCGCGGGCTACCGGGCCGCCGTCGGTGCCGCTCAGGCCCGCCTCCGCCCAGCGGCGGGCCTGCACCCATGCCAGGAGCTGCGGCACGTGGCTCAGCCGGGCCGCCGCCCGGTCGTGGGCCGCGGCCTCCGCCCGCACCACCCGCGCCCCCAGCGCCGCCAGGAGCGGCAGCAGCGTGGCCGGCGGCTCCCCTTCCGGGCACAGGTACCAGGGGGCGCCCTCGAACAGATCGGCCCGCGCGGCGCCCGGGCCGGAGCCCGCCAGGCCGGCCATGGGATGCCCGGGCACGAACACCGGTCCCCCGGACGAGGCCCACAGGCTCCGCCCCAGGGCGGCGATGTCCCGCTTGACGCTCCCGGTGTCGGTCACCACCAGCCCGGCGGGCGGCGCGGCCGCCGCCAGCCGGCCCAGCAGCTCGAGGTTGGCAAGAGGTGGGGCGGCCAGGAAGATGACGTCGGCGCCGTGCGCCAGGGCGGCGATGTCGTCCGCGGCGGCCTCCGCCGCTCCCCGCCGGAGCGCCAGCTCCCGCGCCTGCGGGTCGGGCTCGCAACCGGCGACCGGGTAGCCGGCGCGGCGCAGGCCCAGGCCGATGGACGCCCCGATGAGCCCCAGTCCCGCGATCCCGACGCGGGTCAAGCTCACCTCGCGACGGCGCCGGACAGGACCTCGCGGCACACTTTCACCAGGCGCTCCGTCTCCTCCAGGGTGCCGCTGGTGATGCGCAGGTACTCGGGCGGGAGCCCGAAGGCGACCATGTTGCGGACGATGATGCCCCGGCGCAGGAGCTCCTGCTCCGCCCGGCGCGCGTCCGCGGGCAGGCGCACCAGCACGAAGTTCGCCTGGGTCGGCACGGTCTCCAGGCCCAGCGACTGCATGCAGGCGATGATGCGGGCCAGGGATTCCTGGTTGAGGCGGGCCGCGCGGCGCACGTGGTCCTGGTCGCGCAGCGCCGCGACCGCGGCCGCCTGGGCCAGCGAGCTCACGTTGAACGGCAGGCGCGCGCGGTTGTAGTAGCCCACCAGCGCCGGCGGGGCGATCAGGTACGACACGCGCATCCCGGCCAGCGAGTAGGCCTTGGAGAACGTGCGCAGCTCCACCACCGGGCGCCCGGCGCGGATGTAGGGCAGGATGTCGGGGTAGTCCGGGCGGGTGGCGTACTCGGCGTAGGCGTGGTCGAACACCACCAGGATGTCCTCGCGCAGCCCGTCCAGGAAGCGCTCGTACTCGGCCCGTCCGACCGAGGTCCCGGTGGGGTTGTCGGGGTTGCACACGTACACCAGGCGCGTCTTCGGGGTGATCGCCGCGCGCATCGCGTCCAGGTCGTGGGTCAGCGCCCGGCGCGGCACGGCCACCGGGGTGGCCCCCACCGCCAGCGCGGAGCTGCGGTACAGCAGGAACGAGGGTGGGTCGGAGAAGACCACCTCGTCGCCCACGGTGCAGGTGAGCACCGCCGAGAGGTAGATGGACTCGGAGGAGCCGTTGCACACCACGAACCAGTCGTCCGGCAGCTCCCAGAAGCGCGCCAGTTCCTGGCGCACGTAGTAGCAGCCGGCGTCCCCGTAGCGGTTCAGGGCCGCGGCGTGGTCGCGGATGGCCTGCAGCACCAGCGGCGAGGGGCCGGCCGGGTTCTCGTTGGACGCGAACTTGAGCGCGCCCTGGACGCCCAGCTCGCGCTCCACTTCCTCGATCGGCTTGCCCGGGGTGTAGGGCTGGATGGCCCGCACCCCGGGACGGATCAGCTGCTCGAAAGCGCCCATGACCTGGACACCCCTCTCGGTTGCTGGCCCCACCCGAAGCGGCCCGGCGGCGGTGCCGGGCGCGGCAAACCTCACTCTAGCATGGGGCTGCGGGCAGGTCAAAAAGCGGCCGGCGGGCCTCAGCGGGCCGCCGCGCGGGGGAACGAGCCCAGCACCTTGAAGAACTCGGTGGCCGCCCGCGCCCGCTGCAGCGCCCCGCGCAGCGGCTCCTCGGACTGGTGCCCCTCCACCTCCAGGCAGAACAGGTGGTCCCACGGCCACCGGGCGTGGGCGCGGTTCTCCAGCCAGGCCACGTTGGCGCCGGCCGAGGCGAAGCAGCCCAGCAGGTGGTGCAGCGTGCCGGGGCGGTTGGCCAGGGCCACCAGCAGCGAGGTCTTCTCCTCGGGCGCCCGCGGCGCCGGCTCGGATCCCAGGATGAGGTAACGCCGGGCCGCCGCGGGCACGTCGTCCAGCATCTCCCCGGCCACCGCCAGCCCGGCCAGCTCCCCCAGGCTCCGCGCGCCCACCGCCGCCGCCCCGGGGGTGTGCGCGGCCAGCCGGGCGGCCTCCAGCCCGGTGCGCACCGCCACCCGCTCCGCGCCCGGACAGCGCTGGTCCAGGTGCCGCCGGCAGTGGGTGAAGGCGAACGGGTCTCCGAACAGGCGGCGCACCGGCTCGGCCCCCGGGACCAGCAGCCAGTGGCTGGTCTCGGCCAGGAACTCGCCCACCACCGGGAACGGGGAGTTGAGCAGCAGGTCGAAGGCCTCGAACCCGGGGTCTTCGCCCGAGGGGGTGATCGGGAAGCTCCCGAAATCGGCGCCGCGAGCCTGGAGGGAGCTCAGCAGCGCGTCCGCATCGGCCATCGGGACGCAGAACGCGGAACTCCCGAACCGGGCGGCGGCGGCCTCGTGGCCGAAGCCGCCCTCCTCGCCCAGGTAGGCGATCCGGGTGGGCGCCTCCAGCGCCCGGGAGGCGGAGATGATCTCGCGGAACACCGCCTCCACCGCCCGCGCCGGGAGCGGGCCGGCGCCCAGCTCCACCGCCCGGGCGATGACCGCCTCCTCACGGCCCGGGTCGAACACGGTGTCCCCGGCGCCGGCCTTGACGCGGCCGACCTGGGCGGCCGCTTCGGCGCGCTGGCCGAGCAGGCGCACCAGCTCGCGGTCAATGCGGTCAATCCGCGCGCGGAGGTCGCGCAGGTCCTCGGGCAGATCCATGGGTCCTCCCCAACAGTCGCTGCAGGTCCCGCGGCCCCAGGTAGCGCCATTCGCCCGGCTCCATCCGCCCCAGCACCAGCCCGCCCACCCGCACCCGCTTGAGGCGCACGACGGTGAGCCCCGCGGCGGCGCACATCTCGCGGATCTCGCGCTTGCGCCCCTCGGTCAGCACCACCGCCAGCCGGCGCCGGCCCACCTGTTCCACCTGGAGCGGCCGCACCGGGCCCAGCGCCGGGGTGCGCACCCCGCGCCGCAGCCGCTCCACGACCTCGGCCCCGGGCTCGGGGTCCACCGTGACCAGGTATTCCTTCTCGATCTGGTTGCGCGGGTGGGTCAGGCGCTGCGCCAGGTCGCCGTCGTTGGTGAGCAGCAGCAGGCCCTCGCTCGGACGGTCCAGGCGGCCCACCGGGAACAGCCGCCCGGCGCTCCGGGGCAGCAGGTCCAGCACCGTCGGGCGGCCCTCCGGATCGCTCAGCGTGCACACGTAGCCGGGGGGCTTGTGCAGCAGCAGGGTGACCTTGGCTGCGGGCGGGCGCACCGGCCGGCCGTCCAGGGTGACCCGGTCCGCCGCCGGGTCCACCTGGGAGCCCAGCTCGGCCACCCGGCCGTTCACCCGGACGCGGCCCGCGCGGATCAGCTCGTCGGCCTTGCGGCGCGCGGCCACGCCGCACTCGGCCAGGTACCTACCGAGTCGGGTCCCCATCCGGTGGAGCCTCCGCGGCGCCGCCGGCCGCCTCCCCGGGGGGCGCGGGCTCGCTGCCGGCCGGAACGGCCCCCGCCCGCGCGGCGGCCGGGTCACCTTCGGCCTCCTCGAGGCCGTTGGCCCCGGCCAGGCCTTCGCGGTCCTTGAGCAGCTCGGCCAGCTCCTCGGGCTTGGGCAGGTCGGTGAGTTCGTTGATGCCGAAGTAGACCAGGAACTCCTGGGTGGTGCCGTACAGGAGCGGCCGGCCCACGCTGCGCGCCCGGCCGCGGATGCCCACCAGGTTGCGCTCCAGCAGGTGGGCCAGGACCCCGGCGGAGTCCACCCCGCGGATGCCCTCGATGTCGGTCTTGGTGACCGGCTGGCGGTAGGCCACGATGGCCAGGGTCTCCAGCGCGGCGCGCGAGAGGCGCGCCTTGCGCCGCCCGCGCAGAAGCTTCTGGACGTAGGGCGCGTACTCGGGGCGCGACACCACCTGCCAGCCGCCGGCCACCTGCACCAGCGTGATGCCGCGCCCGGCGGCCTCCAGCTCCTGGCGGAGCTGCTCCAGCGCCGGGGCGATCTCGTCGGAGGTGAGCGGCTCCAGGGTCTCGGCCAGGGCCTCCAGCGTGAGCGGCTGGGGCGCCGCGAACAGCAGCGCCTCCAGCACCGGCACCAGGCCCGCGCCCTCAGGCGGCAGCGGGTCGCGCGGGTTGGATCCAGATGTCGCCAAGGGCCTCCTCCTGCTCGGCCGACACCTCGCCGAGCCGCATCAGCTCCAGCAGCGCCATGAACGTGACGATCATCTCCACCCGGCGGCGGCAGCGCGCCAACAGGTCGGCGAACCGGCTCCGGCCGCGGGCGGCCAGTTCCTGGCGGACCCGCTCCATGCAGTCCTCCAGGTACACGTTCGGGCCTTCCACCTCGTACACCGCGGACTCCGCCGCCACCCGCAGCTGCACCTGGCGGAACACGTCCAGGAGGTCGAACAGGCTCACCGGGCGCAGCGGCAGGGGCTCGTCCCGGTCCAGGGTCTCGGGCAGGCCCCGCTCGAACAGCCGGCGCCGGCTGTCCTCGCGCTCGCGGAGCGTCTCAGCCACCCGCTTGTAGCGGCGGTACTCCAGCAGCTGCCGCACCAGCGCCTCCCGCGGGTCGCCCTCCTCCTCCTCCTCCGGCGGCGCTGTCGGCAGCAGCATCTTCACCTTGATGCGCATCAGGGTCGCGGCCATCACCAGGAACTCCCCGGCCACGTCCAGGTTCAGCTCGCGCATCAGTTCCAGGTACTGGAGGTACTGCTCGGTGATGCGGGCGATGGGGATGTCGTAGATGTCCACCTCGTCCCGCTGGATGAGGTGCAGCAGGAGGTCCAGCGGGCCCTCGAACTTCTCCAGCCGGACCTGGTAGCCGGGGGCTTCGAAGTCGGACGGCTCGTTCACGGCAGGCGCATCGCCTCCCGCACCTCGGCCATGGTGGACTGGGCCACCGCGCGGGCGCGCGTCTCGCCGTCCTGCAGGACCTCCTCCACGTAGCCCGGGCGGGCCTGGACCTGGGCGTGCCGCTCGCGGATGGGCGCCAGCGCCGCGGCCAGCTTGGCGGCCAGATACTTCTTGTCCTTGACGCAGCCCAGGCGCCCGGCGCGGCACTCGGCGGCGATGTGCTCGGCCTCCTCCGGGTTGAACTTGCGGTGGTACTCCCACACCACGCAGCCGGCGTGCACCGGCCGCCCGTCCTCGTCCAGCTCGCTGAGGTCCGCCTCGGGCCGGCCCGGGTCGTGGGCGTGCGCCTTCTTGGGGTCGGTGTAGGCGGTCATCACCTTCTTCTGGATCTCCTCGGGGCTGTCGGTGAGGTGGATGGTGTTGCCCACCGACTTGGACATCCGCCCGCCGTCCAGGCCGCGCAGCCGGGCGAAGGCGGTCAGCCGGGCCGCGGGCTCGGGGAACACCGGCCCGTACAGGGCGTTGAACTTGCGCGCGATCTCGCGGGTCAGCTCGACGTGGGGCACCTGGTCCTCGCCCACCGGCACCAGGTCGGCCTTGTACACCAGGATGTCGGCGGCCTGCAGCACCGGGTAGCCCAGGTGGCCGTAGGTGATCACCTGGTCGTCGATGTGCAGGTCCCGGGCCTGCTCCTTGAGCGTGGGGTTGCGCTCCAGGCGCGACTTGGTCACCAGCATCGAGAGCAGCAGGTGCAGCTCGGCGTGCTCCTTGATCTTCGACTGCCGGAACACCGGCGTGTGGACCGGGTCGATCCCCGCCGCCAGCCAGTCGGCGACCATGTCGCGGGTGTCCTGAGCCAGGTGCGAGGTGTCCTCGTAGCCGGTGGTGAGCATGTGCCAGTCGGCCACCATGTGGAAGTTCTCGAACTCCGCCTGGAGCGCCACCCAGTTCTCCAGCGCCCCGACGTAGTTCCCCAGGTGCATGCGCCCGGTCGGGCGCATGCCGGAGAGGATCCGCCCGCGGCTCACGACAGCCTCCAGGCGGCGCTGGGGTCGCCCCAGCGCAACAGCGCTCCGGCCACCTTCTGCGAGGGCCGGAAGATGAGCCACCGGGAGACCTGCGGCACCAGCATGATCAGCATGAGCACCCCCACCTGGAGGTAGAAGCTGTCCGCTTCGATGATCGCGGCGAGCTGCGGCAGGAAGAACACCAGCACCTTGGAGCCGTCCAGGGGGGGCAGCGGCAGGAAGTTGAACACCATCAGGGTGCAGTTCAGCACGATGCCGTACACCAGCATCAGGCGCATGCGGTGGCCCCAGCGGCCGCTCCCGAGCAGCGAGCCCAGGAGGCGCAGGACCACCGTCAGGACCACCGCCAGCGCCAGGTTGGTGAGCGGCCCGGCCAGCGCCACCTCCAGCCCCGCCAGGCGGGGGTGCGCGGCGAACTGCGACGGATCGTAGGGCACCGGCTTGGCCCACGCGATGAAGAACGGCACGCGGGTCAGGATGAGCACCGCCGGCACCAGGATCGAGCCCCACAGGTCGATGTGGGGGATGGGATTCAGCGTCAGGCGTCCCGCGTCCAGGGCCGTGGGGTCGCCGTTCAGGAGCGCCACGAACCCGTGCGCCATCTCGTGCAGGATCACCGAGTACAGCAGCACCGGCCCCACCAGGAGCCAGCGTTTGAACGCGTCGAGCAATCAGGCCTCCGGGAGCCCCGGGCGTTGCCCCGGGCGCCGCCACTATACGGGCCCCCGGCCGCCGGTTCAAGCGACCATTGGCTCGGGCGCGGCTAGTGCACCAGCACCAGCCGCCGCACCGCCACCTGTCCCGCCGCGCTCAGCCGGTAGAAATACACTCCCGAGGCCGCGCCGGCGCCGTTCCAGGTGACCTCGTGCGGGCCGGCCTGCAGCTGGCCCTTGGCCAGCGTGGCCACCCGGCGGCCGGCCAGGTCGAACACCGCCAGCTCCCCCGGCCCGGTGTGCGGCAGGCTGAAGTGGATGCTGACCAGCCCCGGCGACGGGTTGGGCCGGCCGCGGTCCAGCGCGAACACCGCGCCCGGCCGGTCCCCCACCGCCACGATGTGGGCGGCCGAATCCGACACCGCGCTGCCCACGTTGAGGCACTCGTCCCAGGCGCTGGTGCGCACCCTGAGCTGGCCCTGGAAGTACACCGGGACGGTCCAGGTGTAGGTGCCGCTGTTGGGCAGGCCGCTCGTGATGGGGTTCCAGTTGAGGCCGTTGTCCACCGAGTACTCCAGCTTCACCGAGTCCACCTCGATGCTGTCCACGGCGGTCCAGGTGATGTTGTGGGTGGACCCGCCCACCCAGTGCTCGCCGCCGACCGGCGAGGTGACGTGCACCGTGGGGGGCGTGTGGTCGATGGCCGCCCACACGTCCAGCTTGCCCCAGCCCCAGGTGTTGTTGGGCACCGCGCCGGTGAAGCCGTCGGTGCGCGCGTGCCGCTCGAAGGAGGCCTTGACCAGGCTGGGGGGCGCCAGCTTGCGGTGCTGCTGGAACAGCGCCACCGCGGCGGCCACGTGCGGCGCGGCGAAGCTGGTGCCGGCCACCACCTCGTGCACCCCGTCGGAGTCGTCCCCGCAGGTGCCGAGGGGCGCCGAGCTGGTGGAGCGGGTGGAGGCCACCCCGAACCCCGGCGCGGTCAGTTCCGGCTTCAGCACCCCGTCCACCCGCGGGCCGATGTTCGAGAACTCCGCGATGTCGTTGAGCGTCGGGTTGAGGGTGTAGTGGCAGTAGCCGGCCTGGCTGCACGAGTACCACTGGGCCTTGGTGGTGTGCGCGCCCACGCACAGCACGCTGTCGGCGTCCCCCGGCGTGCCCACCATGTAGCTCAGGTTGAGGCCGGTGGCCACCGTGGCCAGCGCCCCGAGGGAGCCCAGCTGGCAGGCGTAGATCCAGATGTCCACCCGCTTGCCGGTGGGGCTGCCGGAGTTGGTGTTGATGTCCAGCTCCCAGGTGCCGGTGCGGGGCGCGTTGGCGGCGACGGCGTCGTACACCTCCGCCTCGAACTGGCGCTTGGTGGCGGTGCCGCCGTAGCCTTGCCCGGCGTTCTGGTCGGCGATGTAAATGTACCCGCCGGTGGTGCTGTGGCCGCCGAAGCTGCCGAAGCCCACCGACAGCGTGTCGGTGGCCACCGGCCCCTTCATCCGGAGGCTCAGGCTCACCGACGGGTCGTACCAGCCGGTGATCAGGAAGTAGTCGTTCGAGGTGCCGCTGTTCTTGGTGTAGGAGGGCACCGTGATGGTGAACTTGTCGGTGTTCGGGGTGGTGGTGGTGGTGGTCAGCAGGCCGTGGGAGTCGGTGTCCTCGTCGTTGCCGGAGGAGGCCACCACGATCCTGCCCGGGCCGGTGAGCGCGCTGATCGCCTGGCCGAAGGTGTCCGAGCCGTCGTGCGGCCCGAACTGGCTGCCCAGCGACAGGTTCACCACCGCGTCCTTGCCCAGCGCCGCGGCCTTCTGGAACACGTAGTTCACGCCGTCAATGATGTGGGCGTCGGTGAGGTCGCACTTGACCTCGATGAGGTTGGCCTCGGGGGCCATGCCCACGTAGCGGTAGGCCGCCACCCCGCAGCCGGCGGAGGCGCCGTTGCCGGCCAGCACCCCGGCCACCCACGTGCCGTGGCCGTTGGTGTCGGTCTCGGTGCACGAGGCACCGTCAATCTGGGCCGCGGTCCACTCGGTGCCGTAGCCGAAGCCCGCCGGGGGCGTGCCGGCGACCGTCTGGTCCCACACGTACAGGATCCGGGTGAGGCCGGTCACCGGGTTCTTGAAGTCGGGCAGGGACACGTCGATCCCGGTGTCCACGTCGCCGAGGATCATGCCCTTGCCGGTGGTGCCCGGATAGACCGGCGGGGAGCCGCTGGGGGCGCCGTGCACCAGGTCGCCCCGGGCGTCCGCGATGCTGCGGTCCAGGTGGAGCTGCACGTAGCGCGCCAGCTGGGCGTTGCGGATGCCGGCCACCAGGGTCAGGTTCTGGACCTCCTCGGGGCGCAGGTTGGCGGTGAAGATGTTGCCGACCTGGGAGTTCACCCGGATGCCGGCGGCCTCCAGGGCCGCCCGCGGGCCGTCGAACTGGAAGATGGCGCTGAACTCGCGGGGCCGGGCGAACTCGAGGGGCGCGGCCGGGGCGCGGTCCAGGGCGGCCTCGCCCGGGGACAGGCGCTGCGGCATCGGGCGGTGGCTGAGCGGGATCTCGGTGCCCTCGGCCACCGCGCGCAGGCCGGGCTCCAGGTCCGCGAGCTTCAGGGGGTGCTGGGCCAGGGCCGGGGAAGCCGTGGTGAGCAGGGCGATGACGCCCCAAGTCGCGTGGGTCGGGATACGCATCGGGATGCCTCCTGGGTTGAGCCGCCCACCGGCGGGCCGCGCGCGCCAATAGTTGCCGAGCGAGGTGCCCTAGCGGATTGGCGGCTCAGGCCGGCGGGGGCCGGCCCGAACAACCCAAAAGGGCTTAGGGAATCACAATAAGTCTATGTGGAATAACGAGTTTTGTCAAGCGGCCGGGAACTCACGACGTCGGTTTCCGGGGCGGCCGGAATCACCGGAGTGGGAACAGCTCCTCATATCTGCGGCGGTCGAAGCCGACCACCCGCTCCCCGCGCGGCCCCACCATCAGCGGGCGGCGCAGCAGGCCCGGGTCGCGGGCCACGTCCCGCACCACCTGCGCCCGGGGCGGGATCCGGCGGCCGTAGCCCAGGGCGGTGAACGCCCCCGAGCGGCGGCTCAGGAATTCCTCCGGCTCGAGCCCCGCCAGCACCTGGGCCAGCTCCCGCTCGTCCAGGGGCTGCTTGAACAGGTCGCGGGCCTCGAACTCGACCCTGCGTTCCAGCAAGAACCCTCTTGCCGTGCGGCAACCCATTCAGGTGCTCTTGCACAGGAACAGCCAGCGCCGACGGGCACGGGCCATGGGGCTCCTCCTGCCGGCGACGGGCCCCGGCGGGGCCCGATCGGGGGCGGGCCTCTCTCGGCTAGACCCCTAGCCGCCTGGCAGACTTGGTGGAGCTGACGAGGATCGAACTCGTGACCTCATGAATGCCATTCATGCGCTCTCCCAACTGAGCTACAGCCCCACGGCATTCCGGCTTGCGACTGGATTCTAAGGAGGCCCCCCGGCGGCGTCAACCGCTGCGGCCGGCGCCCATCCCCAGGAGCTTCCACAGCACGAACTCGTTCACCAGCCCCCGGGTCTCCTCGTCCAGGTTCTGGAAGGCGCACGCCAGGTCGTACCGCACCGCGCCGCGGGCCCCGCCGGGGGACTTCTCGCAGCGCACCACCACCCCCTCGCAGTGCACCACCTGGGTGGACTTGTAGGCCGCGAACCGCGGCAGCTGGATGCTCAGGTCCAGGACCGTCAGCACCGGCACCGGGGTCTTGACCAGGCAGTACACCCCCCCGGTGCTGATATTGATGCTCTCGGTCACGACGCGCTTCGGCTCGCGCCCGCGCTCGGAGATCTGCAGGGCCAGCTGGGCCTGCACGCGGCGGCTCTTCCGACGTTCCTTGGGCGTCTCCGGCTTGGCCATGGGCCCCCCTTTCAGTCCGACCGCCGCGATCGACGGCCCGCCGGCGCGCGCCCGGCCGGGCCGCCCAGCGGCTCGGCCGGCACGAACTCGAGCTGGCGCGCCTCCAGGTCGGCGCGCGCCAGCCGCACCGTCAGCCCGTCCCCCAGCCGCACCGTGGCTCCGGTGCGGCGGCCCCGGAAGCGGGCGCGCTCCGGCTCCCACACATAGTGATCGTCGTGCAGGCCAGCGAACCGTACCATGCCTTCCACCGGGAAATCCACCAGCTCCACGAAGAAGCCGGTGCGCAGCATCCCGGTGACCACCGCCGGGAACTCCTCCCCCACCCGCGGCTCCATGAACCGCACGCACTTGACCTGGATCGCCTCGCGCTCCGCGTTCATGGCCCGGATCTCGGTCTCGGTGCACTGGTCGCCCACCGCCTCGTAGCCGGTGTCCCGCTCGGCGGGCTGGCCCGCAAGCCACGCATGCACCTGGCGGTGGTTCACCAGGTCGGGGTAGCGCCGGATGGGCGAGGTGAAATGCGCGTAGCGCTGCACCGCCAGCCCGTAGTGGCCCACGTCGTGCGGCGAGTAGCGGGCCTTGGCCAGGGAGCGCAGCAGCAGCGTCTGGATCAGCTTGCGCTTCACCTCGCTGGCCTGCTTGAGGCTCACGCTCCGGATCCACTCGTGCCCGTGCCGCCGCCGCTCCGGCAGGTTGAGCCCGAGGGCCTCGGCCAGCTGGGCGAACTCGGCCAGCCGGGCCTCCAGCGGGGCCTCGTGGATCCGGTACAGGAACGGGAAGCCCCGCTCGGCCGCCTCCAGGCCCACGGTGCGGTTGGCCAGGATCATGCACTCCTCCACCAGCTGGTGGGAGTCGCGCTGGGCGTAGCGCACCACCTCCAGCGGGGCCCCGGCGGCGTCCAGCACCACGTGGGTCTCGGGCAGATCCAGCTCCAGCGAGCCGCCCGCCCGGCGGGCGGCCTTGAGGTGGGTGGTGACCTTCCACAGCCCCTGGAGCAGGCGCGCCAGCGCCGGCGGCGCCGGCAGCTCGCCCCGCAGCATGCCCTCGGCCTGCTCGTAGCTCAGCCGGTGGTCGCTGCGGATGACCGAGGCCACGATGCGGTGCCGCTGCGGCCGCCCGCGGGGGTCCAGGCGCACCAGCACCGAGAGCGCCAGCCGGTCCACCCCCGGGCGCAGGCTGCACACGCCCGCCGACAGGGGCTCGGGCAGCATCGGAACCACCATGTCCGGGAGGTAGACGCTGTTGCCGCGCAGCAGCGCCTCGGCGTCCAGCGCGGTACCCGGCCGCACGTAGTGGGCCACGTCGGCGATGTGCACCCCCAGCTCCCAGCCCGAGCCGTGCGGCTCCAGGGACAGGGCGTCGTCGTGGTCCTGGGCGTCCGGGGGGTCGATGGTGATCGTGAGGCGCTCCCTGAGGTCCAGCCGGGAACGGGGAGC
>DATKKS010000214.1:0-2488 GCA_035542815.1 Saccharimonadales bacterium (SeqCode) | reverse complement strand
CGGCTCATCACATCCTGGGGCTGGAGCAGGTCCCAAGGGTTCGGCTGTTCGCCGATTAAAGTGGTACGTGAGCTGGGTTTAGAACGTCGTGAGACAGTTCGGTCCCTATCTGCCGTGGGTGAAGGAGACTTGCGAGGCGCTATCCCCAGTACGAGAGGACCGGGATGGACGCACCTCTGGTGCACCGGTTGTCGCGCCAGCGGCACCGCCGGGTAGCTATGTGCGGACGGGATAACCGCTGAAAGCATCTAAGCGGGAAACCCTCCTCAAGACCAGGTCTCCCCGAGGGCCGTGACAGACCATCACGTCGATAGGCCGGAGGTATACGTGCGGCAACGCACTCAGCCGACCGGTCCTAATCGCCCGACAGGCTCGAAGAACCCCACCACGCACAGCAGCGATCCACAGCCTCCCGGCACCGCTTCGAAACGCACAACACACCACACCACCGCACCAGAACCTGCCACCACCCCGAAACCAACGGGTGGGTTGGACGACCTGGTGGCTCTGGCGGGGGGACAAGCACCCGATCCCATCCCGAACTCGGCCGTTAAGACCCCCAGCGCCCATGGTACTGTGTCTCAAGGCACGGGAGAGTAGGTCGCCGCCAGGTCCTCCAACCCACCCCAAACCCAACCCCCGCGCGCCACACCGCGCGCACCCCCCACCCAACGCGGGGTGGAGCAGCCCGGTAGCTCGTCAGGCTCATAACCTGAAGGTCAGAGGTTCAAATCCTCTCCCCGCAACCAAACCAATCCTTCAGACTCCGGTGAACAGCCAGTCCAGCGCCGCCGTGATGGCATCGCGGTGCGCCGCGACCGAGCCCAGAGGATGACGCAGCGCCGTGCGCGGCACCGCTGTCATCAATTCCACCGCAAGCAGGAAATCCCGCCCATCATGGCGGACCACGGGAAGCAAGCGGCCCGCCGCGCCCGGCATGGCTGCACGCGGCGCCATCGGCGCCACGATCCGGTTCGCCCCCGTCTCCGCCAGATCGGCCTGCAGCACGGTCAGGAAGGGGAAGGCGCCGCGGGTGCGCGGCGCCGGGTTGGCGAACACCTCATGCTGCATTGCCGGCCTCGAACATCTCCCGCAACTCCGCCGCCGGGTCGCCGTGCTCGGCGACGTAGCGGGCCAGCACATCGATGTCCTGGCGGATCTCCGCGCGCAGCCGCTCCGCCTGATGCGCCGCGAGGGCCTGCGCCAGGGCCGCCTCAGCCACGCGGGAAGCGTTGATCCCGGCCGCCCGCGCCTTGGCGTAGAGGTCGGCGTTGACCGTCAGGCTGACCGTCCGCTTGCGGGCGCTGCGATCGAACAGGGTTTGCACGGGTCGTTCTTCCTATTTCCACCCGTGTGGGATACGCCTGTCCGTCGCATCGGTGCAAGCCGTCGTGCTGGAAGGAAAGACCATGACCGCTCACCCCCTCGCTTCCCTCGCCGCCGCCCGCGCCGCCGGCACCCCGCGCGGCATCACCTCGGTCTGTTCGGCGCATCCGGTGGTGATCGAGGCGACGCTGCGCGAGGCCGCCGGGATGGGCGATCCCGCCCTGATCGAGGCCACCTGCAACCAGGTGAACCACGAGGGCGGCTATACCGGCCTCACGCCGGCCGCGTTCCGCGACATGGTGCTGGCGATCGCCGGCCGGGTCGGCTTTCCGCGCGAGCGGCTGATCCTGGGCGGCGACCACCTGGGACCGAACCCCTGGAAGCATCTGCCCGCCGAGGCCGCGCTGCGGCGCGCCGCCGCCATGGTGACGGCCTATGTCGGGGCCGGGTTCGAGAAGATCCACCTGGACACCAGCATGGGCTGCGCCGGCGAGCCGGCCGGCCTGCCGGACAGGGTGACGGCCGAGCGCGCGGCGCAGCTGGCGGTGGTGGCCGAGGCCGCCGCGGCCGATGCGGGCGGCACGCCCTACTACGTCGTCGGCACCGAGGTGCCCACGCCCGGCGGCGCCTTGGAGGAAATCGAGGAACTGTCGGTGACCCGCCCCGAGGCGGCGCTAGCCACCCGCGAGGTGCACCGCGGGGCCTTCGCCGCCGCCGGCGTCGAGGCGGCCTTCGCGCGGGTGGTCGCGCTAGTGGTGCAGCCGGGGGTGGAGTTCGGCCACGCCAATGTGGTGGCGTACCGCCCGGAGAAGGCCCGCTCGCTGAGCGCGGCACTGGCGCAGATGCCCGGCCTGGTGTTCGAGGCGCATTCCACCGACTACCAGCCGCCCGCCGCGCTGGCCGCCCTGGTGCGCGACGGCTTCGCCATCCTCAAGGTCGGGCCGGCGCTGACCTTCGCGCTGCGCGAGGCGCTGTACGGGCTGGACGCCATCGCCGCCGCGCTCGACCCGGCCTGGCGCGCCCACGCCCTGCCCGAGGTGATGGAGCAGGTGATGCTGGCCGACCCGGCGCACTGGCGCTCGCACTACTCCGGCACGCCGGAGCAGCAGCGTGTCATGCGCCATTACAGTTACAGCGACCGCATCCGCTACTACTGGACGGT
>DATKKS010000213.1:0-14152 GCA_035542815.1 Saccharimonadales bacterium (SeqCode) | reverse complement strand
TCGGCCCACGGCTTGGTCACCATGCCCGAGAAGCCCCCGTTCGGGGTGGTGATCTGGAAGGTGTTCTGCGTCTCGGGGAACGAGTGGTAGATGTCGTAGATCTGCGAAGCGAACAGGTTGGTCTGGTCCAGGGTGGCGTTGGGGGCCGCCTGCACGATCCCGAACACCACGCTCTGGTCCTCGCGCGGCGCCAGCTCGTGCTGCGAGAGGAAGTAGAACGGGATCATGAGCAGCACCACGATCACCCACACCACCGAGGTCACCGGGCGGTACTTCAGCGTGCCGGCGAGCTGCCGCATGTAGGCCAGCCGCACGCGCTCGAAGCGGCGGTTGATCCAGCCGGCGAAACCCCGCTCGTTGTCGCCCGCCCGCAGCAGGCGCGAGCCCATCATCGGCGAGAGCGTCAGGGCGACGAAGCCGGAGACGATCACCGCCCCGGCGAGGGTGAACGCGAACTCCCGGAACAGGGAGCCGGTGAGCCCGCCCTGGATGCCGATCGGCGCGTACACCGCGGCCAGGGTGATGGTCATGGCGATGATCGGCCCCACCAGCTCGCGGGCCGCCAGGAGCGCGGCCTGGAACGGCGGCTGGCCCAGGTGGACGTGGCGCTCCACGTTCTCGACCATCACGATGGCGTCGTCCACCACCAGCCCCACCGAGAGCACGATGGCGAGCAGCGTCAGGAGGTTGATGGTAAAGCCGGCGATCTGCATCAGGAACACCGCCCCGATGAGCGAGATCGGGATCGCCACCACCGGGATGATGAGCCCCCGCACCGAGCCCAGGAACAGGAAGATGATGAGCACCACGATGAGCAGCGTCTCGGTGAGGGTCTTCAGCACCTCGTGGATCGCCTGCTCGATGTAGGCGGTCGAGTCGTACGGGATCCCGGCCTGCATCCCCGCCGGGAGCTGGGCGCGCACCTCGGTCATGGCCTCGCGCACCCGCCGGATGACGTCCAGGGAGTTGGCGGTCGGCAGCACCCAGATGCCCATGAAGGTGGCCTTCTCGCCGTTGAACCGCACGTCGGCGTCGTAGTCCTCGGCCCCCAGCACCACGTCCGCGATGTCCCCCAGCCGCACGATGGTGTTCCCCGACTGCTTGACCACCAGCTGGCGGAAGTCCTCGGGGGTCTTGAGGTCGGTGTTGGCGATCAGGTTGACCGACACCATGGTGCCCTTGGTGCGGCCCAGCGCGGACAGGTAGTTGTTCTGCGCCAGGGCCGACCACACCTCCGAGGGGGCGAGGTCGCGGGCGGCCATGCGGTCGGGCCGCAGCCAGATGCGCATGGCGAAGGTGCGGCCGCCCAGGATGTCGGCGCGCTGCACGCCGCTGATCGCGCTGAGCTTGGGCTGCACCACCCGGGTCAGGTAGTCGGTGATCTGGTTGCGGTCCAGGTCGCGGGACGAGAACCCCAGGTACATCGAGGCGAACTGGTTGTCGGCGGTCTGCACCTGGATGACCGGCGCCTGGGCGTCGGGCGGCAGGTCGTTCCGGACCTGGGCCACCTTGGCCTGGATCTGGGTGAGCGCCGCGTTGGTGTCGTAGTTGAGCTTGAGGTGGACGGTGATGGTGCTCACGCCCTGCGAACTCGACGACTCCATGTAGTCGATGCCGTCGGCGCTGGCGATGACCCGCTCGAGCGGGGAGGTGATGAACCCGCGCACGAGGTCGGCGTTCGCGCCCACGTACGCCGTGGTCACCGTGACCACCGCGATGTCGCTCCGGGGGTACTGCCGGACGCTGAGCGAGCGGATGGACTGGAGCCCCGCGATCAGGATGACGAGGTTGACGACGATCGCGAGGACCGGCCTCCGGATGAAGAGGTCGGTGAACCGCATCAGCTGTCTTCCGGCTTAGGCGCGGGGCTGTTGGACGGCTGCACCTTGTTGTTGACCAGCACGGCCGCCCCGGTGCGGAGCTTGAACACGCCCGAGGACACGACTTCCTGGCCCGGCTTGAGCCCCTGGAGGACCGCCACCTGGTCCCCGCGCTTGGGGCCCAGGGTCACGAACTGCTCGCGCACGCCGCGGTAGGAGTGGCCGTCCGGCGCCTTCATGTTGTCCAGGACGAACACCGAGTTGCCGTAGGGCGCGTAGTTGACCGCCGAGAGCGGCAGGGTGATGGCGGAGGAGTGCGCGCCCAGAGCCACGGTGACGTCCACGTACATGCCCGGCCGCAGCTCGCCGCCCGGGTTCGGGAGGGTGGCCTGCACCTGGACGTTGCGCGTGTCGCCGTCCACCACCGGGTTGATCGCGGTGATGGTCCCGGCGACCGCCGCGTGGGTCTCGTCGCCGGCCGTCACCTGCACCCGGTTGCCCAGGCGGAGCGAGGCGAGCTGCTGCTGGGGCACGGCGAAGTCCGCGTAGATCGGGTCCAGGGACTGGATCGGCGCCACCGGATCCCCGCTTCTCAGGTACTGGCCGAGGTTGACCTGGCGGATCCCCACGACCCCGGCGAACGGGGCGCGGATGGTCTTGCGGGCGATGGTGGCCTCGATCTCGCGCACGTTCGCCTCCGCCTGCTTGGCCTGGGCCGCCGCCAGGTCGAAGTCCGCCTGGGCGACCATCTGCTGATCCAGCAGCTTGCGGGAACGGTCGAGGTTGATCCGGGCGAGGTCGAGCTGCGCCTCGGCGCCGGCGAGCTGGGCCCGCTCCTGCCGGGTGTCGAGCAGCACCAGCGTCGCGCCGGCCTCCACCCGGGCGTCGGACTGGAAGGCGATGCTGTCCACGATGCCGGGCTGGTCCGCGCTCAGCACCACCCCCTGCACCGGGGCCAGGCTGCCGACGGCCTCCAGCGTGGACTCCCAGGGCTCCACCTGGGCCACGACCGTGGTCACCGCCTCGGGCGGCGCCTGGTACGAGCGCCCCGCGGCGATGGCGGTCTGGATCTGCTTGAACTTGATGAAGCCGACGACACCGATGAAGACGGCGACGGCGGCCAGTACCAACAACATGCGCCTGAGCATGGGGTGGGGTCTCCTGTGGGGGAGGCTGCCCAGCGGGGCTTCTGAGGGGGTGTCCGCGGCCCACTCGAGCCCCTCGTTTCCTAGGGCCTTGCGGCCGTCACTGTCATGGAAGCGAGGTCACTGTAGGCGATTGGATGCGCTCGGAAGGGGCCGGATTCGGTCGCGGCACGGTCGCGGCGGGGGGTAGAGCGGGGTGGAACAGGGGGTGAGGGCGGGCCTCCGGGGGCGCCCGGAGGGATCCGTGGCGACCTTCAGCGGCCCGGAACCCGGCCCTGCGCCGCCCCCGCCCGCCGCAGCGCCTCGGCCACGCCCGCGGCGGTGGCCGGCACGATCCCGACCTCGGTGATGATCCCGGTGATGAGCTCGTGGGGGGTCACGTCGAACGCCGGGTTGGCCACCGGCGTGCCCTCGGGGGCCACCCGCACCCGGTGCAAGGCGCCGGTGGCATCCACGCCCTCCACCTCCAGCACCTCCTCCGCGGCGCGCTCCTCGATGGGGATTTCCATCCCGGTGGCCACCTGCGGGTCCACCGTGGTGATCGGCGCGGCCACGTAGAACGGGATCCCCAGCAGGTGGGCGGCGCAGGCGTTGCCGTAGGTGCCGATCTTGTTGGCGGCGTCCCCGTTCGCGGCGATGCGGTCGGACCCGGTGAGCACCAGGTCCACCTGTCCGCGCTGCATCAGGTGGGCGGCGGCGTTGTCCGCCACCAGCGCGTGCGCCACGCCCTCCTGGCGCAGCTCCCAGGTGGTCAGGCGGGCTCCCTGCAGGCGCGGCCGGGTCTCGTCCACGTACACGAACGGCTCGAGGCCCGCGCGGTGCGCCTTGTACACCGGCGCCAGCGCGGTGCCCCAGTCCTGCACCGCCAGCCACCCGGCGTTGCAGTGGGTGAGCACCCGGGTGCCCTTGCGGAACAGGGCCAGCCCGTGCGTCCCGATGGCCTCCGCCGCGGCCACTTCGGCCTCGTCGTAGGCGCGCGCGGCGGCCAGCATGGCCTCCGGGTCGGGCGCCGCCGCCCGCACCGCCTCCAGCCCCCGGGCCAGGTTGACCGCGGTGGGGCGGGTGCGGGCCAGCGCCTCGCAGGCGGCCGCGAGGTCCTCGCCGCCGCGCGCCGCGCGCGCCAGGCCGTAGGCCGCGAACACGCCGATGGCCGGCGCGCCCCGCACCGCCATCTCCCGGATGGCGCGGGCCACCTCGGCCGAGTCGCGCGCCCGGCCGATCCGGAGCGCGTGGGGCAGGGCGCGCTGCTCGATGAAGCACACCGCGTCCGGCTCCCACCACACCGCGCGCAGCTCGCGGCCGTTCACCTTCATGGATTCTTCCTTTGCCCCGGCCCGCGCCTCAGCCCAGCGCGCACGCGCGCGCCAGGTGGCGCACCAGCGCCCCGCCCGCCTCGGCCGCGGAGCGCCCGAAGGTGAGCACCCCGTCCGGGTGGCCGCCCATCACCAGGATGCCCAGCTCGGCGGCCGCCGACTCGCGGATCAGCCGCGTCACCTCGCGGGCCATCTCGGGCGTCCCGTTGAGCGCGTGCGCCCCGGTGACCGGCAGGCGCAGCGCCCGCGCGTGGCGCCAGATCTCGGGAGAGTGCCCGTGCAGCACCGCCCGCGCGGCGGGCGCGGCGTCGTAGATCGCGCCGTGGGTCAGCGCCTCGGAGGACGGCTCCACCGGGCCGAAGCTCACCACCCGGTTCGCGGCCAGGTCGTGCCGCTCCACCACGCAGAAGTCCTCCAGCGACACCATCCGGCGGCCGCCGGTCTGGGTGCCGGTGATGAGGAAGCGCCGCCGGCCCTGGGTCATGTTGCCCATCGGGCCCAGGCGCGCGCTCACGTTCCCGTAGCCCAGCCCCTCGTAGCGCTCCGGATGCTGCCCCAGGAGCCCCAGGCGGGTCATCACCTCGCGCCACGCGGCCAGCTCGCGCGCCGTCTCGCCGTAGACGTGCTCCTCCAGCGGGCGGGTCTGGTGGACCGCCTCGAACTGGATCACTCCCTCGGCCGGCCGTGCGCCCAAGCCGCCGGGGGAGCCGCCACCCGAGCCCATGTGCGGATTCATGGCGCCGACGTTAGCATCGCCCGCGCGGGCTGACCAGCCCGGGGGGCTGGCGTGAGTCTTCGCGGGCCCCGGCGGCCGGGGCTGGTGCGGGCGCTACGCGCCGCGCCGCCCGCCGCCGGGGCGGGACATTACGTCGGCCGCGCCGCCCCGCGCTTGTGCGCCGCCGCGCAAACGGGGAAACTGGGGGCCATGAGTGCCGATGCGGCCCGGCTGCGCCTGGAGATCCGCGGCGCAGTGCAGGGGGTGGGGTTCCGCCCGTTCGTGTTCCGGCTGGCCGAGGAGCTGGGGCTCGCGGGCTGGGTGATCAACGACGCGCGCGGCGTGTTCCTGGAGGTCGAGGGCGCGCGCGGGGTCCTGGAGCGCTTCCAGGCCCGGGTGGAGGCGGAGCGGCCGCCGCGCGCGGTGGTGAAGTCGGTGTCGGCCGCGTGGCTCGACCCCGCCGGCCTCCGCGGCTTCGAGATCCGCCACAGCGACGGGAGCGGGGCGCGCACCGCGCTGGTCCTGCCCGACATCGCCACCTGCCCCGACTGCCTGCGCGAGAGCCTGGATCCCGCCGACCGGCGCCACGGCTACCCCTTCACCAACTGCACCAACTGCGGCCCCCGCTTCACCATCCTGGAGCGCCTGCCGTACGACCGCCCGAACACCACCATGCGGCGCTTCGAGATGTGTCCGGCCTGCCGCGCCGAGTACGAGAACCCGCGCGACCGGCGCTTCCACGCCCAACCCAACGCGTGCCCGGTGTGCGGGCCGCAGGTGGCGCTGTGGTCGCCGGCGGGCGAGGCGCTGGCCGGGCCGGAGGCGGCCCTGGAGCAGGCCGCGCGCGCGCTCGGCGAAGGGCGCATCGTCGCGGTCAAGGGGCTGGGCGGCTTCCACCTGATGTGCGACGCCCGCTCCCCGGCCGCGGTCGCCCGGCTGCGCGAGCACAAGCACCGCTGGGAGAAGCCGCTGGCGCTCATGGTCCGGGACCTGGCCCAGGCGCGCGAGCTGTGCGAGGTGAGCGAGGTGGCGGCCGCGCACCTGAGCTCGCCCGAGTGCCCCATCCTGCTGCTGCCGCGGCGCGCCGGCGCGCCGGTGGCGGACAACGTGGCCCCCGGCAATCCCTGCCTGGGGCTGATGCTGCCGGCCGCGCCGCTGCACCACCTGCTGCTGCGCGCCTGCGGCATCCCGGTGGTGGCCACCAGCGGCAACCTGTCCGAGGAGCCCATCTGCACCGACGAGCGCGAGGCGCTGCGCCGGCTGGAGGGCATCGCCGAGCTGTTCCTGGTGCACGACCGGCCCATCCGGCGGCACGTGGACGACAGCGTGGCGTGGGTGGTGCGCGGCGGGCTGCGCCTGCTGCGGCGCGCCCGCGGCTTCGCGCCGCTGCCGGTCACGGTGGCGGGCGAGCTGCCGCCGATCCTGGCGGTGGGCGCGCACCAGAAGAACGTGGTGGCGCTCAGCGTGGGCCGGCAGGTGTTCCTGAGCCAGCACATCGGGGACCTGGAGACGCCGGAGGCCCAGGCCGCCTTCGAGCGGGTGATTGCCGACTTCCTCGACATGTACGCGGCGCGCCCGGTGGCCGTGGCGCACGACCTGCATCCCGACTACGCCTCCACCCGCTGGGCGCGCGGCGCCGTGGCCTCCGAAGGCGCCCCGCATCCCCCCGCCGATCCGGCGCTCGCGGGCGCGAGGCTCGTCCCGGTGCAGCACCACCACGCCCACCTGGTCTCGTGCATGGCCGAGAATGGCATCCTGGAGCGGACGCTGGGCGTCACCTGGGACGGCACCGGCTACGGCCCGGATGGCGCAGTGTGGGGCGGGGAGTTCCTGCTGGGGGACGCCGCGGGCTTCGAGCGGGTGGCCGCCCTGCGCCCCTTCCGGCTGCCCGGCGGGGAGGCCGCGGTGCGCGAGCCGCGCCGGGTGGCGCTGGCGCTGCTGTGGGAGGCGTACGGCGAGGCGGCCCTCGAGCGCGAGGACCTGCCCGCGGTGCGGGACATCCCCGCGGCCGAGCGCCGCGTCCTGGGCCGGATGCTGGCGCGCGGCATCCACGCGCCGCTCACCACCAGCGCCGGGCGGCTGTTCGACGGCGTGGCCGCGCTGGCCGGGCTCCACCCCAAGGTCACGTTCGAAGGCCAGGCGGCGATGGCGCTGGAATTCGCGGCAGACTTGGCCGAGACCGGCGGCTATACTCTGGAATTGAAGGCGGCGCCGCCCGCTCCGCGCGCCGCGGCGGCCGGCGCCGCCGAGCCCCCGGCCGCAGCCTGGGTTCCCCGCTTCACGCTCGACTGGGCCCCGATGCTGGAAGAGTTGCTGGACGACCTGCGCCGGGGCGCCGCCGCCGGCGTGGTTGCGACGCGGTTCATCCGGGCGCTGGTGGCCGGCGCGGTGGCGGTGGCCCGCGCGGCGGGGGAGCCGCGGGTGGCGCTCTCCGGCGGGTGCTTTCAGAACCGGCTGCTGACCGAGTGGCTGAGCCGGGCGCTGGAGGCGGACGGCCGGAGCGTGCTGCTGCACGCGCAGGTGCCGCCCAACGACGGCGGCATCAGCCTGGGGCAGGTGCTGGTGGCCGCGGCGAAGCTGTAGGGCAGGGTCACGGCGGGCGCCGGCCGGGCCGCCGAAGCGATCCCGGCGGGCGCGGCCCCTGCCGCGGCCGCGTCCCGGCGGGCGCCTCGAGCCGCCACCCGCCCGTCCAACATCCAGGAGTCGCAAGCATGTGCCTCGGCGTGCCGGGCAAGGTCCTGAGCGTGGAAGAGAACCCCGCGGGGATGGCCATGGGCAAGGTCAGCTTCGCCGGGGTGATCCGCGAGGTGTGCCTGGCGTACGTGCCCGACGTGCAGCCGGGCGAGTACGTGATCGTGCACGTGGGCTTCGCCATCAGCAAGGTCAGCGAGGAGGAGGCCCAGGAGACGCTGGAGATCCTGCGCCAGATGGGCGAGCTGGCGGAGCTGGGCGAGGCGGGCGAGCCGAGCGAGGCGGGCGAACCCCAACCCGGCCCCGGCGCGGAGCCTCCTCCCGGGCCCTCCGGCCCCCGCGGCGCGCCTCCCTCCCCGGGGCCCTCCGGCCCCCGCGGCTCCTGAGCCCGGACGGCCTTCCGATCCCGCCATGCGTTTCGTGGACGAGTACCGCAACCAGGCCGACGTCGAGCGGCTGGCCGAGGCCATCCGCCGGGTGGTCACCCGCCCCTGGACGGTGATGGAGATCTGCGGCGGCCAGACCCACACCCTGATCAAGTTCGGGCTGGACCGGCTGCTGCCCGAGAGCGTCACCATGGTGCACGGCCCGGGCTGCCCGGTGTGCGTCACCCCGCTGGAGCTGATCGACCGCGCCATCGCCATCGCCCGCCGGCCGGACGTCACCTTCACCTCCTTCGGCGACATGCTGCGCGTCCCCGGCTCGGCCACCGACCTCCTGAGCGTCAAGGCCCAGGGCGGCGACGTGCGCATGGTGTACTCGCCCCTGGACGCCCTCAAGCTGGCCCGCAAGGACCCCGAGCGCCAGGTGGTGTTCTTCGCGGTGGGCTTCGAGACCACCGCCCCGGCCAACGCCATGGCGGTGTGGCTGGCGGCGCGCGAGGGCGTGCGCAACTTCTCCATCCTGTGCTCGCACGTGCTGGTGCCGCCGGCGATGGAGGCGGTGCTGGGCTCGCCCGAGAACCGGGTGCAGGCGTTCCTGGCCGCGGGCCACGTGTGCGCGGTGATGGGCACCTGGGAGTACGAGCCCATCGCCGAGAAGCACCGCGTGCCGGTGGTGGTGACCGGCTTCGAGCCCACCGACCTGATGCAGGGCGCGCTGATGGCGCTGACCGCCCTGGAGGAGGGGTGCCACGGCGTGGAGAACCAGTACGCCCGGGTGGTAACCCGCGAGGGCAACCGCCCGGCGCAGGACCTGCTGAAGGAAGTGTTCGAGCCGTGCGACCGGCCGTGGCGCGGCATCGGGGTGATCCCGATGAGCGGCTACCGGCTGCGCGCGCCGTACCAGGAGTTCGACGCCGCCCGGCGCTTCGCGGTGGAGGACGTCTCGGCGGTGGAATCCCCGGTGTGCATCGCCGGCCAGATCCTGCGGGGGCTCAAGAAGCCGCACCAGTGCGCGGCCTTCGGCAAGGAGTGCACCCCGGAGCACCCGGTGGGGGCGCCGATGGTCTCCAGCGAGGGCGCCTGCGCCGCCTACTACCACTACGCCCGGGCGCAGGGCGCGGCGGAGGCACGACCGTGATCCTCGAAGGCCCGCAGTGCCCCATCCCCATCTCCGACTACCCGCAGGTGCTCCTGGCCCACGGCGGGGGCGGGCGGCTCACCCAGATGCTCATCGAGCGGATGTTCCTCGAGGCCTTCCGCAACCCGGCCCTCGAACCGCTCCACGACGGCGCGGTGCTGGAGGTCGAGGGCGTGCGCCTGGCGCTGTCCACCGACACCTTCGTGGTGAGCCCGCTGTTCTTCCCGGGCGGCGACATCGGCTCGCTCGCGGTGCACGGCACGGTGAACGA
Source organism: Saccharimonadales bacterium (SeqCode) (assembly GCA_035542815.1). Taxonomy (GTDB): domain Bacteria; phylum Eisenbacteria; class RBG-16-71-46; order RBG-16-71-46; family JACRLI01; genus JACRLI01. The sequence continues at coordinate 4,676 of DATKKS010000213.1, read as the reverse complement.
CCTGGCCATGTGCGGGGCGCGCCCGCTGGCGCTCACCGCCGGCTTCGTGCTGGAGGAGGGCCTGCCGATGGAAACCCTGTGGCGGGTCACGCGCTCGCTGCAGGCGGCTGCCCGCGAGGCCGGGGTGGCGGTGGTCACCGGCGACACCAAGGTGGTGGACCGCGGCAAGGGCGACCAGATCTTCATCAACACCACCGGCCTGGGGCTGGTGCCGCCGGGGGTGAGCATCTCGCCGCGCGCGGCGCGCCCCGGGGACCGGGTGCTGCTGAGCGGCCCGCTGGCCCTCCACGGCATCGCCATCATGAGCCTGCGCGAGGGGCTGGAGTTCGAGACCACCATCCGGAGCGACTCCGCGGCGCTCCACGGCCTGGTGGAGACGGTGCTGGCGGCGGCCGGCCCGGCGGTGCACGTGCTGCGCGACCCCACCCGCGGCGGGCTGGCCAGCGCCCTCAACGAGATCGCCGCGGCCGCCGGCGCCGGGATGCGGCTGGTGGAAACCGCCATCCCGGTGCCCGAGGAGGTGCGCGGGGCGTGCGAGATCCTGGGCCTCGACCCGCTGTACGTGGCCAACGAGGGCAAGTGCGTGGCCCTGGTGGCCCCCGAGAGCGCCGGCGCGGCGCTGGCGGCCATGCGGGCGCACCCGCTGGGGCGCGAGGCGATGGACATCGGCGAGGTGACCGCGGACCACCCCGGCCAGGTGCTGCTCAAGAGCCGCGTGGGCGGGGTGCGGGTGGTGGACATGCTGAGCGGGGAGCAGCTGCCCCGGATCTGCTGACGGCACGAGACGCGCGGCCCGCCGTCGCGCGCCGGCCGACCCCGGGCGGAAGCGAGGCAGGCGATCCAACATGCACATCCCTGACGGATTCCTGAGCCCGCGCGTGGCGGTGGCGGCGTGGGTGGTGGCCGGAGCGGGCGTGGCCGCGGCGCTGCGCGCCGAGCGGCGCGACCCGGCGCCGGCCTCGGCCAGCCTCCTGGGCTCGCTGGCGGCGTTCCTGTTCGCCGCGCAGATGGTGAACGTGCCGGTGGCGCCGGGCACCAGCGGGCACCTGGTGGGCGCCACGCTGGCGGCGGTGCTGGTGGGGCCGTGGCGCGCGCTCATCGTGATGGCGGTGGTGCTGGCGATCCAGGCGCTGCTGTTCCAGGACGGCGGCATCGCGGCCTACGGCGCGAACCTCTCCGACATGGGCGTGGTCGGCTGCTTCGCCGGCTACGCGCTGGCCTGGCTGGTCTCGCGCTGGATCCGCGGGCTGCGCGGGCACGCCGCCGGGGCGATGCTCGGGGCGTTCCTCTCCACCGTGGTCGCGGCCACCCTCGCCAGCCTGTGGCTGGCCTTCTCCGGCCTGTACCCTCTGGGCGGCATCCTGCCGCTGATGATCTCGACGCACGCGGTGATCGGAGTGCTGGAGGCGGCGCTCACCGGGGCCATCCTGGTGACGGTGCTGCGCTGGCGCCCGGACCTGGTGCGCGGCCTGGCCCGCGCCGGGGCCGGGCCGGAGTCGCGCCGGCCGGTGGGACGGACCCTGTTGGGCGTGGCGCTGGTGGTGGCTGCGTTCCTCGCGCCCCTTGCCTCCTCCCTTCCCGACGGGCTGGAGCACACCGCCCACATCCTGGGATTCGCCTCGCGGCAGCACCCGCTGCTGGCCTCGCCCCTGGCCGGCTACTCGCTGCCGCTGGGGGCGCTGACTCCGGTGGCGCCCGCGGTCGCGGGCATCCTGGGGGCGCTGGTGGTGGCGGGGCTGGCCTGGGCGGTGAGCCGCGGGCTTGCCGACCGGAGCGACGGTGCGCACCGCTAGGCGCCCGGGCTCGGCGCGGCCCGGCCTGGTGCTGGGCCTCGCGCTGGCGCTGATCCTGGCCGCGGCGCTGGCGCCGGCGGGACTGCGCGGTGGGAACGCGCCGGCCGGCTCGTGGCTCGCGTGGGGCGGGGTCTTCGGGCTCTCGCTCGGCGTGCTGCTGTGGGCCGGGCACACGCTGGCGGGCGCGCTGCGGCGGGTGGCGACGCTGCTGCCGCTGGTGCTGCTCCTGGCGGTGCCGGCCGGTCTCCTGGCCCCGCACGGCCACCGGCTGATGCTGCTGGCGGCGCTCGGCGCGCGGGCGCTGGCGGCGGCCACCGCGGCCGCCGCGCTGGCCGCGTGGCTGGGGCCGGTGGGGCTGGTGCGCGGCGTCCAGCAGCTGGGCTTGCCGCGGCGCCTGGCGGAGGTCTTCGCCGCGGCGCTGGCGGCGCTGGAGACCGTCACCCGCCAGGTGCGCGCCATGCTGCGCGCCCGCGAGGCCCGGCGGCCGGCCGCGGGCCCGTGGCCGGCGCTCCTCGCCGCGCCGGCGGAGACGGTGCAGGGCTTCGGGCGGCTGGTGGCGGCGCTGCTCTTGCGCTCCATCGAGCGGGCCGAGGCGCTGGACCGCGCGCGCCGGGCGCGCGGGGCGGGCGAGGCATGAGCGCGGCCGCGGAGGGGGCGTGAGGCGCGCGGCGGAGGCCGGCCGATGAGCCCGGCGGCGGTGGCGGTGGAGGTCGCCCGCCTCACCTATCACTACCCGGACGGCTCGCCGGCGCTCCTGGACTTCTCGCTCTCGGTGGCCGCCGGCGAGCGCGTGGCGCTCCTGGGGCCCAACGGCGCGGGCAAGTCCACGCTGCTGCTGCACCTCGCGGGGCTGCTGCCGGAGCGGCACCGCTACCTCCACGCCCACGCGGTCCAGGACCAACCCCACCACCACGGCGCTTCCGGGCGCATCGTGATTGACGGCGTGGAACTCGCGCCGCGGACCATCCCCAGCATCCGCGACCGGGTCGGGATCGTGTTCCAGGACCCGGAGGACCAGCTCTTCGGCCTGACCGTGGGCGAGGACGTGGCCTACGGCCCGCGCGCGCGGCGCTGGAGCCCGGCAGAGGTGGGTGAGGCGGTGGACCGGGCGTTCGAGGCGGTGCAGCTCGCGGGCTTCGAGGAGCGCTCGCCGCACCACCTGTCGGCGGGGGAGAAGCGGCGCGTGTGCCTGGCCGGCGCGCTGGCGTGCAGCCCCGGCCTCTTGCTCCTGGACGAGCCCTCCAGTGGCCTCGACCCGCGCGGCCGCCGCGAGCTGGCCGCGCTGCTGGCATCGCTCCAGGCCACGCTGGTGCTGGCCAGCCACGACCTGGAGTTCGTGCGCAAGCTGTGCACGCGGGTGGTGGTGATGGAGCGCGGCCGGGCCGTGGCGAGCGGCGCCACGGAGCAGGTGCTGGCCGACACCGAGCTGCTGGAGAAGCACGGGCTGGCGTGAGGCCCGTGAGGCGGTGATGGAGTCCGGCCGTTCGGGTCGGTGAACCTGCGGGGGGTCAGGTGGCAACTGAACGTTCGTTCCTCCGGGGACTCTCGGGCGGCATCAACATGTTCGCGATCGCGGGGGCCTTCTGGTTCGGCCTGGCCTTCACCCGGGTTCTGCCTGCAGGAAGGCAGGGGTGGGCGTGGGGTGCGGCGATGGGCGTGCAGGCCGCGGCTCTCGTGGGCCTGTTGTGGGCGGGGATCCGGCTGCGCCGGCGGGCCGAGGTGCGGCACATCCTCGCGCGCTTCATCGGGACGACCCTGGTCCAGGCGCTCCTGATCGTGCTGGCGGTGTTGTGGTGCGCGCGCACCCACAGCGTGGACCGCGTCTGGGCGTGGATCGGCCTGGTGGTCAGCCTGCACCTGGTGCCGCTCGCGCGCATCTTCCACGTCCGCGCCTACTACGTCACCGCCGGGGCGGGCACCGTCGTCTCGATCTTGGCGCTGGCCCGAGGGCCGCGGCCGGACGCCGTGCCGATGCTCGGCGTGGGCCTGGCCGCCGTCCTGTGGCTGTCTGCCGTGTACCTTCTCGCGAACGCGGACCGCATCGCGGAGTCTGCGGTGCGTGAGACCTGGGCGGGTTGAAGCCGCACCTTTCTTTTCTTTGGACGTCCGCCAGCCGAGAGGGCCTCGCCCCTCGCTCAGTGCATGCGAGCGAGGGGTGGGCGCTACCTCTTCCTCGGCGGCCCCGGGAACATGCGGGCCTGTGGGCCGAACGTCTGCAGGTCCGGCGGCAGGTGCCCGACGTCGTCGAACGCCACCAGGCGGGTGGTGCCGTCGGGCCGCACCTGGATCACCGTCAGGCTGCAGTGCACGATCGCCATGCTGAGCCACAGCCTCGGATCGGCCCCCAGCGCCCGGCACACGCAGTAGCGGATGAGGTTCCCGTGGCACACCAGCACCACCGACGAGTCGGCCTCGGGGGACGGCGCGAAAAAGCGGGCCACGGTCTGGTCCAGCCGGGCGGCGCACGAGTCGGCCTCGCCCGGGCGGAGGTCCTTCATGATGTCGGCTCGCGGAGTGGGCGGCGTGCACTCGCGCAGGCCGGGTTCGAGGTGGACCGCGCGCCCGGGAAGCGCCGCGGCGATGATCTCGGCGGTCTCCCGCGCGCGGGTCATGTCGCTGGAGTAGACGGCGTCCACGCCGGAGGGCATGGCCGCCAGGCGCTGCGCCACCTTCTGCGCCTGCTCGCGCCCCAGCGGCAGCAGCCCCTTGCCCGTGAACTCGTCGCGCGGGTCGTCCTGATCGTAGATGCCGTGGCGGACGAGGTAGAGGGTGCGGACGCCCTGGCGGGCCCCGGCCGCGAAGGCTACTCCAAAGGTGATTTGCGTCAGCAGGATAACAGTACCCAGGAGGGCCAGCTCGTGACGTAGGTTCCGCAGCCGCCTC
>DATKKS010000212.1:0-4040 GCA_035542815.1 Saccharimonadales bacterium (SeqCode) | reverse complement strand
CGGGCCTGCGAGGACGTCCCGCCCGGGTGGCGGGCGGCGCGTCGCGCAGCGCTCGCTCCAGCCCCGGCCACCCGGGCCTGCGAGGACGTCCCGCCCGGGTGGCGGGCGGGCTCTTCGACCCCCCGGGGTTGCCGAGCGCGCGCGGCTGCCGTACCATCCGCGCGTCGGCCGAGTTCCTCTCTCGACCCTCCAGCCTTCGAAGGTGACCGACCCCATGTCCCAGGAACGCCCCGCGAGCCTCCGGGCGCCGGGCGCGCAGATCCTGCTGCGCGGCGCGCGCGAACACAACCTCAAGAACCTGGACCTGGACCTGCCCCGCGACCGGCTGATCGTGATCACCGGGGTCTCGGGCTCCGGGAAGTCCTCGCTGGCGTTCGACACCCTGTACGCCGAAGGGCAGCGCCGCTACGTGGAGTCGCTGTCGGCGTACGCCCGCCAGTTCCTGGGCCAGATGGAGAAGCCCGACGTGGACCGGGTGGAGGGGCTGTCCCCGGCCATCGCCATCGAGCAGCGCACCGCGGGCAGCAACCCGCGCTCCACGGTGGCCACGGTGACCGAGATCTACGACTACCTGCGCCTGCTGTTCGCCCGGGTGGGCCGCCAGCACTGCCCGGAGTGCGGCACGGCGATCCAGCGGCAGACGGTCCAGGAGATGGTGGACCGCCTCCTGGCGCTGCCGGACGGCACCCGGCTGAGCGTGTTCGCGCCGGTGGTCCGGCGCCGCAAGGGCGAGTACCGGAAGGAGATGACCGCGCTCCACCGCCAGGGCTTCCTGCGCGCGCGGGTGGACGGCCAGCTGGTGGAGCTGGAGCAGCCCCCGGCGCTGAACAAGCAGAAGTGGCACACCATCGAGGTGCTGGTGGACCGCATCGCGGTGGCGCGGGACGAGGCCCGCCGCCTGGCGGACTCGCTGGAGACCGCGGCCCGGCTGACCGGCGGCCTGGCCCAGGTGGAGGTGGCGGGGGAGAAGGAGCCGCGGATGATGGCGGAGCAGGCGGCCTGCCCCAAGTGCGGCCGCAGCTTCCCCGCGCTGGAGCCGCGCAGCTTCTCGTTCAACAGCCCCTTCGGCGCCTGCCCGGCGTGCGGCGGCCTGGGCACGCACCTGGACATCGACGCCGCCCGGGTGGTGCCGGACGCGGACCTGAGCCTCTCCGAGGGCGCCATCGAGCCGTGGTCCAAGATCATGGGCGGCTGGTACCAGAGCATGCTGGCGACCGTGGCCCGGCACTACCGGCTGCGCATGGACACCCCCTGGCGCAAGCTCGCCGCGGAGCACCGGCGGGTGATCCTCCACGGGGCGGGCCGGCAGGAATTTCACTTCAAGGTCCAGTCGGAGAAGTCGCGCTACGAGCACCACGGCCGCTTCGAGGGCGTGATCCCCAACCTGATGCGCCGCTACCGGGACAGCGACTCGGACAAGGTGCGCGAGTTCGTGCGCGGCTACATGTCGGAGCAGCCGTGCCCGGAGTGCCGCGGGGCGCGGCTCCGGCCCGAGACGCTGGCGGTCCGGATCCACGGGCGGAACATCGCCGAGTTCACCCGGCTCGCGGTGGAGAGCGCGCTGGCCGCGGTGCGGAGCATGGCGTTCGAGGGGCGCGAGCAGCTGATCGCCGGGCCGATCCTCAAGGAGGTCTCCCAGCGGCTGGGGTTCCTGGTGGACGTGGGGCTGGGCTACCTCACCCTGGACCGGCCCTCGGGCACGCTCGCGGGCGGAGAGTCCCAGCGCATCCGGCTGGCCACCCAGATCGGCTCGCGCCTCATGGGGGTGCTGTACATCCTGGACGAGCCCAGCATCGGGCTCCACCACCGCGACAACCACAAGCTGCTGCGCACCCTGCTGGCGCTGCGCGATCTGGGCAACACGGTGATCGTGGTGGAGCACGACCGCGACACCATGCTGGCGGCCGACCACATCGTGGACCTGGGGCCGGGCGCCGGCCGGCTGGGCGGCGAGATCGTGGCCCAGGGCGCGCCGACGGAGGTGCTGCGCGCGCCCGCCTCGCTCACCGGCCAGTACCTCTCCGGGAAGCGGCGCATCGAGGTGCCCGCCGCGCGCCGGGCCGGCTCCGGCCGGGTCCTGCGGGTGGTGGGGGCGGCCGAGAACAACCTCAAGCGCCTCACCGCGGACATCCCGCTGGGCAAGCTGGTGGTGGTGACCGGGGTGAGCGGCTCGGGCAAGAGCACCCTCATCAACGACGTGCTGTTCAACTCCCTGGCCCACCACTTCTACGCGGCCCAGGTGACCCCCGGGGCCCACGACCGCATCGAGGGGCTGGAGCTGATCGACAAGGTGGTGGACGTGGACCAATCGCCCATCGGGCGCACGCCGCGCTCCAACGCCGCCACCTACACCGGCACCTTCGGCCCGATCCGGGACCTGTTCGCGCTGCTGCCCGAGTCCAAGGCCCGCGGCTACGCCCCGGGGCGCTTCTCGTTCAACGTGAAGGGCGGCCGGTGCGAGGCGTGCGAGGGGGACGGGGTCAAGAAGATCGAGATGCACTTCCTGCCCGACGTGTACGTGCGCTGCGACGTGTGCCGGGGGCGCCGCTACAACCGCGAGACGCTGGAGGTGCTGTACAAAGGGCGCAGCATCGCCGACGTGCTGGAGATGACGGTGGAGGAGGCCATGGAGTTCCTCCGCCCGATCCCGCCCATCCACCGCAAGCTGCGCACGCTGTACGAGGTGGGCCTGGGCTACCTGCACCTGGGCCAGGCGGCCACCACCCTCTCCGGGGGAGAGGCCCAGCGGGTGAAGCTCGCGACCGAGCTGTCCCGGGTGAGCACCGGGCGCACGCTGTACCTGCTGGACGAGCCCACCACCGGCTTGCACTTCGAGGACGTGAAGATGCTCCTGGCGGTGCTCCACCAGCTGGTGGACAAGGGCAACACCGTGGTGGTGATCGAGCACCAGCTGGACGTCATCAAGTCGGCGGACTGGATCCTGGACCTGGGGCCGGAGGGCGGGGACGCGGGCGGCACGCTGGTGGCGCAGGGGACGCCGGAGGAGGTGGCCCGGGTGAAGGGCTCGCACACCGGAGCGGCGCTGAAGGAGGTGCTGTAGGGGCGGACCGCGGTCCGCCCGGCGGGGGCGGCGGCCCACCACGCGACCGGGCGGATCGCCCGGGCCTGCGCTACTGTTCGCCCACCAGGACCTTCAGCACCCCGAAGGGGTTCACGTTCACCTGCCAGCTCCACGGGTGGCGCGTGCCGCCGAGGTAGGCCGGGCCCTCGATCATCGGAACGCTGGCCCAGTCGTAGCGCACCGAGACCGCCTGGGCGTAGTGCAGGTTGAGCCCGAAACCCCAGGTGGTGGGGGTGTAGTCCAGCGCGCTGCCGTCGTCGCTCAGCAGGCGCTGCTGCGCGTGCCCCAGGCGCACTGAGGCCACGTCGAGGACGGTCAGCTCGGCGCCCCAGGAGTGGGCCGGCTCGAGCAGGTCTCCCGCTGCGGGCGGGGATCCGGGGAAGGTCTCGATCCTCTCATATCCCGCGGCGAGCACCAGCGTCGGCCCCAGCCAGCGGCCCAGCCTCGGGAACTCCCCGCTCTCGTCCTCCTGCAGGAAGCCTGGCAGCCCGGTGGATAGCCTGAGACCCACGCCGGTGCGCCGGACCTCCAGCGGTCGGCCGCCAGGTTCCTGAAGCAGGTGGACGCTGTCGGCGAAGGAATTGAGCGTGGCGCGCCCGAAGTAGAGGTCCACCGCCAGCCCGCCGATCGCCCGGAGCCTGCCGCCGTCCTGCTGGCGCTCGCCGCGCACCTCGCCCGCGATGTTGTGGTAGGGGCTCACCCGCAGCAGGATCCCGTGGTCCCGGGCCGCCCCCTCGACCGAGTCGGCGGGCAGCGGCACGCCGCCCTGGCCGCCCACCAGGGGCCGCACGATCCGGAAGCGCTTCCACCGCCAGCCGGCCGAGATCTCCACGTAGTCGTCCACCCGGGGCACCCGGCGGCCAACCAGGGTCCCCAAGTAACGCAGGGTCTGCACCCCATGGAAGCCCAGCCCGAACTCGCGCACCTCGTCACTGAAGGGCGACGGCTCGCCCGCCAG
>DATKKS010000211.1:0-34195 GCA_035542815.1 Saccharimonadales bacterium (SeqCode) | reverse complement strand
AGCCGCGCGCCACGCTGGTAGGTGACGTAGGCCCACATCCACTCGATCATCACCAGGATCCGGTTGCGGAATCCGATCAGCATCACGATGTGCAGCAGCACCCACGCCAGCCACGCCACCAGCCCGCTCAGGTGCAGCCGGCCCACCACCGCCACCGCGGCCCGGCGGCCGATGGTGGCCATGGTCCCGCGGTCCACGTAGTGGAACGGCCGGGTGGGCCGCCCGGAGAGCCGCCGCCCCACGTTGTCCGCGGCCCACGCGCCCTGCTGCATCGCCACCGGCGCCAGGCCCGGCAGCGGCGCCCCGCCGGGGCCCGCGCAGTTCGCCAGGTCTCCGGCCACGAACACCTCCGGGTGGCCGGGCACGGACAGGTCCGGCTCCACCACCACCCGGCCGCTGCGGTCCAGCGGCACCCCCAGGGCGCGCCCCAGCGGCGAGGCCGCCACGCCCGCGGCCCACAGCACGGTGCGCGTGCGCACCGCCTCCGGGCCCACGTGCACCAGGCCCGGGCCCACCTGGGTCACCGGCGAGCCGGTGTGCACCTCCACCCCCAGCCGCTCCAGGTCCAGCCGGGCCCGGCGGCCCAGGTCCTCGGGGAAGGCCGGCAGCAGCCGCGGCCCGGCTTCCACCAGCAGCACCCGGGAGTGGGTGGGATCAATGGCCCGGAAGTCGCGCGCGATGGTGCGCCGCGAGATCTCCCCCAGGGCCCCCGCCAGCTCCACCCCGGTGGGGCCGCCGCCCACCACCGCGAAGGTCATCAGGGCGCGCCGCTCGTCCGGGTCGGTGCACCGCTCGGCGGCCTCGAACGCCAGCAGCACGCGGCGCCGGATTTCCAGCGCATCCTCCAGGGTCTTCAGCCCCGGGGCCCACGCGGCCCACTCCGGGTGCCCGAAGTAGGAGTGGCTCGCGCCTGCCGCGATCACCAGCGCGTCGTAGTCCAGCTCCCCGTCGGCCAGGGCCAGCCGCCGGGCGGCCAGGTCCACCGAGGTCACCTCGGCCAGCAGCACCCGCACGCTGGGCGCGCGCCGCAGGATGGCCCGCAGCGGGGTGGCGATGTCGGCGGGGGACAGGGCCGCGGTGGCCACCTGGTACAGCAGCGGCTGGAACAGATGGTGGTTGTAGCGGTCCACCAGCGTGACGTCCACCCGGCGGCGGCCCAGCGCCTGGGCCGCCTGGAGGCCGGCGAAGCCGCCGCCCACGATCACCACGCGGGGCCCGGACGGGGCGCGGTCCGGGCCGGTGCGGACCCCGGTCACGCCGGCAGGCCGCCCGGGCCGCCCGCCGCCACCACCGGGGCCGCGGGGTTGGCCATGCGGATGCCAGCGGCGCGGAACCCGGAGTGGATCGCGGCGTTCACCGCGTCGCCGGCCGCCAGCCGGTTGGCGAAGCTGTCCACCCGGCACACCAGCAGCAGCCGGGGCAGGGAGTCCTCCAGGGTCCGCAGGAACACCCGCGGCTCGGGGCTGGCCAGCACGTGCGGGGCGCGCGCCGCCGCCAGCATCAGCTCCCGCGCGCGGGTCACGTCCGCCTCCTGCGCCAGCGCCACCTCCACCCGCAGCCCGGCCTGCACGTCGGGCAGGCTCAGGTTGGTGATGCTGGTCCGCACCAGCACCGAGTTGGGCACGATCAGCACGTGGTTCTCGGGGGTCTGCAGCCGGGTGCTGCGCAGCCCGATCTCCAGGACGTCCCCGGTCTCGCCGGTAGCGAGCTGCACCCGGTCGCCCACCCGGAAGGGCCGGTCCACCAGGATGGCGAAGCCCCCGAACATGTTGGCCAGCGTCTCCTGCAGCGCCAGGCCCACCGCCAGGCTGCCCACCCCCAGCGTGACCAGCAGCGAGCGGATCTCCACGTGGAAGTGGTCGAGCACCACCAGGAGGCCCAGGACCAGGATCACCAGCCGCCCCAAGCGGTCGGCGAACGGCAGCATCTGGGAGGCCAGCGCCTCGTCCTGGCGCTGGCGGTCGGCGCGCTCGGCGTAGAAGCGCATCACCCCGCCCAGCACCCGCCCGCCGAGCAGCGTGAGCAGGGCCACCGCCGCCACGAACAGCGCCCCGTCGAGGGTCTCGAGCGCGCCGAAGCGGTACCGGTGCAGCGCCAGGTAGACGCCCACGAGCACCACCAGCCACGCGGTCGGCCGCAGCGTGCGCTCCAGGACTGCCGCGGCCATCGGCGAGTGCGCGCGCGCCGTCCAGCTCCGGCCCAGCCGGCCCCCCACCAGAGTCAGCAGCCGCCCGGCCACCCACGAGCCCGCGACGATGAGCGCGGTCAGCAGCACCTCGTGCCAGTTCCAGTCGCGCAGCGCGGCCATCAGGCGGGTCACGGCGATTCCTCCGGTGGGTGGGCGAGCGGGCGGCGGACGCGGCGGGCCGCCCCCAGCATCTTCCGGGCTGAGGCCGCGCGGCGTCAATGGGCCGGGCGGGGGAGGCGGGCCGCCCACGGCCGCCGGCTCGAGCCGGACCGCCGTCCGCGCGGCGGTCCCGGCCGCGGCCTCCTCGTCACCTCTTGACGCCCCGTGGGCGGGTGCCCATTGTGGGCCCCGGAGGACACGCGCATGTACCAGGAATGGTGGGTCATCCTGGGCCGGTTGTTCCTGTCCATCGTGCTCGGCGGCGTGGTGGGCTGGGAGCGGGAGCACGCCCAGAAGCCCGCGGGCATCCGCACCCACGCCCTGGTGTCGCTGGGCTCGTGCATGTTCCTGCTCATCGCCACCGAAGGCCCGCGGCTGTGGCAGGTCACCCACGGCAGCGTCCTGAACTTCTCGGTGGATCCCACCCGGCTGGCCCAGGGAGTGGTCACCGGGGTGGGGTTCCTGGGGGCCGGGGCGATCATGCAGTCGGGCTTCTCGGTGCACGGCCTGACCACCGCGGCGACCATCTGGCTGGTGTGCGCGGCGGGCGCCTCGGTCGGCTCGGGGCTGTGGCAGCTGGGGGTGGCGGGGACGGTGTTCGCGCTCCTGGTGCTGCGGGGAATGCGCTTCCTGGAGACCGCGGCGCGCAAGCAGCGGCGCGTCCGCGGAGAGCCCGGCCCGCCGGGCGAGCGGGAGCGGGAGGAGCCCTAGCCGCTAGCGGCCCAGGGCCTGCGCCAGGGCGCCCGGCAGCTCCGGGTGGCGGAACGCGAAGCCGGCCTCGAGCAGCCGGGCCGGGCGCACCCGCGCCCCCGACAGCAGCAGCTCCCGGCCCATCTCGCCCAACGCCAGGCGCACCGCCCACGCCGGCACCGGCAGCCGCGCCGGCCGGCGCAGCGCCCGGCCCAGGGCGGCCGCGAACTCCGCCTGGGGAACCGGCGCCGGCGACACCGCGTTCACCGCCCCGCGCAGCCCCGGGTCCCGCAGCGCGCGCCGCGCCACTTCCAGGACATCCGGCAGCGAGATCCAGCTCAGGTACTGCCGCCCGCTGCCCACGCGCCCGCCCAGGCCCAGCCGGAACAGCGGGGCCAGGCGCGCCAGCAGCCCGCCCGAGCCCGCCAGCACCGCGCCCAGGCGCAGCCGCACCACCCGCACGCCGCGCGCCTCGGCCGGCTCCGAGGCGGCCTCCCAGTCCCGGCACACCTCCGCCAGGAAGCCCGAGCCGGGCGGGCTGTCCTCGCTCAGCCAGCTCCCTCCCCGGTCCCCGTAGTAGCCCACCGCGGAGGCGCACACCAGCACCGCCGGCGGCCGCGCGAGGCCCGCGATCGCCTCGGCCAGCAGGCGCGTGCCCCGGGTGCGGCTGTCGCGGATGCGGCGCCGTCGCCCGGCGCTCCAGCGCCCGGCCGCGAGGTTCTCCCCGGCCAGGTGCACCACGGCGTCGAACCCTGCCAGGGCGGCGGGCGCGAGCCGTCCGGCGGCGGGGTCCCACGCGAGGTCTGCCGCGCCGGCCGCGGCGCGCACCAGGCGCCGCACCCGGTGTCCGTCGGCCGCCAGCCGGGCGGTGAGCGCCGCGCCCACCAGCCCCGAGGCCCCGGTCACCAGCACCGCCAGGGGCGGTCCCGGGCCGGGCGCGGCGGGCGGGGCGGCGGCCGGCGCGCCCGCGCCGGAGTGCGCGGCCGGTCGTGCGTGGAGCGGTGCCATGGTGGGACCATACCCCAGCCGCGGCCCGGGTGCAGCGCCGGGCGCAGCGCGCGGCTGCGGCGCCGGCTTGTGCGTTCGCCGGGCCGGGTTTAGATTGGCGGGTGGCGCCCGGACCCACGGGCCGTCCTGACCCGGAGCTTGGAGGGCCGTCATGCCGACTCCCGGCCGCCCGTGCGAGCCTTCTCCGGGGGAGCCCTCCCCACCTTCCCTGGCAGACCTGCTGCTGGACCGCGCCCCCGTCGGGCTGGCGGTGCTCGACCGCGACCTGCGCTACCTGTTCGTGAACCCCTGCCTGGCCGAACTCCACGGCGTGCCCGCCGCGCGGCACCTCGGGCGGACCGTGCGCGAGGTGGCGCCGCCGTTCGCCGCGCGGTTCGAGGCGCTGGCGCGCCGGGTGCTGGACACCGGCCAGCCGGCCCTCAACGTCGAGCTGCTGGGCGAGCCCGCGCCGCCCTCCCGGGCGCCGTGCAGCTGGACGGTGAGCCTCCTCCCGCTGGGCCCGCCGGGCGCCCCGCCCGCGCAAGTGGGCTGCGTGGTGCTCGAGACCACCGAGCGCCGCCTCGCCGAGCTGGCGCTGCGGGGCAGCGAGGAGCGGCTGCGCCTGGCGCTCCGGGCCACCCGCGACGCCGTGTGGGACCAGGACCTGGCCTCCGGCGCGGTGACCTGGGGGGAGGGCGTGGAGACCCTCTTCGGCTACCCCCCGAGCGAGGCCGGCACCCACACCAGCTGGTTCTTCGAGCGGGTCCACCCCGAGGACCGCGACCGGGTGCGCGCCGGGCTGCGCTCGGTGGTGGCCAACGGCGGCCGGTTCTGGTCGGACGAGTACCAGTTCCGCCGGCGCGACGGCGAGTACGCCTGCGTGCTGGACCGGGGCTACGTGTTGTACGGCGAGGACGGCAAGGCCCAGCGCATCCTGGGGGCGATCGAGGACATCACCGCCCGCAAGCAGGCGGAGCAGGCGCTGGCCGCGGCGGAGGCCAAGTTCCGCAGCCTGGTGGAGCAGTCCCTGGTGGGCATCTACATCATCCAGGGCGCCGGCTTCGCCTACGTGAACCCCAAGATGGCGGAGACCTTCGGGTACACCCAGGAGGAGATCATCGGGCGGCTGGAGGTGCGCGACCTGGTGGCCGAGGAGGACCGGGCGCTGGTGCTCGAGAACATCCGCCGCCGGGTCGAGGGCGAGGTCCCGAGCGTCCACTACAGCTTCCGCGGCCGGCGCCGCGACGGCACGCGCATTGACGTGGAGGTGCACGGCACCCAGACCCTGTACAGCGGCCGGCCGGCGGTGATCGGGACGCTGCTGGACGTCACCGAGCAGCGGCGCCTGGAGCAGCGCCTGCGCCAGACCCAGAAGATGGAGGCGGTGGGCCGGCTGGCCGGCGGGGTGGCGCACGACTTCAACAACCTGCTGACCGTGATCGGCGGCTACGTGGACCTCATCCTGGGCCAGCTGGGGCCCGGCGACCGCCAGCGCCACGACCTGGAGGAGGTGCGCCGCGCCGCCCAGCGCGCGACCGCGCTCACCCGCCAGCTCCTGGCGTTCAGCCGGCAGCAGGTGCTGCAGCCGCGGGTGCTGGACATCAACGAGGTGGTGGCGGGCATGGAGCGGATGCTGCGCCGCCTCATCGGCGAGGACGTGGAGCTGGTGAATGCCGCCGGCCCCGGGCTGTGGCCGGTGAAGGCCGACCCCGGGCAGCTGGAGCAGGTGATCCTGAACCTGGCCCTCAACGCCCGCGACGCCATGCCCCACGGCGGGCAGCTCAGCCTGGAGACCGCCAACGTGCGGCTGGAGGCCGGCCGGCCGGGGCTGCGCCTGGAGGTGCCCCCGGGCCCGTACGTGATGCTGGCGATGCGCGACACCGGGGTGGGCATGGACGCGGCCACCCTGTCGCACCTGTTCGAGCCGTTCTTCACCACCAAGGAGCAGGGGAAGGGCACCGGGCTGGGCACCGCCACCGTCTACGGGATCGTGGAGCAGAGCGGCGGCACGCTGGAGGTGTCCAGCCGGCCCGGCCGCGGAACCACCTTCCGCATCTACCTGCCGCGGGCCTCGGAGAGCCCGGGACGGGCCGCGGGCGAGGCGGCGGCGGCCTCCGGGCGGGGCACCGAGACGGTGCTGCTGGCGGAGGACGAGCCGCAGGTGCGGCGGCTGGCGGCCGAGGTGCTGCGCGCCGGCGGCTACCGGGTGGTGGAGGCCGCCAACGGCGCGGAGGCGCTGGACGTCTACCGGGCCGAGGCCGGTCCCATCCACATCCTGGTCAGCGACGTGGTGATGCCCGAGGTGGGCGGGGTGGAGCTGGTGCGGCGGCTGCACGCGCTGCGGCCGGACCTCAGAGTGCTGTACCTGTCCGGCTACTCCGACGACGCGGTGGTGCAGCTGGGGGGGCTGCGCCCGGGCACGGCCTTCATGCAGAAACCGTTCCGCCCGGAACAGCTGCTGCTGCGGGTGCGCGAGCTGCTGGACGGGCCGGCCCCGCCTAGGGGTCCATGATCTTGCGGATGCGGCCGGTGGCCGCGGCCCCCGCGGGCGCGGGGATGGCGCGCCGCGGCGGGGCGGGCGCCGGGAGAGGCGCGGCCGGCTGCGCGGCGTTCGCGGGGTGCGCCACGATGTTCCAGGCGGCGGCGGTCAGCCCCATCAGCAGCCAGACGAACAGGAAGTAGATCTGGTTGCGCTCGAAGTCGATCTTCAGCTGGTCCACGATCAGCACCAGCCACGATACGTGCAGCGCAGTCAGCAGGCCGGGTGCGAACGGCCCCGAGGTGTACGCCCCTCGGTAGCGGCCGGTGGCGAAGAAGCAGGTCAGAAACGCCAGCACGTAGCCCAGCAGGCCGGTGATCCCGATGGTGACCCACAGGAACAGATAGCCGTTGTGCGGCCACGGGTACTTGGTGAGGCCGCTGCCGAAGGTGTACAGCGGCCCGTGCCCCAGGATGGGCTTCTCCAGCGCGCGCTGGAGGGCGGGCCCCCAGGCGGCCACCCGGGAGTCGGGCACCCCGTGCACGATCTTGGTCTCCTCCAGGCGCGAGAACATGGACATGGTGCCCAGGAAGGCGGGCAGGGCCGCGCCCGCCCCCAGCAGGAGGCCGGCCCCCACCACCACCGTGGCCACCGTCTTGGCCAGCCCCAGCTCCTTGTGCAGCAGCCACGCCAGGTACGCCAGGCCGATGGACACGCTGATGAACCCGCCGCGGGTGACCGTGGCGTACAGCGAGAACAGGGTCAGCGCCAGCACCACGGTCCAGAACAGGCGCCGGCCCGGCTGGGACCGCACCCACAGGAACAGGACGATGGGCATGATCACCGCGCAGTACTCGCTCAGCAGCTCGAAATCGCGGAACGGCCCGCCGGTGCGCACGTAGCCCCGGTGGCCCGCGATCTTCTCGATGGGGGACAGCAGCCAGCCCGGCAGGAACGCACGGCCCGGGAACACCACCTCGTACACCGCCACGGCGTGGATCAGGATCGAGGAGATCCCCAGAAAGACCAGCGTGCGGCGCAGCGCCCGCTCGTCGGTCACGAAGTTCACCACCATGAAGTACAGGCAGATGCAGGACAGCACGTCCGTGAGGACGGCCATGCCCCCGGTGAACTCTTCGGGCGTGTGGATGCTGTAGGTGGACAGCAGGTAGCCCAGCGCGATCACCGGCAGGTACGGCGTGAGCAGGCTGCGGAAGCTCACCTTGAGCTCGCCGGCGGTGACCCGCGCGGCCCACACCACCGCGATCACCAGCAGGATCAGCGTGTTGGTGCTGCCGCCCGTGGTGTGGGTGGGGTACGGGTACACCACCAGCAGGAAGGCCAGGCTCTGGTAGATGCTGAAGTGGAAGGCCAGGTAGATGAGCAGCGCGCCGGCCACTGCCTCGATCACCCGGCGCTGCGGGTGCATCAGCAGCACCCCGGTGAAGTAGGCCGCCACCAGCAGCGCCGCGATGCTGGCGGTGCGGATCCACCATGGCGAACCGACGGCGGCCCGCCCGTGGGGCATCGGCGGGCCGGAGGCGAAGGGAGCGGACACAGGCATTCCTTTCAGATCGGCGCAGGCGGGCCGCTTCTTGAACCGCCGCCGCTCCCGCCGGGCTCCGGCGGCCGGGCCGCGGCGCGGGCGGGCGTGCTCGGGGGGCCTACGGCGGGAATTGTATCACGGGGACGGGGCCAGGCACTCCCGGTAACCCGCCACGATGACGCCGGCCCGCTGCAGGTCGCCCGCCAGCTCCTCGTCGCGGGCCGCGGCCAGCTCCTCCGCCCACCGGTAGCCCCACGCGGCGGCCGGGCTGCCCTGGGGCTCGCCCATGCCCGGGTGGCTCACCAGCTCGACCGTGCCGGCGCCCCGCAGCAGCAGCCACGGCAGCCAGGCGCGGATGCGGGCCGCGGTGATGCGGCCGGCCTCGGCCACCCCCAGCGTGCCGTCGGGGCTGAACAGACGCTCGCGGCGCGCCGCGGCGCGGGCCCGCCGGCCCAGCCGGAACAGCCCCATGAGGAGCACCCGGCGCACCGGCCCGCAGCGGCCGGGCACCACGTCGCCCGGGGTGCGCACCGCGCGCACCCCGAACCGGCGCGCCAGGCGCACGGTGGCCTCGAACAGCCCTGGGAGCACGTGCAGGTGCTGGTGGCTGTCGAGGTACTCCGGGGTCAGCCCGGCGTCCCGCACCCGCGCGATCTGGGCCTCCCACTCGGCCTCCACCGCCGCCGCCCGGATGCGCCCGGCGAGGTAGCGCGCCAGGAACTGCCGGTGCCCCGCGGGCAGGCGCCCGTCGGGGGAGGTCAGGCCGGGGTTGCGCTCCGGCGGCAGCACCGCCCGCTGCTCCACCGCCGCCAGGTGCACCCCCAGGCACAGCGAGGGCAGCCCGCGCGCCAGGCGCACCGCCTCCTCGAACGCCGCCCCGCCCGCCAGCAGCGAGGCGTTCCGCACCCGGCCCTGGCGGTGCGCGAGGACGATGCCCTCGTTCACCGGGCCGGAGAGCCCGAAGTCGTCGGCGCTCCACAGCAGCCGGCGCTCCACCCGGGCGCCGCGCAGCGCCTCGCGCAGCCGGGAGCGGCCCGCGCCGCCGGAGGGGGCGGCCGGGCTCATCGGCCCGGCGCGGCCGCCGCGGCGGGGCGCGGGGCCCGGCGGGTGCGCCTCCAGTACTCCCACATCTCGGCGAGGATCTTGAGGATCACGCCCGCGCCCGCGAGGCTGGATTTCCCGGCGGTGCGCTGGTAGAACATCATGCCCACCTCGCGCACCCGGAAGCCGTGGCGGAGCGCCTCGAGGATGATCTCGGCGTCGATGAAGCTGCCCTCGGAGCGCAGCTCGATCGCCTCCAGCACCGGCCGGCGGAGCACCTTGAAGGCGAAGTTCACGTCGCGCACCCGCAGCCCGAAGGCCCGCCGGATGATCCAGTTGTAGGCCTTGGAGATCACCCGCCGCCGCAGCCCCTCGGTGCGCACCAGCCGGTAGCCGATGAGCACGTCCGCCTGCTCGATGTAGGGCAGCGCCAGCTTGATGTCGTTCATGTCAATGGGCAGGTCGGAATCGGTGTACACCGCCAGGGCCTTGGTGGACGCCGCGAAGCCGGTCCTCAGCGCCCCACCCAGCTTGCGGTTGACCGGGTGGTGGATGCAGCGCACCGCCGGGTGCCGCTCCGCCAGGCGGTCCACGATCGCCCCGCTGCCGTCGGTGGAGGCGTCGTCCACCACCACGATCTCGAAGTCCCGGGTCAGCTCGGGGGCCACCGCCAGGGTGCGGAAGATCATCTCCTCGATGTTCTCCCGCTCGTTGTACATGGGAAAGACGAAAGAGATGCTCTCGTTCACCGTGGCTCCGCCTTTGCCGGGGTGCGATACAGGAGCAGGCCTTCGCCGCGCGGCCCGGACGGGCCGGGCAACTTGCGGAGGGCGCGGAGCTCGGCGGCCAGCTCGGGCGCGTGGCGCGGCCGCACCAGCAGCCACAGCGGCTCCGGCGCGGCCAGCGCGCGGCGCACCGCGGCCGGATCGGCCAGCGTCTCGGCGCGCCGTCCGGTGTAGTACAGGACGCCGGGCAGACCGCCCTTGTACGCGCAGATCCGCTCCTGCGGACCGGCCTGCCGCAGCTCCGCGGCGCGGGAGGCCGCGGAATAGTAGCATACGAACGCGGGCGCCACGCAGCTGGCCGCCACCGCCAGGCCCGCCGCGGTGGCCGCGCCCGCGAGCCACGCCGCCGCGCGCCACCGCCGGCCCGCCCGCGCCAGGCCCTCGCCCAGCAGCAGGCTCACCGCCGGCACCGCCGGCAGGACGTAGGTGGGCAGCTTGGTCGCCGAGAGCGAGAAGAACGCCACCACCACCGCCACCCACACCCACAGGTAGGTGCGCGGGCCGCACCCCGCCCGGCCGCCGGGCGCTGCCGCCGCCGGGCGGCGCACCAGCAGCGGTGCGAAGGCGGTCCACGGCAGCAGCGCCACCGGCAGCAGCGCCAGGAAGTAGTACGCCGGCAGCCCGGCGTGCTCCGGGGTCGCGAACCGGGCCAGGTTCTGCCGGCCCAGGAACTCCGCGGCGAAGCGGCCCGGGAAGCGGTGCACCATGTACGCGTACCATGGGGCGGCCAGGGCCAGGCCGGCCAGCCCGGCGAGCCACACCCGGCCGCGGCGCAGCGGGGCCCAGGTGCGCCCCGCCGCCGCGCACCCGGCGAGCTGCAGGGCGACCAGCCCCGCGGCCACCGGCCCCTTGGTGAGCGTTGCTAGGGCCAGCCCCAGCGCCGCCCGCGCCCCGGCCGGCACGGCCGACCGGGCCCGCGCGAGCGGCGGATCCGCCGCCTCGGCCGCCCCCAGCAGTTCGCCGAAGCCCACCACCGCCAGGGTCAGGCACAGCACGAACACCGAGTCGGTGATCGCCGCCCGGCCCACCACCGCGGGGTAGGCCGCGGTGACCGACACCCACGCCGCCCACCGCCCGGCGGCCGGCCCGAACCATCGCGAGCCGGCGCGCCCCAGCAGCCAGGCCAGGGCGGCGGCGGCCAGCACCGAGGGCAGCCGCGCGGCCAGCGCCCCGGGCCCCAGCAGCCGCTGGGACCACCCTTCCAGGGCGTAGAACAGCACCGGCTTGTCGAACCACGGGCGGCCGTCGAAGTACGGCACCAGCCAGCTGCCCCGCCGCAGCATCTCCCGGCCGGCCTCGGCGTACACCGGCTCGTCCGGGTCGAACAGCGGGGTGGAGGCCAGCCCGACCCCCAGGGAGAGCGCCGCCGCGGCCGCGGTCCAGGCCCCCGACGGGCCCCGGTCAGCGCCCTGAAGCATCTGCGGTGCGGGCAGTTGGCGGCGCGGCCCGGGGGCCCCTAAGCCCGCGGCACCGGCCTCCCGATAACAGCATCAAATCAGCCTTGACCACCCCGGAGCCCCCTGGTAGCGTTGCTTCAGCACGAAGGCAGGCCCGCGCCTGCCGATGGGAGTGAACCACACACGGACAGTCCTTTCGTAACGCGTTGGGGCTGAGCAAGCTAGCTCTTGGTCACCCGGGCCTTCCCGGGCTGTTCCAAGAGTTTTGTGCTTTTCCGGCCGACGGCCGCCCGGGGAAGCCGCCGGGCGGCTCCGCCACCCGGGGAGCCGCCCCGAGTCCTGATCTCATCCGGCCCGCGGGCCGCGAGGCCCCGGCTGAGGCAAGGAAGCGCCCGTGGAACGTTACACGCAACGACTGTCGCTGGGAAACATCGATCCCCTGAACCTGCTGGGGCACGGGGACGCCAACCTGCGCGTCATCGAGCGGCGGCGGCCGGTGAGCATCGTGCTGCGCGACAGCCACATCAAGGTGGAGGGCGAGCGCGAGCAGGTGGACGAGGTGGTCCACCTGCTGGAGCAGCTCATCGAGCTGGTGCGCAAGGGCAAGCTGATCGAACCCCTGGACGTGGAGCACCTGATGGATCCCGAGCTGTCCGCCGGCGCCATGAGCGAGCTGGCCGAGCGGCCCATCACCTACGCCTTCGACAAGCGCGTCATCCGCCCCCGCAGCCCCAACCAGGTGGCCTACCTGCGGGCGATGGAGGAGTTCGACATCGTCTTCGCCATCGGCCCCGCGGGCACCGGCAAGACCTACCTGGCGGTGGCCGCAGCGGTGCAGGCGCTCAAGCGCCGGGCCATCGAGCGCATCGTGCTGGTGCGCCCGGCGGTCGAGGCCGGCGAGAGCCTGGGCTTCCTGCCCGGGGACATGCAGGAGAAGGTGGACCCCTACCTGCGCCCGCTGTACGACGCCCTGCAGGACATGATGAGCCTGGAGAAGCTGCGCCGGTACATCGACCTGGGGGTGGTGGAGATCGCGCCGCTGGCCTACATGCGCGGGCGGACCATCTCGGACGCCTTCGTGATCCTGGATGAGGCCCAAAACACCACCCTGGGCCAGATGAAGATGTTCCTGACCCGCCTGGGCCTGCGCTCGCGCGCGGTCATCACCGGCGACATCACCCAGATCGACCTGCCCAACAAGGCCGCCTCGGGCCTGCTCCAGATCGAAGGGGTGCTGGGGGGCGTGGACGGCATCCGCTTCCTGCACTTCGTGGACAAGGACGTGGTGCGCCACAACCTGGTGCGCGACATCCTGCAGGCCTTCGAGCGCCGGGAGCGGGCCGCCGCCGAGGCCGCCGGCTCCAACGGCGCCCCCGGAACGCCCGCCGAATGAGCGGCATCGCCAAGCCGAACGCGGGGCGCTGGTCGCCCCGCTCGGACCTGGGCCGCTACCACCTGGCCCGCGCCCTGCTCTCGCTGCTGACCTTCACCGGGGTGATGCTGCTGTTCCCGGGGGGCGGCGAGGACTCCCTGCTGCGCATGCGCGTGGGCCAGGTCTCGCCACGCAAGATCGTGGCGCCGATGTCCTTCCGGGTGTTCAAGGCGCAGGACGTGCTGGACCGCGAGCGGCAGGCGGCGCAGCGCACCGTGCCGGCGGTGGTGGCGCTGGACTCGGCCGCCGCCGGCGCGGCGCTGGGCCGCCTGGACGCCTACGGCCGGCAGGTGCGGGCGGTGGAGCGGAGCCGCGAGCTGGACGCCGCGGCGCGCGCCGCGGCCGTGGCGCGGCTGGGCCCGCGGCTGTCGCCGGGGGCCCGCGAGGTGCTGGCCACCCCGCGCCTGGGCGCGGCGGTGCTGGACGTGGCGCGGCGCTCGCTGGCGGTGAGCTTCGGTCACGGCGTGCTGAACACCCAGGACCTGCGCCAGGTGCGCAGCTCCCCGGACGCCGAGCTGGTGTCCGGCGCGGCCCACCGACGGCAGCCCAGCAACCGGCTGCTGGACGAGAACGACGCGGTGTCCGAGGCCCGGGTGGCCGGGGCGCAGGTGTGGGGCGACGGCTCGGCCTCGGCCGAGGCGGCGGCCGAGGTGGCCCGCGCGTTCGTCGCGTCCAACGCCTCGGTGGACCTGCGCGACCTGGAGACCCGCCGGGCCGAGGCGGCCGCGGCGGTGGGCCAGTTCTCGGGCAGCGTGCTCCAGGACGAGAAGATCGTGGACGCCCACGAGCGCGTGACCGAGGAGACCTACCTCAAGCTGCGCTCGCTGGACTACGCCCTGAACCAGATGCACGCGGGAGCCGCGCCGGAGCTGGCGGGCTGGTGGCCGCGGCTGGGGCGGGCGCTCACCACGCTGCTGCTGCTGGCGGTGTTCGTGCTGTACCTCAAGCTGTACCGGCCGACCATCTACCGCGACACCTCGCTGCTGGCGCTGCTGGCGGTGATCACCCTGTTCGTGCTGGCGGTGGCCTCGCTCACGGTGCGGGTGTTCTACGTGTCCGAGTACCTGATCCCGACGGCGCTGCTGCCGATCCTGGTGACGCTGCTGTTCGAGCACCAGCTGGCGCTGTTCACCGGGCTGCTGCTGTGCGTGCTGGCGGCCTCGGTGGCCGACCTGGGGCTGCCCTTCGTGGCGGTCTCGGCGGTGGGGGTGCTGGCGTCGGTGGCCTCGGTGGCCCGGCTGCAGCGGCGCGCCGACTTCTACCGGGTGATGGCGGTGGTGTCGCTGTCCTACGTCCTGGCGGTGACCGCGCTGGGCCTGGGCACCCAGGGGCCGGGCCAGGCGCTGCTGGCCGACATCGGCTGGGGCGTGATGAACGGGGTGCTCTCCACCGCCATCGCCATCCTGGCCCTGCCGCTCCTGGAGAACCTGTTCCACGTCACCACCGACGTGACCCTGCTGGAGCTGACCGACCTGAACCGCCCGCTGCTGCGCCGGCTGCTGCTGGACGCGCCGGGCACCCACCACCACAGCGTGGTGGTGAGCCAGCTGGCGGACGCCGCGGCCAAGGCGATCGGGGCCAAGGACCTGCTCAGCCGGGTGGGCTCGCTGTACCACGACATCGGGAAGATCCCGCGCGCCGAGTACTTCCGCGAGAACCAGGGCACCGCGCGCAGCCCGCACGACAAGCTCACCCCCACCATGAGCGCCCTGATCCTGGCCTCGCACGTGAAGGAGGGCCTGGAGATGGCCCGCCGCTACGCCCTGCCTCGGGCGCTGCGGCCGTTCATCGCCGAGCACCACGGCACCGGCCTGATGGCGTTCTTCTACCACAAGGCGCTGGAGCTGGACGGCAGCGCCGACGAGTCGCTGTTCCGCTACCCCGGCCCCCGCCCGCGCAGCCGCGAGACCGCCATCGTGATGCTGGCGGACGGGGTGGAGGCCGCCTCGCGCTCCCTGGTGGAGCCCACCCCCAGCCGCATCCGCGGGGTGGTGACGCGCATCCTGGACGAGCGCGCGCGCGACGGCCAGCTGGACGACTGCGGCCTGACCTTCCGCGACCTCGCGCAGGTGCGCGAGGCGTTCGTGCCCATCCTCACGGCGGTCCACCACCCGCGCATCAGCTATCCGACCCTCGAGCCCCGCGAGCCGCGGCGGCGTGAAGCCGATGCCCATCGAGATCGCGAATCGCTCCCCCGGGATCCGTCCTGACCCGGGCGCGCTCCGCCGGCTCGTCGGCGGGGTGCTGCGGGCCCACGGCCAGCCCGGCCGCGACCTCACCCTGGTGCTGGCCGACGACGCCCTGCTGCGGCACCTGAACGCCCGCTTCCGCGGGGTGGACCGCGCCACCGACGTCCTGAGCTTCGAGCCGGCCCCCGGGCCCGGCGAGCCCGCCCCGGGGGAGATCTACGTCTCCATGCAGCGGGTGGCGGCGCAGGCCCGGCGCTACCGGGTGAGCCCCCAGCGCGAGCTGGCGCGGCTCCTGGTGCACGGGGCGCTGCATCTGCTGGGCTACGACCACCTCCGGCCCGCCGACCGCGCGCGCATGCGGGCCCGGGAGCGCGAGCTGCTCGCCGCGCTGGGCCCCGCCGCCGCCGCCCTGTTCACCGCCCGGGACCGCTGACGTGATCCTGAACCTGTGCCTGGCCCTCGCGGCGCTGCTGCTGCTGGCCGCCTTCTTTGCGGTGTTCGAGACCGCGTTCTTCTCGCTGAGCCGTCCCCGCCTCAAGCAGATGACCCGCGGCCGCCCGCCGGAGGAGTCGGCCGCGCTGGCGGCGCTGCTGGCGCGGCCCCAGGAGCTGGTGACCTCGGTGGTGCTGGGGGTGACCCTGGTGCACATCAACGTGGCGGTGGTGGGCGCGGTGCTGCTGCACGAGGTGCTGGGCGCCCGGCTGGGCCCGCGCACCTTCCTCCTGGCCGAGTCGCTGGTGGTCACCTTCGTGCTGCTGGTGCTGGGCGAGATGGCCCCCAAGCTGTTCGCGCTGGCCCACGCCGAGCGCACCGCCCTGCAGCTGGCCCGGCCCATGGGCTGGGTGGCGCGGCTGCTGGGGCCGGTCTCGAGGCTCATTGCCCGGTGGCTGTCGCTGGAGAGCCGCTTCGGGCGGGCCGGCCACCCGGGCGAGCTGGTGACGGTGGAGGAACTCAAGACCATCGTGGAGGCCGGCAGCCGCGAGGGCACGCTGGAGCCCGAGGAGCGCCAGCTGCTGCAGGGGGCGATCCGCATCGGCGAAGTGACCGCCGGGGAGGTGATGGTGCGGCGGGAGGACATGGTGGCGGTGGACGCCGAGGCCGACGGCGACGAGGTGATCGAGACCGTGCGCGAGGCCTGGCACTCGCGCATCCCGGTGTACCAGGGCACGCTGGAGCGGGTGGTCGGCATCGTGCACGCCAAGGACCTGCTGCCCTACCTGGAGCGCGGCGCGGGCGCGGTCCAGGTGCGCGAGCTGATGCGCGACGCCACCTACGTGCCGGCCAGCCTGCCCATCGACGACGTGCTGCGGCTGCTGCAGCGCCAGCACAGCCAGATCGCGGTGGTGACCGACCCCGAGGGCCGGGCGCTGGGGGTGGCCACGCTGGAGGACGTGCTGGAGCAGCTGGTGGGCGAGCTGGCCGGCGAGTACGCCGGGGAGGCGCCCGCGGTGGAGGTGCTGGAGGGCGGGGACGCGGTGGTGCAGGCGCGGGTGGACGTGCGCGACGTGAGCCGGCTGCTGGGGCTGGCGCTGCCGCTGGACCGCGGGCGCACCCTGGGCGAGCTGCTGCGCAACGTGGTGCCCGGCCCGCCGGTGGAGGGCGAGTCGGCGCGGGTGGGCGGGGTGGAGCTGGTGCTGGACTCGGTGGTGGGCGGGCAGATCCGCGCGGTGCGGGTGGTGCGCACGCCATGATCCTGGTGCTGCTGGTGGGCGGGCTGGCGCTGGCGGCGTTCTTCGACGCGCTGGACACGGCGCTGCTGTCCGCGAACCGCTACCGCATGAAGCACCTCGCCGAGCACGGCCGTGCCGACGCCCGGGCGGTGGTGCGCGCCCTGGGCAACCCCATGCTGCTGCCCGGCACCACCCTGGTGGGGGTCAACCTGGGGGTGGTGGTGGCCACCTCGGCCGCCGCGCTGTGGTCGCTGGGCCGCTTCGGCCGCTGGGGCCCGGTGTGGGCGGACGTGGCCATGACCCCGCTGGTGCTGGTGCTGACCGAGATCCTGCCCAAGGCTTACGGCCGCAAGCACGCCGACCGGCTGGCGCTGGGCGCCACGCGCGCGCTGGAGATCCTCTACTACGCGCTCTACGCGCTCACCTGGGCGGTGACGGTCAGCTCCCGCGCGGTGCTGCGGGCGCTGGGGGCGGGGCGCGGGAGCCCGCGGTTCCTGTTCTCCCGGGACGAGCTGGAGGCCCTGGTCAGCGAGAGCGAGCGCGCCGGCGCGGTGGAGCCGGAGCAGGGGCGGATCCTGTCCAGCGTGTTCGTGTTCGGCGAGACCCGCCTGACCGAGGTGATGGTGCCGCGCACCCAGATCGCGGCGGTGGAGAAGACCCAGACGCTGCGCGAGACCCTGCACGCCTTCCGCCGGCACGGCTTCTCCCGCATGCCGGTGTACGACGAGCACCCGGACCGCATCGTGGGCATGGTCCACGTGTTCGACCTGTTCCGGGTGGAGGACTGGGACCAGACGGTGGAGACGGCGCTGCACCCGGTGCTGTTCGCCCCGGAGGCCAAGAAGTGCGACGACCTGCTGCGCGAGATGCAGCTCAAGCACGTGCACCTGGCGGTGGTCCTCGACGAGTACGGGGGCACCGCGGGCATCGTGGGCTTCGAGGACCTGGTGGAGGAGCTGGTGGGCGAGATCGCGGACGAGCACGAGGAGGACCAGCCGGAGGTGCGCGCCGAGGGCCCGGGGGCGTTCCTGGCGGACGCCCGCGCCAAGGTGGACGAGGTGAACGAGCGGCTGGGGCTGGCGCTGCCCGAGGGCGACTACGAGACCCTGGGCGGGCTGCTGCTGGACCGCCTGGGGCGCATCCCGAGGCGCGGCGAGAAGCTGGCCCTGCCGGGGCTGGAGCTGGAGGTGACCCTGGCGGACCGGCGGCGGGTGAAGCAGGTGCGCCTGCGGCGGCTCGCGGAGCCCGAAGCGTGAGGCCCGCGAAGTTCCCGCGCGCCACCGAGGCGGGGGTGGCGCTGGCCTGCGTGGCGGCGGCCCTGTGGACGTACCGCGGGGCGCTGGGGGCGTACTTCTCGCCCGACGACTTCATCCTGCTGGAGAAGGCCCGCGGCCTGCTGCCCAACCCGGTCAGCGCGTGGCGGTTCCTGTCAGGGCCGGCCTACTTCGGGCTGACCGCGGCGCTCTTCGACACCCACCCGCTGCCCTACCACCTGGTGAACTGGCTGCTGCACGGGCTCAACGTGGCCCTGCTGTTCGCCTTCGCCCGCGCGCGCGGGGCCGGGCCGCCCGCGGCGGGCCTGGCCGCCGGGCTGTTCGGCGCCACCCGGCTGTCCATCTCGGCGGTGTACCCGGCCACCGGGGTGGGCGAGCTGCTGGCGCTGGGCCTGGCGCTGGGGGCGCTGCTGGCGGTGGGCGGCGGGGCCTCCGGGCCGGCCGCCGGCGGCCCGCGCCCGGCGCGGCTGGCGCTGGGGGTGGGGCTGTTCGCGGCGGCGCTGCTGTGCAAGGAGAACGTGCTGGCGCTGCCGCTGGTGCTGCTGCTGCCCGAGCTGGGCGGGGAGGCCCTGGCACGGCGGCTGCGCCGGGCGGGGCCGCTGCTGGTGCCCGGGGTGGCGCTGGCCGCCTACCTGGCGCTGAGCCAAGTGCGCGCCGGGAGCCTCGGGGGGCGGGCCTACGCGATGGGCTTCGGGGCGAACCTGTTCCACGACTTCATGACCTACTGCGCCTGGGCGGTGGACCTGGTGCACGTCCGCCCGGACGCCGCCGGCGGCCTCTCGCTCTCGGCGTGGTCCACCGGCATCTGGCTGGTGCTGGCGCTGGGGTTGCTGGCGCGCGCGGCGCGGCGGCGGACCGCGCTGCCGGCGGTGGGCGCCTGCTGGTGGGTGCTGTCGCTGCTGCCGGTGCTGCCGCTGCTCCACCACACCTACCTTTACTACCTGTACACGCCCCTGGCCGGGCTGGCGCTGGCCGCGGGGGGCGCGCTGCAGTGGCTGGCGGAACCGCGCGCGGTGGCCCGGCCGGAAGCCCGCCCGCCCGCCTCCCCGCCCGGGAGCGGCCGCCGGAAGCGGGCCGGCGCGGGCGCTGCGGCCCCCAAGGCCGCGCCGGCGCGGCGGGTGCCGCGCGAGGCGTGGGTGGCGGCGGCGGCCGCGGTGCTGGTGCTGGCGCACGCGGGCCGCTCCGGGTGGCTGCTCTCGGCGCGGGCCGCCGAGCGGACCGGGGAGCTGGGGCTGCCGGCGGACCCCTACTTCCGCAAGAGCGAGACCGCCCGGAACGCGATGACCGACATGAGCCGCGCGCTGCGCGGCCGGCGCCACCTCAAGATCCTGCTGTTCACTCCGGGGCAGGCGGTGCGGCGCTACGACGCCACCACCGGCCGGGCGCTGGCCGACTCCGTCTCCGGCGGGCGGAACTACGACCTGCTCGAGGAGTGCCTGGAGGGCGGGCGGGCCCTGCGGCTGGCGATCCCGGGGCTGGACTCGGTGGCCTTCGCCGAGCGCTGGACCCGCGCGTACCGCGACTACGACCTCCTGGTGTACAACTCCGACGGGCACGTGCTGGTGCTGGGCCAGGGGCTGGACGCGCACCGCGCGGTGATCACCGGGATGCTGCGCTACGGGTACAACGAGGCCGCGCTGGAGCACATGGCCGCGGTGCTGGACGTGTACCCGGACGACGCCGACCTCCGCTTCCAGTACGCGGTGCTGCTGGGGCGCCTGGGGCACGAGGCGGAGGGCGTGGCCCAGCTCCACGAGGTGCTGCGCCGGGCCCCGGGCGGCCCCCCCGAGACCGGCGCGCGGCTGCTGCTGAAGCGGCTGGGCAAGTAGCCGGCGCCGGGCTCAGCCGCCCAGCGCCGCCACCATCTCGATCTCCAGCAGGAACTCCGGCGCGATCACGTCGCTGACGAACTTCCAGCAGCGCGCCGGCCGGTGGGTGCGGAAGTACTCGGCGTACACCGCGTCCACCGCCGCCGCGTCCTCCCGCCGGCGGAGCATCAGGTCCACCTTCACCACCTTCGAGAAGTCCGACCCGGCCCCGGCCAGCACCTGGCGCAGGTTCTCCAGTGCCTGGCGGGCCTGCGCCGCCGCGCCGCCGGCGGCCACCGCGCCGGTGCGCATGTCGCAGCCGGCCATGCCCGAGGTGAACACCAGCCCGCCGGCGATGCAGGCCTCCGAGAACGGCCCGGCGGGCGAGGGGTTGAGGGTGCGAACGTCCATGCTGGCCTCCTGGGGTGGTCCGGCCCGGGCCCGCGCGGGCCCGGGCGCTGCGGGCGCCGCCGCTGCCCGGCCGGGCGGCGCGCCCGGCTTCCGCCGGCGTAGACGCCGGCGGGCCGCTCCTGTAGAATCCCGGGGTCGAGATTGCAGCCGCTTCCGCGAGCGCAGGTCAACCCGTCCTTGATCCTTTCGACCGAAGCCATCGTACTGCGCACCTACCCCTACGGCGACACCAGCCGCATCGCGGTGCTGCTGACCCGGGACCGCGGCAAGATGCGGGTCATCGCCAAGGGGGTGCGCGGCGCGAAGAGCCGGATGGGCTCCTCGCTGGAGCTGTTCTCGGTGGTGCAGGCGGTCTACTACGACAAGCCCGGCCGCGACCTGCAGCTCCTGAAGTCGGCCGACGCCCTGCGGCTGCACCCCGGGCTGGGCGCCGACGCCGCGCACCTGGCGTTCGGGAGCGCGGCGCTGGAGCTGTGCGACCAGGGGGTCTCCGGCGAGGAGGCGGGCCCGGAGCTGTTCGCGCTGCTGGCCGACCTCCTGGAGCGCCTGGAGGCGGCCGGACGGGACCGGCTGGGGGTGCTGTTCGCCGCCTTCGAGCTGGAGACGGCGGCCCAGCTGGGCTACCGGGCGGACTTCAGCGCCTGCCGCGGCTGCGGCTCCCGGGAGCGCGAGGGGCTGCGCTTCTCCGCGCCCGAGGGGGCCCTGGTGTGCGCCGCGTGCGCCGCGGCCCGCGGCGCGGTGGAGACGGTCTCCCCGGACGCCGTGGACTGGCTGCGCTACCTCAACGGGGAGGTCGCCGCCGAGCCGCCCATGCCCCAGGGCGACCGGCGCGCGCTGCGCGAAGCGGCCCGCCTGATCCAGCTGTACCTGGCCGCCCACCTGCACAACTTCCGCGGCCTGAGATCGCTCGAGGTGCTCCGGCGCCTGGAGCCGGGGGAAGGGACCTAGACCATGACCGGCGCCGCGCCGCCCACGTTCCAAGAGATGCTCCTGGGCCTGGAGCGGTTCTGGGTCGCGCGCGGCTGCGTGCTGGCCCAGCCGTACAGCAGCGAGGTGGGCGCGGGCACCTTCAACCCCGCCAGCTTCCTGCGCGCCCTCGGCCCGGAGCCCTGGCGGGTGGCGTACGTGGAGCCCTCGCGCCGCCCCAAGGACGGCCGCTACGGCGAGAACCCCAACCGCTTCCAGCAGTTCTTCCAGTACCAGGTGCTGCTCAAGCCGGCCCCGCCCGACGTGCTGGACCTGTACCTGCAGAGCCTGCGGGCCATGGGCATCGAGACCGACAGCCACGACATCCGCTTCGTGGAGGACGACTGGGAGAGCCCCACGCTGGGCGCGTGGGGCCTGGGCTGGCAGGTGTGGATGGACGGCACCGAGATCAGCCAGTTCACCTACTTCCAGCAGTGCGGGGGCCTGGACCTCGAGGTGACCTCGGCGGAACTCACCTACGGCCTGGAGCGGATCGCGCAGGAGGTCCAGGGCCTGGAGCGGGTGCACGACGTGGTGATGGTGAGGGACCCGGCGTGGCCCGGGGGCCAGGTGCGCTGGCAGGACCTGTGGCTCCGGAACGAGCAGGAGTTCTGCCGCTACAACTTCGAGCAGGCGGACGTGCCGGAGCACTTCCGGATGTTCGAGTTCTTCGAGCGCGAGGCGGTGCGGCTGCTGGACCTGCGCCTGGTGATGCCCGGCTACGACTGCGTGATCAAGTGCTCCCACGTGTTCAACATGCTGGACGCCCGCGGCGCGATCTCGGTCAGCGAGCGGGTGGGCTACATCGCCCGGGTGCGCAAGCTGGCGCGCCGCGCCGCGGTGGCCTTCCTGAAACAGCGCGAGGAGCTGGGCTTCCCGCTGGGCCGCGCGGACGCTCCGGGGGAGCGGCCCGCGGCGCCCCCGGCGGCGTGAGCGGCGGCCCGCGAGAGGATGTCGGCGTGAACTTCCTGCTGGAGATCGGGGTCGAGGAGCTGCCCGCGGGCTACGCCCGCCGGGCGTGGCAGGAGCTGGTCGGCTCGCGCCTGCTGGCCGAGGCCCTGGGCGGGCCGGGCGCCTTCCAGCCGCTGGGCTCCGACCGCCTGCTGTACACCCCGCGGCGGCTGGCGTTCCTGGCCGCCGGGGTGCCCGAGAAGCACCCCGACCAGGTGCTGGACGTGACCGGCCCCGCGCGCCAGGCGGCCTTCGACGCCCAGGGGCAGCCGACGCGCGCGCTGCAGGGGTTCCTCAAGGCCCAGGGGGTGGCGCTCGACCAGGTGGGCTTCGTGCAGACCGCCAAGGGCGAGTACGTGCGGGTGCGCGTCACCCGCCCGGGCGCGCCGGTGCGCGAGGCGCTCCAGAAGGCCATCCCCGAGGCCATCGCGGCGCTGCCCTTCCCCAAGACCATGCGCTGGGAGCCGGGCGGGGCGCGCTTCGCGCGGCCGATCCGCTGGATCGTGGCGATGCTGGACGGGCGCCCGCTGGAGGTGCGCTTCGCGGACGTCGCCTCCGGCACGCGCAGCGCGGGGCACCGCTTCCTGCACCCGGGATTCTTCGACCTGAAGGGCCTGGGCCACGGCCAGGGCGGCGAGGCGCTGCTGTCGGGCTACCTGGCGGCGCTGCGCGAGCGCGGGGTGCTGGTGAGCGGCGCCGAGCGGAGGCGCGAGATCGTGGCCGGGCTGCGGCGGCTGGCCGGGTCCGCCGGCGGGCGCCAGCTGGAGGACCCGGAGCTGGTGGAGATCACCGCCGACCTGGTGGAGTGGCCGGCGGTCGTGTGCGGCGGCTTCGATCCCGCGTACCTGGACCTGCCCCGCGAGGTGATCGTGACCGCGATGCGCGAGCACCAGCGCTACTTCGCGGTGGAAGACCCGGCGGGCGGCCTGCTGCCCAGCTTCCTGTGCGTGGCCAACGCCACCAAGGCGTACCTGGAGGAGCGCCGGCGGGCGGGCACGGCGGGCCTCGCCAGCGGGCTGCGGGTGATCATGGAGTCGGCCGAGCCGGGCGCCGCCGCCGACGTGCAGCTGCGCCGGCACCAGGAGCGCGAAGACCAGCAGCGCGCCCTGGATGAGGTGCTCGCGCCGGTGGCCCGGGGCAACGAGCGGGTGCTCAAGGCCCGCCTGGACGACGCCCGCTTCTACTGGGAGACCGACCTGGGCCGGTGGCGCAGCGGCGCCGCGCGGCCGCCGCAGGAGCAGGCCGAGCCGCTGAAGGGGATCGTGTGGCTGGAGGGCTGGGGCACGGTGTACGAGAAGGCCGCGCGGGTGTCGCGGCTGGTGCGGGCGGTGGGCCCCGAGCTGGGCGTGCCGGCGGAGCGGGTGGAGGCGCTGCAGCGCGCCGCGTGGCTCATGAAGCTGGATCTCACCGCGGAGATGATCAAGGACGGCAAGGAGTTCACCAGCCTGGAAGGCCGCATGGGGGCGCTCTACGCGGAGCGCTGCGGGGAGGGCGAGGCGGTCACCGTGCCGATGTCCGAGCACTACCTGCCGCGCGAGTCGGTGACCGAGGAGGCCGACCGCCGCGCGCTGGTGAGCGGCGCGGCCGCGGCGGCGGAGGCCGAGGTGCGCCGCAAGCTGCCCCGCACCCGCGAGGCGCGCGCGCTGGCGCTGCTGGACAAGCTGGACTCGGTGGCCGGCTTCTTCGCCGCGGGGCGCATCCCGAGCGGCTCGGAGGACCCCTTCGGGGTGCGCCGCGCGGGCAGCGGCCTGGTGGCGCTGCTGCTGTTCGACCACCTGGCGCTGCGCCGGGAGCAGGTGCAGGAGGCGCTGCGCGGCTACGGGGACCGGGTGAGCTCGGAGCGCATCCCCGAGGTGTACCGGCAGCTGTTCGAGTTCCTGCTCACCCGCCTGCGGGCGTTCCTGGCCGACTGCGCCACCGAAGCGGTGAATGCGGCGCTGGGCGCGGGGCAGCTGGCCGCGGGCGAGGTGTTCGATCCGCTGGACGCGGCCGCCCGGGCGGCGGTGATGCACGATCTGCTGGGCGGGGCCGAGGCGCCCGCCCGCGAGGAGCTGTTCGCGCTGTCCACGCTGTTCAAGCGCGTCTCCAACATATTGAAAGAATGTCAGTTGGACGATCGGGAGCCGGGGCGCGCGGAGTTCGAGCCGGCGGAGCGCAAGCTGCTCGACGCACTTGAGACAGTCTCCCCGCGGGTGCTAGAATGCTACCGGGGTCGGCGCTACGATGCGGCGCTGGGTGAACTCCTCCACCTGCGCGCGCCCATCGACCAGTTCTTCCTCGACGTCCTGGTGATGGCCGAGGAACCGGCCGCCCGCGAAAGGCGGCTCAAGCTGCTGCGCCGGACCCAGGGGCTGTTGCTGGGCGGTTGGGATTTCTCGCAGGTTTCCGTGCCAGCCTCCGCTGCCTGATTCTCTCACCCCTCCACGGTTCCATCGCCGCCACCCTGACCGGGGGCG
The DNA here is from genome assembly GCA_035542815.1 of Saccharimonadales bacterium (SeqCode). Taxonomy (GTDB): domain Bacteria; phylum Eisenbacteria; class RBG-16-71-46; order RBG-16-71-46; family JACRLI01; genus JACRLI01. The sequence continues at coordinate 9,766 of DATKKS010000211.1, read as the reverse complement.
TTGAGCGCCCCTTGGGTGTGGATTGACAGCCAGTTGCACGATTCGTACACTGGGCGCCTTGCGTCCGTATCCAACCTGTCGAGCATGAGCAGCACGTTTCTCGCGAGGGGGACTATGTCGCGTTCCGTCGTTCTCCGGCTGGCCCTGGCCCTGGCCGCGATCGCGGGCCTGCCCCGGTTGTCTGGCGCCACTGACGCAGCCGCACGCAGTGGGGCCCGCGCGATCGCCGCGGAGCCGATGCACGTCTCGGCGCGGGCGCTGCAGGCGTGGCGCTGGCGCACCGCCCAGGACCGGCTGCGGACGGCCGGGATGGACCTGCCGGGAGCGGCGCTCCTCAAGGCCCCCGGCGCGCTCCAGGGCGCCGACCAGATCATCCTGAACGACACCACCGGCACGCTGGGCAGCACCCAGGACCAGCTGGTGATCGGGTCCTACCCGGGCCGGAACATCGTGGTGGTGTGGCGCGACACGCGCACCGGCGACGGCGACGTGCGGGCCCAGCTGTTCGACCCCTCCGGGCAGCCGCTGACCGCGCCGGGCCGCGACCCCGGCGACTTCGTGGTGAACGACGACGCGATGGAGGTGGACCAGCAGCGGCCGGCGGTGGCCATGAACTCGCTGGGCGAGTTCGTGGTGGTGTGGTCCGACGGGCGCCAGGGGGCCTCCGACATCTGGCTCCAGCGCTTCGCCGCCGACGGCAGCACGGTGGGCCCGAACGTCAAGATCAACGTGGCCCTCGACGACGAGCCCAAGTACAGCCACACCCGCCCGGCGGTGGCGCTGAACGACTCCGGCCGCGCGGTGGTGGTCTGGCTGGACGACCGCACCGGGTCCTCCAACGAGGTGTTCGCGGCCCGGCTGACCCGCTCCAACAAGATCCTGATCGCCCCGTTCCAGGTCTCGGGCCCGGTGGGCTCGGGCGACCACGTGCTGTTAAAGCCGAACCAGTCCGCCATCCCGGTGGTGGCCTTCACCGGGGTCGCCGGCGACACCAGCTTCATCGTCGCCTGGCAGGCCCGCAACCTGGTGTCGCTGGGCGGCAACCAGGCCATCTTCGCGCGCTACCTGTCGGTCTTCGACAGCTCGCTGGGGCTGCCCGCCACCCAGGCGGTGGCGCTCCTGGACGACCGGGCGTGCGGGGACACCTTCACCGTCGACAAGTCCACCAACGGCCGCGCGGCCTCCCGGCCGGTGCTGCTGGCGCCGGCGGCGGGCGACACCGCCAAGGCTTTCGTGGTGGCGTGGGTGGACTCCACCCCGCTGTGCAAGGCCGGCGCGCCGGCGATCCGGGCGCGGCGCGTTTCGGTCGCCGCGTGGGCCCGCGGGTCCAGCCCGACCCCCGACTCCAGCTTCGTGGTGAGCGACTCCGCGGGCTTGGGCGCCACCGCCCCGTCCTTGGCGCGGCTGCGCGACGGCACCCTGTCCCTGGGCTGGCTGTCCAACGAGGGCAGCGGCACGGTGCAGGCGGTGCACGAGCGGCTGCTGAGCCCGGCGCTCGCGGCCCTGGGCCCCAGCCAGCGCATGAACAGCGGCGGCGGGCTGGTGCGCCGCGGCTTCCCGCGCAGCGGGGCCTTCGGCACCGACCAGGAGCCGCGCGCCCGGCTGGCCGGCTGGGTCGACCAGCGCACCGGCAGCAACACGGTCATGCTGCGCGCGCTGGGCTCGGGCGCGGCGCAGGACTCCGGGCTCAAGCGGGACCGGCAGCCCGACCAGGTCAGCCCGTACGTGGCGTACGGCTCCTCCGGCCTGGGCGTGGCGGTGTGGACCGACTTCCGCAACGGCGTGACCGATCCCGACATCTACGCCCAGGTGCTGGACGCCACCGGTGCGCCGGTGGGCGGGAACTTCCGCGTGAACTCCGACGCCCCGGGCGCGTGGCAGGACCACCCGGTCGCGGCGGCGGACGCCAGCGGCGGCTTCACCGTGGTGTGGGAGGATGCCCGCGGCGGCGACTTCCTGCTGTACCGCCGCCACTACAGTGGCCAGCCGCCGGTGCCGGACAGCCTGGAATCCCCGGTCAGCCCGCTGGGCGCAGGCGCGCCCGCCGACAGCATGCAGCAGTTCCGGCCCTCGATCGCCGTCAGCTCCTCGGGCAAGGGGGTGCTGGCGTGGGAGGACAACCGCCGCTGGGTCGCGGGCAGCAACATGCACGTCTTCGACAGCTACATGGTGGCGCTGGACCCGTCGGGCAAGCCGCTGGGCACGCCCATCGCGGGCAACGACGCGACCATCCAGAACCCCAACACCGCGCTGATCCCGAGCCTGGATCCGACCGTGGCGCTCGATCCGCAGGGCAACGGCTTCCTGTTCTGGAGCTTCGCCTTCGACTCGGTGCTGAAGCAGAACAACGTGCCCATCCTGACCATCACCATCAAGGACGTGAGCGGGCGCTGCTTCAGGATCCCGACCGGTGCGCGCGACACGCTGCGCCTGGTGAGCATGCTGGACACCCGGGGCCGGCTGATCGCGAGCCGGGCCTTCTCGGTGGCCGACTCGCTGGGCTCGGCCTTCGTGTTCGCCCGCCAGCGCCCGCGAGCCGCCTACGTCGGCGCGCAGACCTTCCTGGTGGCGTTCGAGGACGAGCGGCTGACCACCACCGCCAAGGAGGACATCCGCGCCCAGCTCTACCGGGTGCAGGCGCTCAACCCGGACACGGTGGTGCAGGTGTACACCGACGGGCCCAACTTCCTGGTCAACGACGACACCGTGCCCCTGCCGCCCGACCCTTCGGGGGCGGTCTACTACATGAGCGCCAGCCAGTTCGACGCGTGGGTGATGCCCGACGTGGCCAACAACGCCTTCACCCTGATGTGGTCGGACCGGCGCACCGGCACCAACTACAACATCATGTCGCAGGGCTACCACCTGCTGCCCGCGGACAGCCTGTCGCTGCCCAGCCGGCTGCGGCTGCTCGGGCGCAACCAGTTCGTGAACCGCGACATCGAGATCCAGGACGCCGTCCACGGGGCGGCCCGCGGGGCCTTCTCGGCTTCCGGCCAGTTCGTCGCGGCCTGGCAGTCCGACCGCCTCAAGGCCCACGGCTACGACGTCTACGCCCGGCAGCTGACCACCGCGCCCGACACCTGCACCAACGACAACTGCCTGTTCAGCCCGCACGTGGCCCTGGAGGCGCAGCTGGCCGGCGAGTCGGTGCAGATCGGCTGGCAGGTGCCGCGGGGGCGGCCCGGGGATCCCATCCTGCTGTTGCGCTACGAACTGCAGAACTACCGCACCAACCCGGCGGCGCAGGCCACGGTGCTGGGCAGCTTCTCGTCCGCGGCCGGCTCCTACCAGGCCCAGGACCACCTGCTGAGCCCCACGGACAGCTACATGTACGAGCTGATGCAGGCCGGGGAGGTGCTGGCCTCCGCGGTTCCGGTCCCGGCGGTGGTGCGCTACAGCCTGGCCCTGGCCCCGGTGACGCCCAACCCCGCACGCGGGCTGGCCCGCATCGCCTTCACCGTGCCCGGCAAGGCCTCCGAGCGGGTGGCGGTGAGCCTGCGCCTGTACGACGTGGCCGGCCGCCGCGTGCGCACCCTGGTGCAGGACGTCCTGGCCGCCGGCAACCGGTCGGTGACCTGGGACGGGTCCTCGGAGGGCGGGGCGGCGCTGGGCACCGGGGTGTACTTCCTGCGCCTGGAAGCGGGCGGGCGCGGCCTGGTGCGCAAGGTGCTGTGGCTGCGCTGAGCCGCCCGGACCGCCATCTCTAGCCAGGAGCGAGCGCGCGGGCCCGCACCGGGCCACCGGACATGCCGGTGGCCCGGTCGGGTCCTGGGGCCGGTCCCGACCGGCCCCGCGGCGCGCCGGCGCGGCGGCGCCCGCTCCCAGGACGGACCTCGATGAGCCCACCCGGAACCCGCGACGACCGCTGGTGCTTCGCCTGCGGCGCGGACAACCCCATCGGCCTGCACCTGGACTTCGAGCTGGACGCCTCCGGCTCCCTGGCCGCCCGGTTCACGCCGCGGCGCGAACACCAGAGCTACGCCGAGCGCATGCACGGCGGCCTGGTGGCGCTGGTGCTCGACGAGGTGATGGTGCGCCTGCTGCACCTGCTGGACCTGCGGGCGTTCACCTCGGAGCTGACGGTGCGGCTGCACCGCCCCACGCCGGTGGGCCAGGAGGTGGTGTGGCGCGGGTGGGTGGCGGCCGACCGGGGCCGGGTGGTGGACACCCGGGCGGAGGCCCGCCTGGCCAGCTCGGGGGAGCTGCTGGCCAGCGCCACCGCGCGCTGCATGCGGGTGCAGGCGTGAGCCGGCGGGGCTCGGCGGCGGCGGCGCTGCTGCCGGCGGCCGTGCTGCTGCTGGCGGCCCGCGGGGCGGTCGCCGGCCCGCGCGCGGTGCGGGCGGACGTGGTGGTGACCTACGAGCGGGCGGGGGACGGGCCGGCGGGCGGCGAGCGGGCGGCGATCGAGGGCTACCTGGTGGCGGCCCGCCCCGACCGGCTGCGCCTGAGCACCCACTTCGGCTTCCTCAAGGCCTTCGACCTGACCGCCGGGCAGGACTCCTTCTGGGTGGCGGTGCCCCGCTACCACGCGGTGCTGGCCGGGCGCAAGGACCAGGTGCGGATCGTCCCGCTGGACCCCGGGCGCCTGTCGCAGGCGCTGTTCCTGGACCCGCGCGGCGCCGGCCGGCCGGACTCCGCCGACACCGTGGCGGACTCGCTGGGCGCGCGGGTGTCCGGCCGGGACAGCCTGGGGGACTTCCAGCTGGCGCTGGACCGCGAGGGCGAGCCGCTGCGCCTGGTGCGCCGGCGGGACGACGGCACGCCGTTCCTGGATATCGAGTTCGAGCGTTACGCGACGGTGGAGGGCGGCCGCTACCCGCGCCGCATCCGCTGGCGGGACCTCGAGGGGCGGCAGTCGCTGGTGATGGATTTCGACAACATCGTCGTGGACGGCGAGGCGCCCGGCACGGGTTTCGGGGCGCCCGCGGACCCCGACCTCAAGGTGGTGCCGTGGAGTTCCTGGGAGGCGGTGTTCACCGCGCGCTCGCGCTGACCGCGCTCCTCCTGGGAGCGGCGGCTCCGGCGCGCGCGGCGGCCGGGGCGGCGCTCCCCGGCGGCGCGGCGCCGGCGGATCCCGGCCTCGCGGCCCTGTGCCGCAGGCTGGACGGGGCGTGGTCCGGCGTGCGAACCTACCAGGCACGCCTGAGCTGGCCGAACCTGGCAGGCGCCCCGGGGGCGCTCCCCGGGCGCGGGCGGTTCCTGTACCAGCGGCCGGACCGCTGGCTGCTGGAGTTCGAGGCCCCCAAGTACGAGGAGTACCTGGTGCTGGGGGACCAGGGCTGGGTGGTGGTGGGCAGCCTCAGGCAGGCGGTCCACTACCGGCTCCGGCCGGAGGACCGGGCTCAGGTGGGCCTGCTGATCCTGGGGCAGCCCACGGCGGAGCTGGGCCGCGTCTACCGGCTGGGCACCCGCCCCACCCGCGAGGACCGGGCGCTGATGCGCGCCGCGGGGCCGGCGCTGACCCTGGAGCCGCGCCGGCCGGGCTCGCTCGCCATCCGGCGGGCAGTGTTGTTCCTGGATCCGGACACCTACCTGCCCCGCAAGGTGCGCATCCAGCTGGAAGGTGGCGGGGACCTGCGGATCACCCTGTCGCAGGCGGTCAAGAACGCGGGGCTGGACCCGTCGGCGTGGGCCGTGTCCTTCCCTGAGAGCATCCAGATCGTCGAGCCCTAGCCGGCCGCCGGCCCCGCCGCGGCGGCCCGAACGCCCGGGAGGCGAGCCGCACATGGAGCTGCACAACCTGCTGCTGGAGCGCGCGGACGGGATCGCCACCATCACGGTGAACCGTCCCGACAAGCTGAACGCCCTGGATCACGCCACGCTGGAGGAGCTGCGCGCGGCCTTCGCGGAGGTGGCGCGGGACCCCGCGGTGGGGGTGGTGATCCTCACCGGGGCGGGCGCCAAGTCGTTCGTGGCCGGCGCGGACATCGGCGAGCTGTCCCGGCTGGACGTGCTGGGCGCCCGGGAGTTCTCCCGCCACGGGCAGGCGGTGCTGGACCAGGTGGAGCGGTGTCCCAAGCCGGTCCTGGCGGCGGTCAACGGCTTCGCCCTGGGCGGGGGCTGCGAGCTGGCGATGGCCGCCCACGTGCGGCTGGCCTCGGCCAACGCGCGCTTCGGGCAGCCCGAGGTGAACCTGGGGGTGATCCCGGGCTTCGGGGGCACCCAGCGGCTGGCGCGGCTGGTGGGCCCGGGGCGGGCCCTGGCGATGGTCCTGACCGGCGACGCGCTGACCGCCGAGGAGGCGTTCCAGGCGGGGCTGGTGCAGAAGGTGCTGCCGACGGTGGAGGAACTCCGGGAGGAGGCGCGCAAGGTCGCCCGGACCATCCTGGCGCGCGGCCCGCTGGCGGTGCACCTGGCGCTGCAGGCGGTCCAGCGCGGCCTGGAGATGCCGCTGGCGCAGGGCCTGCAGTACGAGTCGGAGGTGTTCGCCCTGGGCTTCGCCTCGGCGGACGCGCGCGAGGGGCTGGCGGCGTTCCTGGACAAGCGCCGGCCGGAGTTCAAGGGGGAATGAGCATGTGGACCGAGGCGGACTGGGTGCGCACCGCGCGGCGGGTGGAGTCGCTGCAGGACGAGATGATCGAGCTGCAGCGGGCCCTGTGCGCCATCCCGGCCCTCTGCCCCAGCTCCGGGGGCGAGGGCGAGCTGGCCAAGGCGCAGTTCCTCAAGCGGGTGATCGCCGCGCTGGAGCCCGACCTGCTGGAGGAGGTGCACGCCCCGGACCCGCAGGTGCCCTCGGGCATCCGGCCCACGCTGGTGGCCAAGTGGAAGGGCCGGGACTCCTCGCGCACCTTCTGGATCATGACCCACACCGACGTGGTGCCTCCCGGGGACCTGTCGCAGTGGAAGCACGACCCGTGGCAGGCGCACGTGGAGGACGGGCGCATCTACGGCCGCGGGGTGGAGGACAACCAGCAGTCGCTGGTGGCCTCGGTGTTCGCGCTGAAGGCCTGCCGCCTGGAGCGGGTGCCGCTGCCGATGGACGTGGGGCTCATGTTCCTGGCGGACGAGGAGACCGGCAGCGCGCTGGGCATGGAGTACGTGATGGAGCACACCCGCTACGTGCAGCCCACCGACCTGGTGGCGGTGCCCGACGGCGGCAGCCCGGACGGCTCGGAGGTGGAGGTGGCCGAGAAAGGCAGCGTGTGGATCCGGGTGCACACCCGCGGCCGGCAGTGCCACGCCTCCACCCCGGAGCAGGGGGTGAACGCGTTCCGCGCGGCCTCCGCGCTGGTGGTGTCGCTGGACAGCCTGTACCAGGACTTCCCGCAGCGGAACGCGGTGTTCGCGCCGCCCATCAGCACCTTCGAGCCCACCAAGAAGGAGCCCAACGTGCCCAACGTGAACACCATCCCCGGGGATGACGTGTTCTACGTGGACTGCCGGGTGCTGCCGGAGATCCCGCTGGAGCAGGTGCTGGCCGCGGTCCGCCGGCGCGCCGACGAGGTGGAGCGGCGCTACCGGGTCCAGGTGGAGGTGGAGGTGGACAAGATCTCCCACGCCGCGCCGCCGACGCCGGCCGACGCGCCGGTGGTGCGCCTGACGGTGGAGGCGCTGAAGAAGGTCTACGGGGTGGAGGCGCGCGTGGTGGGCATCGGGGGGGGCACGGTGGCGGCGTTCCCGCGGCGCAAGAACGTGCCCGCGGTGGTGATGGGCCGGAACCAGGAGACCTGCCACCAGCCCAACGAGTCCTGTGTGATCGCCGATCTGGTGGGCGATGCGAAGATGTTCGCGTACATGATGGGGGCGGCCTCGGCCTAGGCCCCCAGGGCGCGAGAGTGGCGGAATCTTGGTAGACGCGTCGGACTTAGAATCCGGTGGGGCAACCCGTGGGGGTTCGAGTCCCCCCTCTCGCACCACAAGCCGACCCGGGCCGTGGGCCCCGGGGGCCGCCGCGCGGCCCAGGAGAAGCCGACCTTGAAGGTGGAACTGAAGCAGCTCGAGAACTGGAAGCGCTCCCTGGACGTCGAGGTGCCGGTGGAGGACGTGCAGCGCCACTTCGACCGGCTGGTGCAGGAGCACCGCCGGCGGATGGCCCTGCCCGGCTTCCGCAAGGGCAAGGTGCCGGAGCACCTGGTGCGCCAGAGCCTGGCCGGGAGCATTGACGAGGAGTTCCTGAACCAGGTGGTGCCGGAGGCCTACGAGCAGGCGCTGCGGGAGGCGCACGTGGAGCCCGCCTCCCAGGCGCAGATCGAGAACCTCCAGTACCGGCCGGGGGAGCCGCTGCGCTTCACCGCCCTGTTCGAGGTTCGCCCGGAGCTGGAGCCGCGGGACTACCGGGGGCTCAAGCTGTTGCAGGAGGTGGCGGAGGTGGGCGACGCGGACGTGGAGCGGGTGCTGGCGGACTTGAGGCAGCAGGCGGCCGAATTCCCGGTGGTGGAGGCGGAGGCGGGGCCGGAGTCGGTGGTGGTGGTGGACTACCAGGCCCACGACGAGTCCGGCCAGCCGCTGCCCGACGGCCGGCGCCACGGCTACGCCCTGGAATTGGGCGCCGCGGGGCTGCTGCCGGAGTTCCGCGACGGGCTCCTGGGGGCCCGGGCGGGCCAGGGGCGGACCCTCCTGGTGTCCTACCCGGCCGACTTCCGCAACCCCAAGCTGGCCGGCAAGAAGGTGCGCTACGACATGACGGTCAAGGAAGTCCGGGAGAAGAAGCTGCCGGAGCTGGACGATAACCTGGCTCGGGAGCGCTTCGGCTACCGCGACGTGGAGGACCTGCGTTCCCATATCCGGTTGCGGCTGGAGGGGGAAGAGCGCCTGGCGGCGCGGGAGCGCCTGGAGTCGGCGGTGGTGGACGAGGTGCTGCGGCGCAACGATTTCAGCCCGCCGGAATCCATGGTCGAGAGCCTGCTGGAGCGCCTGGTGGAGCGCGCCAAGGAGCGCGACGCCGGGGTGCCCGAGGAGGAGCTGGCGCGGCTGCGCCGGGACTACCACCCGGCGGCAGAGCGCTCGGTGAAGCGGCAGCTCCTGTGGGAGGCCATCGCCCGGGCCGAGCAGCTGAAGCTCTCCACCGAGGAAGTGGACGCGGAGGTCCGCCGGATGGTGGAGGCGGGCGCGGCGGGGGCGGGCCGGGGGCAGCGCGGGCCGGACGAGGCCACGCTGCGCCAGCCGCGCAACCTGGAGCGGATCCAGGACGCGCTGCTGGACCGCAAGGTGTTCGAGTTCCTGATCCAGGCTTCCGAGGTCGAGACGCGCCCGCGCCCGCGGCCGGAGCCGGACGCCGCGCCCTGAGCGGCCGGGGGGCGCGGAGTGTGCTAAACTCCAGGGGGAGAGGGAGACCGTGAAGCCGATGAGCTACGTCCCGATGCCGTTCGTGATCGAGCAGGACGGCCGCACCGAGCGCCAGTACGACATCTACTCGCGCCTGCTCAAGGACCGCATCATCTTCCTGGGCACCACGATCGACGACACCGTCGCCAACGTGGTGGTGGCCCAGATGCTGTTCCTGGAGGCCCAGGACCCGGACCGGGACATCTACCTGTACCTGAACTCCCCGGGCGGGGCGGTGAACGCCGGGCTGGCCATCTACGACACCATGCAGTTCATCAAGCCCCCGGTGGCCACCATCTGCATGGGCCAGTGCGCCAGCATGGCGGCGGTGCTGCTGGCGGCCGGCGCCAGCGGCAAGCGCAGCGCGCTGCCCCATTCGCGGATCATGATCCACCAGCTCCTGGGCGGGACCCAGGGGCAGGCCACCGACATCGAGATCTACACGCGCGAGATGCTCACGCTGAAGAATAAGCTCAACAGCATCCTGGCCCAGCACACC
>DATKKS010000210.1:0-8818 GCA_035542815.1 Saccharimonadales bacterium (SeqCode) | reverse complement strand
CTCCTGTCGCTTCCGGGTCCGCGTGTCACTTCGCCCGCGCGAGGCCGCACGCGGACCCATCCCAGGACCCCTCGATCCCATCATGACCCAGCAAATCATCAACGTCGGCCACAGCCCCGACCCCGACGACGCCTTCATGTTCTTCGCCCTGGCCCACGGCCAGGTGCGGATCCGGGACTACCGCATCGAGCACGTGCTGGAGGACATCCAGTCGCTCAACGAGCGGGCCCAGCGGGGGGAGCTGGAGGTGACCGCGGTGTCGGCGCACGCCTGTGCGCACCTGGCGGGCCGCTACCACGTGCTGGGCGCCGGCTCCAGCGTGGGGCGCGGCTACGGCCCGACGGTGGTGGCGCCGGTGCCGCGCGGGCTGAACTCCCTGCTGGGCAAGCGGATCGCCGTCCCGGGGCTGCTGACCACGGCCTACCTGGTGCTGCGCCTGCGGCTGCCGGAGTTCGAGCCGGTGGTGATGCCCTTCGACCGCATCCCCCAGGCGGTGCTGGATCACGAGGTGCCCGCCGGGCTGCTGATCCACGAGGGCCAGCTGACCTACGAGGACCTGGGGCTGCACCTGGTGGAGTCGCTGGGCACGTGGTGGGAGCGCGACACCGGGCTGCCGCTGCCGCTGGGCCTGGACGTGGTGCGCGCCGACCTGGGCCCGGAGCTGTGCGCCGAGATCGGCGCGGCGCTGCGCGAGAGCGTGCGCTACGCGCGCGCCCACGAGGACGAGGCGCTGGACTACGCGCTGCAGTTCGGGCGGGGCATCGAGCGTGAGGTGGCCCGGGAATTCGTGCGGATGTACGTGAACGACGACACCGAGGACATGGGCGAGCCGGGCCGCGAGGCCCTCCGGGTGCTGTGGCGCCGCGGCGCCGCCCTGGGGCTGTTCCCGGACGTGGGCCCGGTGACGTTCGTGTAGCGGGGCGGCCGCCGCCCCGGAGCCCTAACCCGCCTCCTCCCCCAGCTTCAGCTCCAGCTCCATCTCGTCGCGCAGCGGGATGCCGTGGAGCCCCACCGCGGGGATCTCCGGCTTGAGCCGCCGCGACGCCTCCAGCGCGCCCCGGTGCACCGCCACCAGCTCGAAGCCCCGCCGCTGGTAGAAGCGCAGCGCGTCCACGTTGTCGTTGGTGGTGATGAGCCACAGGCGGCGGCAGCCGCGCCGCCGGGCCGCCTCCCGCACCGCCTCCACCAGCGCGCTGCCGGCCCCGTGGCCCGGCACCAGGGCGTCCAGGGTCACCAGCTCGCACTCGGGTCCGGCGATTCGGTAGGTGGCCAGCCCGGCGGGCTCGCCCGCGAGCAGCGCCACGAAACCCGGGAGCCGGCGGGCGTCGTGGCGCACGCCGCGCGAAACCACCACCGGGCTGCCCCAGCGCTCGGTGAGCAGCGCCTCGGCCCACCCGCGGTCGGCGGGCTCCAGCGGTCGGGTGGAAACCAGGGGCAGAACGCTCATGCCGTGCGCTCCCCCGGCCCGCGGCCGGGCGGGCCGCCGCGCGGGGTGCCGCGCGGCCGGGCCGGGCCTACCTCAGCCGCACCGGCGCCTCCTCGAAGCGCTGCAGGATCTGGTACTCGGTGGTGCGCTGGGCGGGGATGAAGCCGCTCTCGCGGATCAGGTCGCGGATCTCCTCGACGCTGGCCCGGTTGATGTGCTCGGCCGAGGCCAGCACGCTCTCCTCCAGGATGGTGCCGCCGAAGTCGTCCGCGCCGAAGTGCAGCGCCACCTGGCCGGTCTTCTTGCCTTCCGAGAACCACGAAGCCTGGACGTGGTCGAAGTTGTCCAGGTACAGCCGCGCCACGGCCAGGATGCGCAGGTAGCGGTTGGGCCCGGGCACGTGCTGCACCTTGGGCTCCAGCCAGGTGTTGGCCGGCTTGAAGCACCACGGGACGAACGCGGTGAAGCCGCGGGTCTCGTCCTGCAGGCTGCGCAGGCGGTCCAGGTGCTCCAGCACCTCCGCGTCGGTCTCCACGTGGCCATACATCATGGTCGCGGTGCTCCGAAAGCCGATGCGGTGGGCCTCGCGCATCACCTCCAGCCAGTCCTCGGCGGTGCCCTTCTTGGGGCTGATGCGCCGCTTCACGCGGTTCGAGAGGATCTCCGCGCCGCCCCCCGGCAGCGTCCGCTGCCCGGCGTCCCACAGTGCCTGCAGCACCTCGCGCACCGTCCGGCCCGAGACCCGGGCCAGGGTCCGGATCTCCGGCGGCGAGAAGAAGTGCGGGGTGACGCCGGGCACCTGCCGGCGGCACTCGCGCACCAGCGCCACGTGGTAGTCCAGGGTGAGGCCCGGGTGGTTCCCGCCCTGCAGCAGCACCGTGGTGGCCCCCAGCTGCGCGTGCTGCCGGATCCGCTCCACCATCTCCTCCACCGTGTACAGGTAGGCGTCCGGGTCGCCCGGCTTCCGGTAGAAGGCGCAGAACAGGCAGTCCGTCTCGCACACGTTGGTGTAGTTGGGGTTGGTGTCCACCACGTAGGTGACCACCGGCTCGGGGTGGCGGCGGAAGCGCTCGCGCTGCGCCAGCTGGCCCAGCGGCACCAGCGGCGCCTCCGTCAGCAGGTGCAGGCCCTCCGCGGGCGTGAGGCGCCCGCCGGCCTCCACCTTGGAGCGGATCGAGCTGAGCGAGACGGTGTCGTTCAAGAGTCCCTCCGCAGCGCGCGGCCCGGGCCTACCGGGGATCGAACCCGTCGAGGTGGTGGTCGTGCAGGAGCTGCCGGAAGCGCGCCTCCGCCCGGGCCTCCTCCTCGCCGAAGCGGTAGCGGAAGCGCCGGAGGTAGGCCTCCAGGCTCGCGGCGGGCACCCCCAGGTCCGGGCTGCGGCGGGCCGCGATGTCGCCGGCCCGCTCCAGGCCGCGGTCCAGGGCCTGCGACAGCGCAACCGCCAGCGCCCGCTTCTCGGCCTCCGGCAGGGCCCGGCGCACCGCCCAGCGGGCGAACACGAACGGCAGCCCCTGCCACGCCTGCCACGCGCGCGCCAGGTCCAGCACGTGGGGGAAACCCGCCGCCCCGGCGTGGCCGAGGCGCAGCGCGGTGTCGCCGATCGCAAGGAAGGCGTCCGCCCGCTCCGCCGGCCCGCGCCGGTAGGCGGCCGGCCGCGCCCCCAGGTGCTGCTCCAGCAGCAGCCGCAGCAGGCACACCGAGGTGGAGCTGTCGGCGGTGAGCGCCACCTCCCGGCCCCCGAGCTGCTCGAACGGCACCCGCGCGAAACACAGCACGCTGTCCACCGGCCCGGCCACCGCGATGCCCATCTGGCCCAGGGGCTCGAACGCCTCCTCCATCCGGAACAGCTCCGCCACCGGCAGGGCGCCCGCGTCGAGGCGCCCCTCGCGGCACAGCCGCGCCAGCTCGCGCGGCGGCGCGGCGACCACCTCGGCGTCGCCCAGGTCCAGCGCCTCGAAGAAGGGGTCGGTGTTGAGGTAGGCGATCCGCCCCACCGAGGTGCGGCGCCCGGTGAGCTGCGGGATCATGGCCGCCGGCCGCCCGCCGCGCCCCGGGGCGGCGCAGCGCACGGAGCCGGGCGGGCGGGCCGGCTCACGCGAAGGTCCCCACCACGCCGTACAGCGCGTCCCGCTCCACCGGCACGCGCTGGGCCTCGCGGATCATGCGCACCAGCTCGTCGCGGGTGTGGCCCACCGCGGAGCGGGCCTGGTCCCGGTGCGCGTGCACGATCTTCTCCTCCCCGATGGTGCCGTCCAGGTCGTCGGCCCCGAACTGCAGCGCCACCGAGGCGGTGTCCTCCCCCAGCATCACCCAGTAGGACTTGAGGTGCGGGACGTTGTCGAGCAGCAGCCGGGCGACGGCCACGGTGCGCAGGTCCTCGACCGCCGAGGCCGCGCGGCGCACCAGCCCGGTGCGGCCGGGCTGGAAGGCCAGCGGGACGAACGCCTGGAACCCGCCGGTCTCGTCCTGCAGCTCCCGCAGCCGCAGCAGGTGCTCCACGCGCTCGGCATGGGTCTCGATGTGCCCGTACAGCATGGTGCAGTTGGTCCGGAAGCCCAGGCGGTGGGCGCGGCGGTGGATGTCCAGCCAGCGGTCGGCGCCGATCTTGCCCTTGAACAGCTCGCGCCGCACCCGCTCGCTGAAAACCTCGGCCCCGCCGCCGGGCATGGTCAGCAGGCCGGCCTCGCGCAGGATGCCCAGCACCTCCTCCACCGACTTCCGGGTGATCTTGGTGAAGAAGTCGATCTCGGGCGCGGTCCAGGCCTTGATCTGCAGCTGCGGGTAGGCCTCGTGGATGGCGCGCACGATGCCCACGTACTTCTCGAACGGCCAGCCGATGTGGTGGCCGCCGACGATATGCACCTCGCGGATGTCACCCGCGCACCGGGCCAGGATCTCGTCCAGGGTCAGCTCGTAGGCGCGCGAATCGGCCGGCTTGGCCTGGAACTCGCAGAACCGGCACGACAGCACGCAGATGTTGGTGGGGTTGATGTGCCGGTTGAGCACGAAGTAGGTGCTCAGCCCGTGCCGCAGCTGGCGTGCGTGGTCGGCCAGCCGGCCCACCCCCAGGAAGTCCGGACTGGCGAACAGGTGCTCTCCGTCCTGGCGAGTCAACCTCTTTCCGGACAGCACCTTGTCCGCGATCAGTTCAAGTGAAGGATCAGCGAACTCCAGGTCCAGCGAGACCTCGGGCATTCCACCTCCGGGGGACCGGCCAGGGACGGACATCGGGTGAGTTCTGGATAGCTTAGATGCGCCGGGGCGTCAACGGCGCGGGCGCCGCTACCCGACCTCGGTGGCCCGCGAGACCTTCACCGGCTCCTTGGGCCGGTGCGTGCCGCCGGGCACCGCCACCACCGGCACCGAGTCAATGGCCTCCACGGTGGCCATGCCCTCCACCACCTGGCCGAACAGGTTGTACTTCTTCGGCAGCATCCCGCGCAGGTCCGAGGTGCACACGAAGAACTGGCTCCCGTTGCTGTTGGGGCCGGCGTTGGCCATCGCCAGCGTACCCTTCACGTACTCGCCCTGGACCGGCTCGTCCTCGAACCGGTAGCCGGGGCCGCCGGTGCCCCAGGTGCCGGGCGCGCCGGCCCGGGTGTTGGGGTCGCCCCCCTGGATCACGAAGCCGCTCTCCACCCGGTGGAACAGGGTGCCGTCGTAGAAGCCCTCCCGCACCAGCTTGAGGAAGTTGGCCACCGTCTTGGGGGCCTTGTCCGGGAACAGCTCCACCACCATCTCGCCGTGGCTCGTCTCCAGCTTCACGCGCGGCGCGGGATTCTCAGGCATCGGTCCTCCAGGTTGCAGGGTGCGGCGAGGGCGGCCGGCCGGCCGCTCTCGCGCCGATTCAGGGTGCGGGCGCCGCCCCGGGCGCATTGCCATGCGCCCCCACGGTGCGGACGCACTGCCATGCGCAGGGCCGGGCGCACTGCCGTGCGCCCCTACGGGGCCACGGTCATGCGGAGGACCTTCACCGGGGTGACCGGGCGGTGCATCCCGCCCAGGACCACCTCCGTCGGGACCGCGTCGATGGCGTCCACGGTGGCCGTGCCCTCCACCACGCGGCCGAACAGATTGTAGCGCTTGGGCAGCTTGTTGGTGAGGTCCGAGGTGCACACGAAGAACTGGCTGCCGTTGGTGTTGGGTCCGGAGTTGGCCATCGCCAGGGAGTACTTCACGTAGTCCCCCTGCACCGGCTCGTCCTCGAACCGATAGCCCGGCCCGCCCTGGCCCCAGGTGGAGGGATCGCCGCTCTTGGTGTTGGGGTCGCCGCCCTGGATCACGAAGCCGCTCTCCACCCGGTGGAACAGGGTGCCGTCGTAGAAGCCCTGGCGCGCCAGCTTGAGGAAGTTGTCCACGGTCTTGGGCGCCTTGTCCGGCCACAGCTCGAACACCATGGTGCCCAGGCTGGTTTCCACCTTGATCCGCGGCGGGCCGGCCGCCGCCGGAGCGCCGGTGGCCGCGGGCGCGGCCGCCGGGGCGGGGGTGGCTGCGCCCGCACCGGCGGAGGTGGCGGCCGGCGCGCTCGCCGCCGCGCCGGCGCTGGCCGAGCTGGACGAGGCGGCGGACGCGGACGTGCCGTAGTCGCCCGCCTGGGTCTTCTTGTAGCCGCCGCAGCCCGAGAGGACCAGGGCCGCGGCCAGGACCGCGAGAATCGCGTTGCGCATGGATGCTCCTTGTGACTTGCGGGCGGCCGCCCGGCCGCCCGCGGGGGTGAAGAGAATGCGTCCGGGCCCCGCCGCCGGGACGCACCCGGCGCCGCGCGGGGCCGCGGCCGCGCCTACAAACCGTACTCCCGCCAGCGGCGATCCACCCGCTGCACGATCTCCGGGGTCATCGAAAGGGGCTCGGGGAAGCCCGGCTTCCAGGTGGCGTCCAGGGCCATCCGGCCGCGCGGCACCGCCGCCGCGCCGGCCAGCTCGCAGCGCTCGAAGAACACGTCCCGCGCGGCGTCGAACCGCGTGAACATGCCCCACAGCCACAGCACCGGGTCGTCCAGCGGCACGTCCGGGCTGACCGCGGCCACGAACCGGATGGCCGGGTCCAGGGGCGCCTCCAGCAGCTTCCGCAGCACCTCCCGGGCGTCGCGCTCCACCTGCACCGTGAGCCACACGCCCTCGGCCACCCGCGCGGCGCGGATCCGCGGGTCCACCTGGCGGGGGTCCACTCCGCCCGGCCCGCGGCCGCGCGCGCGCTCCCCCGGCCCGCCGCCTGCGGCGGGCTCCGGCGTCGTCTCCGGCTCCTCCGGCACCACCTGCAGGGTGGCGCCGTCGCGCCGCCGGGTCGCGTCCAGGACCATGCGCGAGCCCAGGTTCATGCGGCAGGAGGTGAAGTCGAGGGTGTCCAGCGGCAGGCCCGGGAGCAGCAGGAAATCCTCCTGCGGCCGGAAGTTCGCGCCCAGCGCCCGCAGCACCGCGCCGAAGTCGCGCACGTCCACGTCGGGGTCCACCACCACCGCGACCTTGGTCAACCCGAGCTGCCCCTCGCCCAGCAGCGACAGCGCGGTCTTCACGCCCTCCTTGGCGTAGCGCGAGTCCACCGACATCACCAGCAGGTTGTGGAATCCGGTCTCGTAGTAGGTCCACAGGTCGGCCAGCTCGGGGTGCAGCACCCGCAGCACCGGCCCGAACAGCCGCTGCACCGCGTCGCCCAGGAACTTGTCCTCCATCGGCGGCTGGCCGACCACGATGGCCGGGTAGATGGCGTCGCGCCGGCGGGTGACCCGGGTGAGGTGGAACACCGGGAACGGCGCGGCCGCGGAGTAGTGGCCGAAGTGGTCGCCGAAGGGCCCCTCCAGGCGCCGCTCGCCCGGCGGCACCTCGCCCTCCAGGATGAACTCGGCCTCCGCCGGCACCTCCAGCGGGATGCTGCGCGCGCGCGCCAGCGGCACCGGCGAGCCGCGCAGGAAGCCGGCGAACGCCACCTCGTCCACCCCCTCGGGCAGCGGGCACACCGCGGCGAACATCAGCGCCGGGTCGCCGCCCAGCACCACCGCCATGGGCAGGCGCGCCTGCCGCCGCTCGGCCTCCACATAGTGGTAGCCGCCGCCCTTCATGATCTGCCAGTGGGCGCCGGTGGTGCGCGCGTCGAACTTGTGCAGGCGGTAGGTGCCCAGGTTGCGCCGCCCGTCCGCGGGGCTCCGGGTGAGCACCAGCGGGAAGGTGAGGAACGGCCCGCCATCCCCGGGCCAGCAGGTGAGGATGGGCAGGCGGTCCAGGTCGGGCGCCTCCTCCACCTCCTGCGCCGGGCCGGGCGCGAGGCGCGGCGGCCGCATGGCCAGCACCCGCCGGAGCGTGGCGCGCTCGCGCCACAGCGCCCCGGGGCGCGGGGGCTGGAGCGCCCCCGCCAGGCGGGTGAAGGCCTCCCCCAGCTCGGCCGGGTGGCCGCCCAGGGCCCGCTCCACGCGCCGGTCGGTGGCGAACAGGTTGATGGCCAGGGGGAAATCCGCGCCCTCGACCTGCTCGAAGAGGAGCGCCGGACCGCCGTCGCGCACCAGGCGCCGGGCGATCTCGGTGATCTCCAGGTGCGGGCTCACCGGAGCCGCGACCCGCCGGAGATCGCCGTCGCGCTCCAGCGCGGCCAGGTAGTCGCGCAGGCTGCGGAAGCTCATTCCCCGCTCTCTCCCTCCGCCCCGGCGCCGGGGTCCGCCCCCTCCGGCCGGGCGCCGGGAGGCGCCCCGGCGGGCTCCCGCCGCAGCCCCTCGAACGGCCGCGGGTCCTCCAGGCCGAGCACCCCCAGCACCTTGTCCACGAAGTGGTCCACCGCCTCCTCCAGCGTCCGGGGGTGCTTGTAGAAGGGCGGCGCGCAGGGCATCACCACCACCCCCTCGTGGGACAGCCAGGCGGCGTTCTCCAGCGCCGCGGTGGACAGCGGCGACTCCCGCACGCACAGCACCAGCCGGCGCCGCTCCTTGAGCATCGTCTCGGCGGCCCGGGTGATCAGGGTGTCGGCCAGGCCGTGGCGGATGCGCGCCAGGGTGGCCACGCTGCACGGGATCACCACCATCGCCCGGTAGCGGTGCGAGCCCGAGGCGGGCGGGGTGGCCATGGCGTTCTCGGGGAACAGCCGGCGCACCCGGGGGCGGAGCTCCTCGAGGCCCAGGCCGGTCTCGTCCCTGAGGATCTCGCGCGCCCAGCGGGACACGATGAGGTCCTTCTCGCCGGGGCAGCGCTCCAGGAACCGCACCGCGTAGGCGGCGCCCGAGGCGCCGCTGATGGCTACCAGGATGGACAACCCTCGCTCCTCCGAGTGTCAGGGCCCGCCGCCCGGGGCGGGCGGTCCGCCGGGGCGCGGCGCGGCGCACGTTGCCTGCGGGCCGCGCGGCGGCTTACGCTGGTCGCGCCCGGCGCCCCGGGCCGAGATGCCGTTCCGGTCGTGTCCCTCTCTCCCCAA
>DATKKS010000209.1:0-25477 GCA_035542815.1 Saccharimonadales bacterium (SeqCode) | reverse complement strand
GCTGAACTCGAAGGACGCGTTCACCGCCAGCTTCTCGCCCAGCGGCCGCCAGTCCAGGCTCGCGAACCAGTAGTAGTTCTTGTCCCGCGCGTGCACGCTCCAGTCGGTGCTGGGGACGGTGTCAATGGGTGCAGCGTGGTTCGCGAGGTGCGAGCGCTGGCCGTAGTAGTGCCACCCCATGCCGATGCCGCCGTGGAAGTCCAGCTGCTCGGTGGCGTGGACGGTGGCGCCCAGGGTGAGCGTGGTGAGGGTGTCCCCCATCAGCCCGTACAGGCGCTGGGTGGTGTCGCTGGGCGGGTAGTCGTTGCGCAGGTACGAGAGGTCGGCCGACAGGTCCACCCACCTGCCGTCGGTCCAGGTGGCGCCCCCGCCGAACAGATTCTGGGTGCGGTCCGCCAGGTCGTAGCGGCGCAGCCCGGGCTGCTCCACCGAGTCCGGCGGCTCGAGCAGCGCGTCGGTGTCCAGGGCGCCGTGCCGGCGGGCGTGCTCGAAGCGGCCCTTCAGCGTCAGGTTCACCCGGTCCAGGGGCTTCACCCGGGCCTTGGCCGCGAACCAGTTCTCGGTGTCGCGGAACAGCTCGCGGTCCGGGTGGTCCCGCTCGCGCAGCTCGTAGCTCAGGTCCAGCTTCACCTGCCGCACGGGATCCAGGTTCACGTCCAGGCCCGCGGACCGGTTGCCGCTGCCCAGCCGGTCCGGGGAGATGTCCCCCGCGGTCCACGACATGTCGAACAGCATCTCCCCGGGGAAGGTCACCGAGGGGGTCTGGTTGTCGTAGCGGTACGAGTGGAAGTGGAGCGTGGCGGAGACCTCCGGCAGCAGCCGGGAGGTGAGGCGCATGTCCACGGTGCGGGTGACCGCCTTGGCGTGGGTGTTGGAGTCCGGCAGGGCGAAAGTCTTGAGCACGTTGAAGGTGTCCTTGAGCCCCGGGTGGGTCAGCGAGTCGATGTACACCAGGTTCTTGTTGATGGTGTACGGCAGCCACTGCTGGTCCTGCTCGGCGCGCGAGATGCCCGCCGCGGCGGTGAACACGCTCTGGTGGGGCAGCTCCACCCCCACCATCAGGTTCCCCCGCAGCGCCTGGTTGTCCGGGTACAGGGACAGCTGGGACTCGGCGGGCCCCTCGGTCTCGCCGTCGTTCAGCCGCCTGGGGTTGTCGAACAGGATCCGCTGGACGTGGTTGTCGAACTCGGACATCCCCACCGAGGCCTGCACGTTCAGGCGCCGGTAGCAGTAGTCCGCCCGGACGTCGGCGTCCGCCATGCGCTGGTCCACCGGCTCGGTCAGCTCGTACGAGTCGTTGAAGCCCATGGACGCGCCGAAGGCCTTCTCGCCGGTGCGCTCGCGCCGGGTGGCGCGGGCGTCGAGCAGCAGCCCCTCGATGGGGCGCACCTTGAGGCGCGCGGTGGAGATGTCGGTCTCGATGCCCACCGACTGCGTCGGCGCGCCGGCCAGGAGGTCGGTCATCACGTTGCGGTAGGCGCTGGATTTCTTCTGCACCGCCGCCTGGGCCGAGTCGGGCAGCCGGAACACGCCCGGGCTGACCTGGGTCCAGGGGGACTTGGCGATGAAGCTGAAGTTGTGGGGGATCTCGGAGTAACCCAGCTCCAGGTTCCAGCGCACCCCGTTGTGCCAGCGCATCCGGGTGGCCTGGTCGGTCTGGAGCGCGTTCTCGCCGTAGATCGAGAACTGGTTGCGGCCCAGCTCGCGGGTGAGCAGGAAGTTCTTCAGGAACGCGCCCTTGGGCAGCTCGCGGTACTCGGTGTACTTGGCCTCCGGCGCGGTCTGGTTCAGCCACTGGGAGCCAAAGGTCAGAAAGTCGCCCTCCGCACGCACGGAGGCCGCGCCCGCCAGGCTCACGGCGAGCACGCCCGCGACCAACACACCACGCATCCTCTGCGTCTTGGTCATGGATCCAGCCTCCTACCTGAGGAAGGTTCGGCCCGACGGGTGGTTCGATCCGTGAATATTGGCGTGGCAGTTCACGCAGGCGCGGTTGACCAGGCGATTACTGCGAGCCGTCAGGGCGCTGGGATCGTAGGGCGAGCTGGGGTGCCGGGTGCCGTCGTGGCAGCGCTGGCACAGGTACGGGGTGCGGCTGACCAGCATCCGCGGGTTGTTCCCGCCGTGCGGGTCGTGACAGTTGAGGCAGTTCTCCCGCACCGGCGGGTGCTCCCACAGCATCGGGCCGCGCTTGTCGGCGTGGCAGGTGTAGCACAGGTCGTTGACCGAGGCCGCCCGGAGCTGCTTGGGCGCGGGAGAGCCGTGCGGGTTGTGGCAGTCCACGCAGCTCATGCCGCCCTCGCGCAGCGGCATGTGGGCGCTGCGGGCCATCTGGGCGCGCCGGTCGGTGTGGCAGCGGAGGCACACCTGGTTGATGTCCGGGTTGGGCAGGAGCGCCGAGGTCTTGCCGGGCTTGGAGTGGTGGATGGTGTGGCAGTCCACGCAGGCGACGTCGTTGCGCGCGTGCACGCCGTGGTCCCAGTAGAACTGCTCCCCGCCGGTGTGGCAGGTGCGGCACACCGCGGACGCGTCGGCGGCCTTCATGGTCTTCAGGTTGCGGATGCTCTTGAAGCCGGGGTCGTCGGCGTTGCCCCCGGCGGCGACGTGCAGCGAGCCGGGGCCGTGGCAGGACTCGCACCCCACGATCTTGCCCACCAGGGCGCTGTCGGCCGCCGCGCGCCCGTGCGGGTTGGTGCGGAACTGGCCGAATTCGGTGTCGTGGCAGTCCTTGCAGGCCTCAGAGCCGACGTACTTGGCCCCGTTCTGCGCGGCGGCCGGCCTCGCCCCCGCCAGCAGCGCGAGGCTGCCGAGGAGCAGCAGCGCCGAGGCGGTTCGCAGAACCGGACAGCGGGTCGCACGGTCCATGACAACTCCTTTTGTGGCCGAACCCGTGGCGGCGCGGATATGACTGCGCGAGACGCGAACTGTATGCGGATCGGGGGGTGGGGAGCCTCCCTGGCATCGTACAAAGGTCCACCGACCAAGGACCGAATTCAACGGTTCAATAGTATACCATAAGCCGGGCAAAAAGTATACCCCGAAGAGGCCGGCCTCGCCCCCGCCGGGCTTCGTCCAAGCTCACTCACGCCAGAGCATTAGGGTCGCATGTGCCGCTGGAACCAGGCCGCGATCCTCCGCAGCCGCTCGGCCCGGTTCTGGGGCCGGCCGCCTCGGGACAGCCCGTGCGACTCGCCCTCGAAGCGCACCAGTTCCACCTCGCGCCCCAGCACCTTGAGGGCGGTGAAGAGCTGCTCGGCCTGCTCGATGGGGCAGCGGTGGTCCTGCTCCTCGTGCTCGATCAGCAGCGGGGTGCGGCAGTTCTGCACGTACCGCAGCGGGGACTGGCGGCGCAGCGTCTCCACGTTCCGCCAGGGGGTGCCCCCGAAGTCCCCGGCGATGGCGAAGCCGTAGTCGCTGGTGCCGTACATGGACTCCATGTTCACCACGCTGCGCTGGGTCACCGCGGCGCGGAAGCGGTCGGTGTGGGTCACCAGCCAGTTGGTCATGTAGCCGCCATAGGAGCCGCCGGTCACGCCCACGCGCTTCCGGTCCACGTACGGCCGGGCGAACAGCCAGTCGGCCAGGCGCATCACGTCCTGGTAGTCCAGCACTCCCCAGCGGGCGTGGGTGCAGCTCATGAACTTGAGGCCGTAGCCGGAGCTGCCGCGCGGATTGCCGAAGCCCACCACGTAGCCCAGCGCCGCCAGCCACTGCATCTCGTGGAAGAAGGCGCTGCCGTACTGGGCCGACGGGCCGCCGTGGATTTCCAAGATGGCCGGGTACTTCCTGCCGGGCCGGAAGCCGGGCGGCTTCAGCACCCAGCCCTCCAGGGTCACCGCCCCGGAGCGGACCCGGAACGGCTCGGGCGCGGACACGCGCACCCCGCGCAGGGCCGCCGCGTTCACCTCGCTCAGCCGGCGCAGGCGGCAGCCGTCCGCGGGATCGGCCACGTACACGTCGCCCGGGTCGGTGGCGGTGCCCAGGGCCAGCGCCAGCGGCCCGCCCCGCCCGGAGCGCTGCACGCTGTAGATGTTCACCTCGCCGCCCACCTCGCAGCGCAGGTCCGCGCGGCGCACCGAACGGCTGTACAGGCGGGTCGAGCCGTGCTCGCTCACCGGGAAGTACAGCCGCGAGCCGTCCGGCGACCACACCGGCGGCAGGGGCTCGAAGGTCTGCCCGGCCACGTCGCCCAGGGTGGCGCTGTAGCACGGGTTGTCGATCTCGCGGGTGAGCAGCCGCGGCCGGCCGCCGGCCGCCGGCACCAGCCAGATGCGGTCCATGTGCTTCCAGCCCATGCCGCGCTTGGCCGCGTTGCCGACGTAGGCGATGGTCCGTCCGTCCGGGGACCACGCGTGGCCGCGGCAGCCGCCCTGCATCCGGGTGAGCTTGCGGGCCGGCCCGCCCGAGGCCCGCACCACGTAGATGTCGGTGTTCTCCTGGTTGAAGTCGCCCTCCGGGACGCGGTTCGACACGAACGACACCCACCGGCCGTCGGGGCTCCAGCGCGGCTCGGAGTCGTCGAAGGCGCCCGAGGTGACCTGGCGGGCCCGCCCGCCGGCGGCGCCCACCACCCGCACGTGGGGGTGCTGTCCGTTCCACCAGCCCGCGCCGTCCAGCTTGTGGAACGGCCGGGTGATGTGCTTGAACTGCGGCATCCGGGCGACCTCGTCGCGCTTGCCGTCGCGCTCCAGCTTCTCCCGCTCGGTGAGCGGCTGGTAGATGCAGGCGAAGCGGCGCCCGTCGGGCGACCAGGCGAAGTCGTGCACGTGGCCGTCCCGGTCGGTGACCCGCCGCGGCTCGCCGCCGGTCATGGGCAGCACCCACAGGCAGGTGGTCTTGTCGCGGTTGGAGAGGAACGCCAGGCGGGTGCCGTCGGGCGACCACCCCGGCCGGGTGTCGGCGTGCTTGCCGTGGGTGAGCGCGCGCACCGAGCCGCGCGCCACGTCGGCCAGCATGATCTGGGTGTAGTTCTGGTTGTCCTTGGCGTCGAGCCGCTTGAGCTCGAAGGCCACCTGCCGGCCGTCGGGCGAGATGGCCACCCGCCCCACCACCTTCAGGCGGAACAGGTCCTCGAGCCGCATGGGGCGCTTCCTGGGCATGCCTTCCTCCTTGGGAACCGGTTCGACCGGACCCGCTCTACGGCCCCAACCGCTTCTTGAGTTCGTCGCGCAGCTGGACGGCGGCCCGCTCGGGCCGGGCCACCAGCGTCATGTAGCGTTCCAGGTCCTCCAGCGCCTCGGCGCTCCGCCCGGCCGCCGCCAGGCAGCGCCCGCGCTCCAGCACCGCGGTGGCGCTGCGCGGCTCCAGGCGCACCGCGCGGTCCGCGGTGGCCACCGCCGCCTCCAGCCGGCCGGTGCGGCGCAGCACCGAAGCCAGCAGCGTGTAGCCGGGGGCGTCGCGGGAATCCAGCGCGATGGCGCGCTGGGCCTCGGCCTCGGCCTCGGTCCAGTCCCCGCGGTCCAGCCGGGCCGCGGCCAGCGCCAGGTGGTGCTCGGCCCGCGTGCCGTCCAGCGACACCGCCCGCTCCGCGGCGGCCAGCGCCGCGTCGGGCCTGGCGTTGCCCCGCTCCGCCAGGGACAGCCGGTACCACGCCTCGGCATCCGCGGGGGTCAGCGCGGCGCAGCGCCCGAACTCCACCGCCGCCTCCCCGTAGCGCGCCAGGGACATCTGCACCAGGCCCAGGTTGAAGTGCGCCGCGGAGGAGCCGGGGTCCATCTGGATGGCGTGGCGCAGCTCGTCCACCGCCGGCAGCTCGTCCCCGTGCCGGGCCAGCCAGGTGCCGTAGGCCGCGTGGTAGGCGGGCACCGAAGGGTAGCGCGCCACCGCCTCCAGGTACACGCTGCCCGCGTCCCGCCACACCCCCAGGCGCACCTGCGAGGCCACCATGAACGCCAGCACCAGCACCGCCGCGGCCCCGCCGACCACGCCCCGGCGCAGGTGCCCGGCGCGCGGCTCGAAGCCGGCGCGCTCCACCACCAGGGCCAGCAGCAGCGCGAACGCGGCGGACGGGGCGTACACGTTGCGGGTGAGGTCGAAGGCCCGCCCGAAGAACAGGCTGTCCAGCGGCAGCCACAGCGCCGGCACCGCCACCAGCGGCACGAACGCCCGGCCCTTGCCGCGCAGCGTGAGCCAGGTGGCCGCCAGGTAGCCCAGCGAGAACGCCAGGCCGGCCAGCATCTCGGGCTCCGACCAGCTGCGCACCCACGGCACCAGGTTCTCCGCGCGGAAGCTCAGCACCGAGGGCTCCGCCACCGCGAACGGGCGGAGCATCTGCTGGAACAGGTGGTAGAAGGCCACCGCGCCGGTGCGCGCCAGGTCCATCAGCTGGCCCTCGCGGGCCGACATGAAGCCCAGCGTGCCCAGGCGCTGGCGCACCACCGCCACGGTCACCGCGCCGACCAGCGCGTACGGGACCAGCCGGGCCAGCAGGCCGCGCCACGAGCGCCCCCGGCGCAGCTCGTACGCCAGGAACAGCAGCCCCACCCCGGCCGCGGACGGCCGCGCCAGCACCGCCAGCGCGAAGCACACCACCGCCGCCGGCTGGTAGCGCCAGCGGCCGGAGGCGTGCAGCAGGTAGGCGCCCAGGACGAACACCAGCGCCAGCACCTCCGCGCGCGCCGCGACGTGGCCCACCGCCGCGCTGCCCAGCGGGTACACCCCGAAGAACAGCGCCGCCAGCCAGGCCGCGCCCCGGGTGAGCCCCAGCGAGCGGCCCACCGCCATCACCAGCACGATGTTGATCAGATGCAGCAGGATGGAGTGCAGGTGGTACTGCGCCGGCGAGCCGCCCAGCAGCTGGTCCAGCCGGAACGAGAGCTGGGTGAGCGGGCGGTAGTTCTCCGGGCCCGGCCCCGCCTCCCGGTCGAAGACCAGCACGTCGCGGAAGGGGCTGGCGGGCGGCGTGATGCCGGTGCGGGCGAAGTCGTCCCACACCAGCTCCCCGCGCACGCTCGGCAGGTACACCCACAGCGCCGCGCCCAGCAGCACCGCCCAGCCCAGCACCCGGAACACCTGGCCCAGGACCTCGGTCTGGATGCGGCTGCGCACCGCCAGCTCGCGGCGGCGGGCGAAATCGAACGGGTTGGTGAGGGGCGACATGGCCAGGCCGCGGCTCCTTTCCTGTCGCTGACGTTCGCGGGGGCGGGGCGCGAAGTCCGGCCGTCGCGGGCGACCTGGCCGAAGCCCGGGCCCCCACGCCGCGGCCTCCGCGCACGCGGGCAGGAGTATAGCCCCCGGCCCCCGCCGGGGAAACGCGGCCCCCGGGGCAGCGCCGGTGCTGCGTGACAACTGTTTGAAAATAAACGAATTACAGATCAACCCTGGCGCCCTCGCTTGCTCGCCCCGGGGCCGCGACGTAGACTGGGCCTCGATGACGGCGGCCGCCCCCCGCCAAGCGCCGCGCGCGGGACCGCGCGGCCCGCCCGCTCCCCCCCAAGGAGGCTCGATGATGAAACGCCTGTGGATCGTGACCGGCCTGGTGGTTCTCGCCGTGGCGCTGGCCCTGGCCGGTTGCGCGAAGAAGGAACCCGCCGCGACCGCCGGCACGCCGTCCGACTCCGCCCTGGCCCAGCAGAACGCCCAGGCTCCGGCGGGCGGCGCCGCCGACACCTCCGGCAAGATGTCGGAGCGCGAGCGGGGCGGCCAGCCGCTCCCGGGCAACGCCCCGCCCGGCGAGAAGCCCAAGGCCCGCCAGGCCGCGAGCGGCAAGTCCGAGGCCGGCCGGACCGCCGCGAAGAAGCCGCAGGCGGCGGTGCCGGCGGCGCCCAAGGTCACCTACGCCACGCTGCCCGCGGGCCAGAGCGGCGACATGACGCTCACCACCGCCCTCTCCAGCGAGACCAGCAACGTCGGGGACAACTTCACCGCCGAGCTGGCCACCGCCTGGACCGTGGACGGCAGGGTCATCCTGCCGGCCAGCACCCGGGTGCTCGGGCACGTGGCCTACGCCGAGGCCTCCAAGCGCGGCAAGGCCAAGGCCAAGCTGATCCTGGCCTACGACAAGCTGGGGCTGAACAGCGGCCAGACCGTGGATATCGACGCCAAGGCCGACACCTTCGAGGCGGCCGGCACCACCACGCGCGACGTGGCCACCGTCGGCGCGGGCGCCCTGATCGGCGGCATCCTCGGCAAGCTCTCGGGCAACACCAAGAAGGGCGTGGCCATCGGCGCGGTGGCAGGCGGCGGCGCGGCCCTCGCGCAGCGCGGCAAGTCGATGGAACTGCCGGCGGGCCAGAAGCTGACGCTCCACCTGCAGAGCAGCGTGCAGGTGCCGGTGCGCCGAACCGGCACCTGAGCCGGCGCGGGGTTGGACGCAACGTCGCGGGGGCGGCCCATCGGGCCGCCCCCGCCGCGCGTCAGCCTCGCTCCAGGTCTTCCGGTCCCGCTCGCGCCGCCCGCGCGCCGATTCCCACTCCCGTCAGGGCTTCTTCAGCCCCTTCCACGTCACCACGAACGCGTCCCACTCGGCGCTCTCCTTGGCCGAGAGGCCGGCGGGCTTCTCGAACACGTCCTGCTCGTCGGGCGACTCCCCGCCCAGAAGGCTGGCCGCGAACAGGTCGGCCAAGTCCGCCTGGATGCGCTCGCGGGCGGCGAAGCGGACCACTTCCACGTCGGAGGTCACCACCGTGGCCGGGCGGCCCGCGGCCCGCGCCTCCTCGGCCAGCGCGATCACCGCCTGGCTCACGCTCTGGCCCGCCTCGGGCACGTGCTGGCGCACGTGCGCGGCCGCGGCGTCGCGCTCGTCCACCCGGGCCTCGGGCTCGATCACCAGCGCGAACTCGGCCCCCTGGTGGGCCATGGCCCAGCTCAACAGGTTCACCAGCCGGGAGACGGCCTCGGCCGGATTCTGGACCCAGGCCTCGAGCAGCGTGGCGTTGCCGCGCACCACGGCCTCGCCGTCCACGATGATCAGGCGCGCGCCGCCGGCCGCGCCGGACAGGTCCTCTTCCTCCGGCCCGCCGTCGGCCGGGCCGCCCGGCCCCGCCGGCTCGTCCTCGCCCGGGCCGGCCAGCTCGGCGTCGTCGAGGTCGCCCTCGCCCGCCTCGAGGTCTTCGGCTTCGGGATCGAACTCGTCGCGCACGATCAGGGTCCTCGAGTCCCGGCACCCGGGGCGGGGGCGGCGCCCAACTCGTCCGCCAGCGCCCGCGCGCCCAGCGCGGCCCCGGTGGCGCCGCGCAGCACCTCGGGCCAGGAGTGCCCCGCCAGCGGCCGGTACACCTCCTGCTCCAGGAACTTGCCCAGGCAGGCGCCCTCCGGCAGCGCGCACTGGCGGTGCACCGCCGCCCGCAGCTGGGCACCCACGGCCTCCGCCGCCAGGTGGCGGGTGTAGCTCAGCGGCTGCACCAGGATGGGCGTCTCGGAGGCCCACAGCGACGCCTCCGGGCCCTCCACTTCAAGGTACTTCTCGGTGCACGCGCGCCACAAGCTGTCGGCGTTGCAGTCGGGGTCCCGGTACAGGTTGCGCTCGAAGCGCGACAGCATCAAGAGGCTGCGCACCGACAGCAGCCGGGACGCCAGCCACCGGCGGCGCGTCGCCGCGGCCGCGGAGTCCGACAGGTCGGCGGCCCCGGTCAGCCAGCCGGGCTCCACCGGCAGGCCTCCGAACAGGTTCCCCACGGCCTCGGTCCACACCTCGGGCAGCGCCCGGGTGGACGGGCGCGGGTCCGGCAGGTACGTCTCCTGCAGCCCGCACCCGTACTCGTGGAACACCGACAGCACCCCGTTCAGCCCGTCGCGCGGGCTGACCATCAGCCGCACGTCCACCGGCGGGTCCACCGGCAGGCAGCGCGCCCCGTAGGGCGAGTTGACCTGGTAGAACACCCGCACCGGCAAGAGGTCCGGGTTGAAGCCCAGTCCGGCCATGAACGAGCGGAGCCGCAGCGACAGGGCGTCGCCCCGCAGCAGGGTGTCGGCCACCACATCCAGGAGGCCCTGGCCGTAGATGAGGTCCCAGGCGTGGAGCTGGAACACCCCCAGGCGCGCCCGGATGTGCGCACACAGCTCGCGGTAGGGCGCGCGGGTGAGCAGGTCGAGGCTGTCCTCGAGCGCCTCCATCTGGCGCGGCGTCAGGCCCTGGCCCTCCAGCGCCAGGCTCTCGAACCCGTCGTAGCCCAGGCGCTGGGCCACCAGGTTCCGCCGCCGGATCAGCTCCCGCAGGTCCGGCCCCAGCTTCTGCGAGAGCGGTTCGACGCTCTCGAACGCGGCGCGCCGGCGGGCCCGGTCCTCGTCGTGGCGCATGATCTCCCGGGCCTGCTCCCGGCTCACCAGCACCCCGCCCACCGCGGCCCGGAAGGTGACCACCGAGTCCTGCAGCGGGTCGCCCACCTGGTGCAGGTACGGCTCGTGCTCGAAGACCGCCTCCGCCATGCACGGCCACAGCCGCTCGAGGCGCAGCGCCAGCTCCGGCGACTTCACCTTGCCGCGCCGGTGGCGGACCGCGTCCACGTACTCGGGGGTGGACAGGTACTCGGTGATCACCTGGCTCCAGCGCACCGGGTCGCAGGTGTCGGACTCGCGCGCCTGCACCTCGCAGCGCCGCTGGTTGAGCAGGAGGGAGCGCCAGCCGGAGTCCAGCTGGTCCAGGAACGCGGCCAGCGCCGGCTCCCGGTCCAGGCCCTTGGTGGGAATGGGCGGCGGCAGCTCGCTGGCCGGGACGGGCACGGCGGCCGCCGGCGCGGCAGCCGCGGCGGCCAGGGCCCAGGCGAGGACGGCAGCCCGCGCCACGGCGGCCCATGGGCAGGGGGTCTGCATGGGGTCAATGTACGCGAGGACGGCCCCCGAGGATAGGGGCCGGGTGGATCCGGGATCCCGGCCTAGTTGCCGCCGCTGGAGGTGTAGAAGATGGCTCCGCCGTCCCCCACCACCCACACGTGCCGGGTGTCCACCGCGGACACGCCGCGCAGCGGCAGACCCCAGCTCACAGCCTGGGTGATCCAGCTCACCCCGCCGTCGGCGGTCCGGGCGATCTCCGCATGCCCGGCGCCGCTGCCCACCAGCCAGCCGGCGGTGTAGGAGGCCATCGTGATCCCCTCCACGTCCAAGCCCGCGGGCAGTGGCTGGCCCGTGCCCCAGCTGGCCCCGCCGTCGGTGGAAGTGAGCACGCTGCCGACGCCCGCCACTCCGCCCGCCACCGCCGAGAGCCCGCCGCTGGACGGCAGGATGGCGATGGCCTGGAGCTGCTGCGTGGTCCCGGTCAAGGGGGTCTTCTGCCACTGCTGGCCCAGCGCGTCGGAGGTGGCCACCGTGCCCAGAACGCCGCACGCCATGAGCCGGAACGGGCTGGCGCCGAGGGCGTACAGAATTGGGATGCCGGTGGTCTGGGCGTCCTGCCACACCGTCCCGCCGGTCTGCGTGTAGCGGATGAGGGCGTTGGCGTGATCCACGCGCTGGCCGCAGGCCCACCCGTGGCTGGTGTCGGTGAAGGCCACCGCGAACAGGGCCCCGCCCGAGCCGGCGTCCTGCATCATCCAGCTCCGCCCGCCGTCGGCGGTGGCCTGGATGCTGCCGTCGCTCTCGGAAACCACCCAGCAGTGGTTGCTGTCGGGCGCGCTCGCGCCGGAGTAGATCAGGCCCTGGCGCGGGGCATTTTGCATCTGGTTGACCCAGGTCCGCCCGCCATCGGAGGTGTGCAGGATGGCTGCCGCGCCGACCGCCCAGCCGTGCAGCGTGTCGGCGAAGGAGACCGCCAGCAAGTCGTTGTGGACGGGAGGGTTCTGTTGAACCCAGCCGCCGCCGGTGGGGTTCCCCCCGCCGCCCGGGTTGAGCACGCCCTTGCTGCAGCCGGACCCCACCAGGGTCAGGGCAACTGCGGCACAGGCAAAGAGATTGAATCTGCTCACGGCTCCTCCGAGGGCGCGCCGTCGGGCGCGTGCGGCATGAATGCGGGCTGTCAGCCCGGTCTGGGACCCGCCCAACCTGCGAGAACTGGTGCAAGGCGGGGGCCACGGAGGCGGACGCCGGACCGCGGCCGCCCGCCCCTCCCGAATGTGCCTCTCCGACGCTTATTATCGTCAGCAGTCTACCACAACATGAGCGGCGGGCCGGCTCGCCCGGCCCCCGCGGGGGGCCGCGGCGGCACCCGCCGGCCGGGCTCGCGGGGGCGCGGCGGCCCGCAAGGACGATCTCGCCCGCGAGCAATCCTTGACCTCGCCGCGCCCGCGGCGCATGATACACGCGCGGTCCAACAAGGCGCCCACGTCCCGGGTGGCCGCGCCGCACTAAGCGAGGTCCCTCATGGTCGAGCTACTGCCCAACGGATCTGTGCGCTTCGCCTTCCTCCACGCGACCGACCAGACGGTCTGTCTGGTCGGCGACTTCAACGACTGGGACGAGTGCTCCCACCCCATGGAACGCCGGCCCGACTCCACCCACTGCCTGGAGCTGCTGCTCCGGCCGGGAGAATACGAGTACAAGTTCAAGGTGGGGTCGCAGTGGTACAACGACGACTTCGCGCACAAGTACGTGCCGAACCCGTGGGGCAGCGAGAACTCCGTGGTGGTTGTCCCGACCGCCGACTCACTGAGCCCGCAGCCGGCCCACACTTTGCGGCCTTGAGCCGCGGATCCCCCGCCGAAGCGCGCGAGGGCGGCTCCCGGGCCGCCCTCGGACGTTTTACGGGCGCGGGGCGCTACTTCGGGTTGCCCAGGGCGTCGAACACCTGCGTCGGCCGGAGCGCCGCCAGCTTCGCCTGCACCTCCGCCGCGTCGCCCACCACGGTGACCACCATGTTCTCGGGCCGCAGCACCCGGCCGGCCGCGGCCTGCACCTCCTCGGCGGTCACCGCGTAGATCCGGTCCCGGTAGGCGTGCATGTAGTCGTCCGGCAGGCCGTACATCTCGCCCTCGGCGATGCGGTCCGCCACGCTGCCGTTGGACTGCAGCTCCACGGCCAGCCCGCCGGCCAGGAAGCCCTTGGCGTCGCGCAGCTCCCGCCGGGTGGGCGGCACCCGGCAGATGTCCCGCAGCTCCCGCAGGAACTCGGCCACCGCCTTGTCGGTCACCGGCGTGTGCACCCCGGCGCCGGCCACGAACGGGCCCCGCCCCCGGCGCATGCTGAAGTACGAACTCACGCCGTAGGTGTAGCCGTGCTTCTCGCGCAGGTTGAAGTACAGGCGTGAGCCGAAGGCCTCGCCCAGCACCGCGTTCATGACCAGCAGCCGGAAGTAGTCCGGGTCGGTGCGCGGCACCCCCGGCTGGGACACCCGGATCTCGGACTGCGCCGCCCCCGGCTGGTCCACCAGGCGGATCACCGTGGGGCCCAGCGGCTCGGGCTCGGGCGTCGGGACGCGCGGCGGCGCGCCGGCCGGCCACGGGCCCAGGTGGCGGCGCGCCAGCTCGGCGCCGCGCTCCGGGGTGACGTCGCCCACCAGCACCAGGAACGAGGCGTCCGCGCGGTGGCGCTCGCCGTGGAAGGCCCGCAGGCGCTCTGCGGACAGCCGCTGGATGGAGGTCTCGTCGCCCGCCAGCTGGGCGCCGTAGCGGTGCGCCCCGTACACGAAGCGCGCGCCGCGCTCGGCGGCCACGTGGCGCGGGTTGTCGCGGTCGCTCACGATCTCGGCCAGCCGCTGGGAAGTCTCGCGCTGCACCTCGGCCGGATCGAAGCGCGGCCGGAAGGCCACGTCCGCGACCAGCGCCAGCGCCGCGTCCAGATTGGAGCCCACCGTGGCCAGGCGGATGGCGGTCAGGTCCCAGCTGGCGTTGGCCTCCAGCGTGGCGCCCAGCTGCTCCGCCTCTTCCGCCACCTCGGCGGCGGTGCGGCTGCCGGCGCCCTCGCTGAGCAGCCGCGCGGTCATGTACGCCAGGCCCTCCGCGCCGGGCGGGTCGGCGCTGGCGCCCACCTCCACCCCCACCAGCAGCGACACCAGCGGCAGCTGCGGGCGGGTGGAGACCAGCAACCGCAGGCCGTTCTCCAGGGTCACGCGCTCCGGCTTCGGGAAGCGGTAGGCACGCGGCACCAGCGGCCGGGGGCGAGGGCGCCGGTCGGACCCGCCGTCCCCGGGCAGGGCCGCCGGTCCGCCCGGCGGGCGGGGCGCGAGCGGGCTCACGCGGAGCCGCCGTTCTGGGGCACGAACGTCACCACGGTGCGGTTCTCCGGCACCAGCAGGCGCTGCGCCGCCGCCTGGACCTCCTCGGCGGTGACCTCGAGGTAGCGCTCCACCTCGGTCAGCATGCGCGAGGCGTCGCCGAAGTGGATGGCGCACTCCGAGAGCTGGTCCGCCCGGCCGTTCACGCTCTGCAGCGCGAAGTACTGGTGGGTGGCGATCTGGTTGCGGATGCGCTCCATCTCGCGCGCCGGCGGCGGGGCCTCCTGCAGCGCGCGGATCTCCGCCAGGAGCGCCGCCTCCAGCGCCTCCGGCGAGCCGCCCGGCTTGGCCGAGGCCTCCAGGAAGATCAGCGAGTCCAGCTCCATCGGGTACAGGAAGCTGCTGGCGTGCTGGGCGATCTGCTGCTCGTACACCAGGCGTAGGTAGAGGCGCGAGGACTTGCCCGCGGAGAGCACGTCGGTGAGCACCGAGGCCGGGTACATCCCCGGATCGCCGATGCCCGGGGCGTGGAAGCCCAGGTACACCCGCGGGAGCTGCACCCGGTCGGGCACCACCCGGCGCTGCTCGCCCGACTGCCCCGGGAACACCGCGGTCACGGGCGGCTTGCCCGGCCCGCGGGGGATGGCGCCGAAGTTCTTCTCCACGCGCCGGAGGGCATCGCGGGGACGGAAGTCCCCCACCACCGAGAGCACCGCGTTCTCGGGCGCGTAGTAAGTCTCGAAGAAGCGCTCCACGTCGGCCAGCGAGGCCGAGTCCAGATCCTCCATGGAGCCGATCACCGGGTGGCGGTACGGGAAGCCTTCCGGGTAGGCCAGCTCCAGGAAGTGCTCCAGCCAGCGCCCGTAGGGCTGGTTGTCGTAGCGCCAGCGGCGCTCGTTCTTCACCACCGAGCGCTGGTTGTCCAGCTTCTCCTGGCTCATCGCCGGCACCAGCCAGCCCATGCGGTCGCTCTCTAGCCACAAAGCCAGCGGCAGGTACTCGGAGGGCACCGTCTCGTAGTAGTCGGTGGTGTCGGGCCCGGTGGAGCCGTTCACGTCCCCACCCAGGCGCTGGATGGTCGGGATGTAGGACTTGTCGGGCACGTGCTGGCTGCCCTCGAACAGCAGGTGCTCGAACAGATGGGCGAAGCCGGTCTTGCCGGCCGGCTCGTTCTTGGAGCCCACGTGGTACCAGAGGTTGGTGGCCACCACCGGGGCGCCGTGGTCCTCGCTCAGGACGACGGTCAGCCCGTTGTCCAGCCGGTGCGTCTCGATGGGGAACTGCGGACCTCGGGGGCGCGCCATCGGGCTCTCCAGGAACGGGGGTCAGGCATGTCGGGGGATCGCGCGGGAGCGTAGCACGCGGCGTGGAACCGGGTAAACCGCGCCAGGCGGAGCGCTGCGGGCGGGCTGCCCCCGCCGGGCTCGGCTGCGACCCTGCGCAGGCGCGCCGTGGCCCCACCCCCGCCCTCGCCTTTACGGCACGCTCTCCGGCACCGGGTTCCAGCCCAGCTGGATGACCTCGAAGTCGTCGGCGGTGAGGGCGCCGAAGGCGGGGTTGAGCACATCGTTGTCCCAGCGCGCGTCCATGGTGCCCTGGATGTACATGTCGCTGCCGTTGTCGGCCAGGATGAGCCCGTAGGTCTTCATGGCCTGGAACAGCC
The DNA here is from genome assembly GCA_035542815.1 of Saccharimonadales bacterium (SeqCode). Classification (GTDB taxonomy): domain Bacteria; phylum Eisenbacteria; class RBG-16-71-46; order RBG-16-71-46; family JACRLI01; genus JACRLI01. The sequence continues at coordinate 9,794 of DATKKS010000209.1, read as the reverse complement.
GCTGCACCTCGGGTGGAAACCCGGAGATGTCCTTGGCGGCCTTGAGGCGCAGCCGCAGGCCCATCGGCGGGGCCCCGGGGGTGGAGCCGGCGGTGTGGGAGGCCGGCCACACGTAGCCGTTGGTGGCGCGCACCGTGAAGCGGAAGGCGTGGCGGATGGGGTTCGGGCCGGCGTACTCGTCGTAGCGCACCAGGCCCGGGAAGATCGCGAGGCCGGCCGCGTCGGCCGAGGTCCAGCCCTCGGGCCGCCGCCCGTTGGCGGCCAGGTCCCACACCGCGCCGGAGCCGGCGTGCCACTTGCCGGAGGCGGCGTCCCAGCGGGTGGCCCAGGTCTCGAACAGCCGCCAGTGGTCCCGGTCCACGATCAGGAGGTGGCGGTCCCCGTCGCTCCCGCCGCCCGCCACTCCGCCCTCGATGTAGCCGGGCTGGGTGCGCGCCTCGTCCGGCACGGGGTAGCCGGGGTTGCCGAGGAAGCCGGGGTCGCTCTCGTCGCCGTACGGGTCGAAGACCACCGGCAGGAGCGGCTGCGAGCCGGAGACGCCCACGTAGGGAATCCCGTACGGCGGGGGCCCGAAGTCGGGATGCAGCTTGCGGACCGCGGTGGGGTGCGCGGGGCTCCGCCCGCTGATGAAGTCGATGTAGGCCTGGGAATTGGGGTCCACCGGCGCGTGGCTCACGTCCTGGTTCCACCAGTTGTTCACCGGGAAGACCTGGCGGGCGGTGAAATCCTCGTCGAGCACCACGCTGCCACTCGCCTCGCGATTGGGCGCGGGCCCGCCCAGCAGATTGCCGGCGGTCGAGCCGGGGCGGCAGCCGGCGCCGGCCAGGGCGAGCGGTAACAACAGATGTAGCGCAAGGCGGCAACGAAGCGTGGTGGCGTTCACGGCGAGACTCCTCCAGATGGCGGGCCGCCGGGCGTCCGGCCGAGAGGTCATACAACCGTCTCGGGGCCCATGAGGTCGATTCTACCTCGGCCCGACCCCGCGAGGAGCGTGCAAGCGGCGGGCCGGGCAGCCGGAGGAGGCCGCCGCCGGCCCGCTCTCCCGCCAGCCACAGACGTTTCACGTGAATACGCTCGGGGCGGCGCTGGCTGGCGCCGCCCCGGATGTGAGGCACGCTGCAATCTGTCGCGCGCCCGCGGCAGGCGGGCGGCTCACGCCGCCGGCGCCGGCCGTGGCGCAGCCGCGGCTACGCCGCCCGCCGGCGGGCGGTGTACCGGCTCTTCCAGTTGGTGTTGTTGCGCCGGGCGGTGTTCTGGTTCGGCCAGCGGTTGGTAGCCTTCCGGGTGTTCCAGGCGTTGTTCTTGCGCGTGTTCCAGGTGGTGTTCTTGCGCGCGTTCCACTTGGTCGCGGTGGTGGTGCGGGCGTTCCAGCCCTGGTTCCGGTAGGCCTTCTTGAACGAGCTGAACTCGACCAGGAAGTGCTTGCCCTTGCTGCCGGTGTTCTTCCACCAGCCGCACAGCACGTCGTTCTTGATGGCGAAGTTCTTGATCTGGGTGGGGGTCTTGAGGCCCTTGAACTTCTGCGAGTTCAGGTACGACGGGGTGACGAACTTCCAGGTGTTCGAGTTGTACATCCGGAGGTCCTCCTCAGCTTTCGGGCCCGCGGGCGCGGCCGACCGAGGCGGGGGCAGGATGCCCCTGGGCGCGGCGGGGACCGAGTGATGAGGAAGGTATCGGTGCGCGCGAGGGGTACTTTAGGGGTAAACGGCCGAACGCGGCCCAATTCAGCCGGCTGCCGCCGGGTCACTTCCTGAGCGTGTCGCGCTCCGGGAACTCCCCCCACGGCCCCGACCACAGAAAGCGCCGGTTGGGGGAGGCGGTCTCGATGAGGAAGTCCCACAGGCGGTCGCGGGAGGGGTCGAGCGGCACCCCGTGGATGTAGTTCGTGAGGTCCCGCGCCGGGATCGTGGCGGTGGAGTTGCTGGAGAGGCTGTCCAGCGAGGTGGAGTAGGTCTCCGCGTCCTTGCCGGCGTGGATCACGATCCGGATGCCGTTCCAGGTGGTGCGATCCAGGTTGGTGATGAAGAAGGAGCGGCCGGTGAACCGCACCTGCACCTGGAGCTTGCCGGGGGGCTCGCGTCGGTAGTTCCGGTGAAACAGCGAGTGGGTCACCAGCAGGGCCGCGGCCATGAGCACCAGAAAGCCCAGATAGAACGGCCAGGGGCCGAGCGGCCGCCCCGGCGGCGGGGAGGCATCCCCCTCGGCGGGCAGCTCGGAGTCGGGGGGCGGTTCTGGACCAAGAACCTCTGGGTCTGGCGGCTCAGGTGACAATTTCACCTCAGGGCAGGTGGACGGGACAGCGGGACGAACTGCTGTCACATCTGATCCGACGCTCTCAGTGGGTCCGGCGTTGTCTCGGGCCGGGGCGGTATCCGTACTGGCGCAGCGAGTCGATCAGCTCGGGCAGCCTTGCCACTGGCGCTCCGAGGCAGCGACAGATCCCGTACTTGACGCTCAGCGGTCTGATGATGCCGCGCAGGACCAGCGTGTCCCCGAGATCCGAGCGGCTCAGGGGAACGAGGATCGAATCCCCTTGCCCCACCACCCAAGTGCCTCGCGTCGGACACCGAACGAACCGAGGCATCCGCACTCGCTTGCTGATCAGCCAGCGCAGGGGGGCACATCGAAGCGTGATGATGTCCTCGCCCCGCAACTTGCTCTTACCCTGGATCCGCGCGAGCCCCACGGCCGAAGCGTCCTTGAGCTGCGCAACGCAGGTCTGGTTGCCGTAACGGGCCAGGTCTTGCAGCTCCATCGCGAATGCCCCAGCCGGGCGCTCGATCGGCGCAAGAATGTCGGAGTGAGGATAGTCCGGACAGCTTAGTTCACCGCTGTTGCCAATCACCAGGAAGTTGCCGAAGTACCGCCACGGCTCCTCGGGGTACCGGTCTCTGAGGGCCCAGAGCAGCACTCGCGACCCCGGCCGGGCATCGCGGCGGGGCCAGGAGCGCTCGATCTCCAGAGTCTGTTCAGGGACTAAGCCGACCAGGACGCGTTCGCGCGCGACCGTGAAACGGACGGCATGCCACGGCTCGGTGGTGGTGTCGTGCTGAGCCTCCGGATTCCCAAGCGTGTCGATCCGGACGATGCGGCCCACGAACGCAAGGTCCGCAAAGGCGAGGTGGAACGCGATCGTGAGGGGGCCCGTCGTGCCGACGTCCAGCGCGGGCCAGGGGTTCACCTGGAGGTGTTTTCGGGCGTGAGTCCCTGCTTCGACTCTCGACCCCGGCCCGGGTGGGAGTGCGCAGAGAATCGCGAGGAGAGCGGCCAGAACCGGCCTGAGCCACACATGCGATTTCAAGAGCCTCACCTCCCCGGATTCCGAGCCCTGGGACCCCGCCGCCCCGGCGCGGGCCCGCAGAGGCAGCCGCCCGCAGGCGCTACAGATGCCCGATGACGTCATCCAGGCTGGCCACCGACGGCCGCGGGTCGGGCGCGCCCGAGCGGCGCAGCCACAGCGCTCGCATTCCGACGGCCTGCGGGCCCTCGACATCGTGCTGCCAGTCGTCGCCCACCATCAGCGCCTCGGCGGGCGCCGCGCCGAGGGCCTCCAGCGCGGCGCCGTAGATCCGGGCGTGGGGCTTCTCCCAGCCCACCTCGCTGGAGATGATGACCGCCTCGAAGTACGGCGCGAGGCCCTGCTCGTCCAGCACCGGGCGCAGCCGCGAGTCGAAGTTGGACAGCACGCCCAGGCGCAGCCCGCGCCCGCGCAGCGCCTCCAGCGCCGGCCGCACGTCGGGGAACACCCGCCAGGCGGCGCCGTGTGCGAAGTGCCCGAAGATCTCCTGAAAGCAGGCGTCGTCCAGGGCGCGGTCCTCGCCGGCATCCCGGAAGGCGCGCTCCAGGAGGCTCCGCCACCAGGCCCGCTCCATCTCCTCATTGGTGCCGGTGAGCGCGCTGGAGCGGTTCTTCTCCGCGCGCATGGTCCACCACAGCGGGGCCAGCGCAGCGCGCATGGCCGCGGGCGTCACCCGCAGGCCGTGCCGCGCGCCGACCTCCGCGTACACGTCGGCGCTGGGCGGATCGGGGTCAATGAGCGTGTGCGCCGCGTCCAGGAACACCGCCCGGATCATGCCGCTCCTCCCTCCGCCCCCTGCGCCGCGCGCAGGTCGCGCCGGAGCCCGGCGATGAGCGCCGGGCCGGTGCCGCAGCACCCACCCACCAGGCGCGCCCCGCCGCGCACCCACTCGCGCGCGGCCTCCCGGTAGCGCACCAGGTCGGCCGGCCCGCCGGCGCGCCGCCAGCCGCCGGCCCCGGTGCGCCCGAGATTGGCGTAGGCCGCCGCCGGGCCGCTCCAGTGCCGGCGCAGCTCCCGCAGCGCCTCGGTGGTGAGCTCCGGAGAGTTGCAGTTGAGGCCCACGAACAGCGGGGCCATCGCCGCCACCCCGGCCACCGCCTCGCCCAGCGGGTCGCCCCCCAGCAGGTGGCCCGCGTCGCGCAGCACCCAGCACACCCCGGCGGGCAGGCCCGCCTCGCGGGCGCAGGTGAGGGCCACGGCCGCCTCGCGGGCGGTGTTCATGGTCTCGATGAGGGCGAAGTCCACCCCGGCGGCGCGCAGGTTGGCGGCGTGCCGCGCGTGCTCCTCGGCCAGCTCCGCCGCGGGCGGCACCAGCTCCGGCCGGAAGCAGTCCTCGGCCGGGGCCACCGAGCCCGCCACCCACACCGGGTGGGCGGCGTTGGCGGCGGCCTCGCGCGCCAGGTCCACCGCGCGCTGGGTGAGCACCGCGTCACGCCCGGCCATCCCGGCCCTCCCCACGGTTCGGGGGTTGGTGCGGAAGGTGCAGGCGGTCAGCACCTCGGCCCCCGCCAGCACGTACTCCGTGTGCACCTCGAGCACCGTGGCCTGAGCCTCCACCAGCGCCCCGGCCGACCACAGCGGCAGGGCCGTCCCGGCGCCGCGCCGCTCCAGCTCCGTGCCCAGCGCGCCGTCCAGCAGCACCGGCGGGCCGTGCCGCAGCCGCTCCCCGAAGTCGGGCGGCCGCGGCGTCACGCGGGACCCCGTTGTCGCGGCGGCGACCCGGAGCTATCCTCAAGGGGAGATTTCGGACCCCGCGCCGACCCCCTCCCGCCCGGCTTCTGACCGTTCACCAAAGGGAACCGCATGCGTACTGTCCTGCCGATCCTGACCGCCCTGGCCGCCGCGCTGGTGCTGCTGGCCGCCGGCTGCGGCAGCCAGAAGGTGACCACGCCCACGGCCCCGGCGCCGCAGTTGAATCCCGCCGGCTTCGTGCGCCTGGACGAGGACACCTCCGTGGCGCGCGATCTCCGGGTGGTGTATCTGCGCTTCTCGTGGGAGACCGACCAGACCTCCGCCGACGTGCTCGTCTACGGCCCCCGGCCCGACTCGCTGCGCGACAGCCTGGTGGCCGAGAACCTGGAACTTCCGCAGACCGGGGGCAGCGTGGTGCACCTGCATGTGGCGCCCCCCACCGCCGCGCCGAACGGGCTCCAGATGCAGACCGCCCGGGAGTTCTTCTACCGCATCCGCATGCGCTCCAGCAACACGACGGCGCCGCTGGGCTACTCGGACGTCCTGCGGTACCGCACCTTTGATCCCGATCTGAACCGGCCGCAGCGGACCGGGCTGTAGGCGCCCCGCGGCGCCGGGGGCTAGGGGAACCGGTAGCCCAGCGAGAGGGCGGTGGTGGTGCCCAGGGCGGTGGCGGCGTCGAAGGAGCCGGCCAGGTCCACGCGGAAGGCGCCCCGCACCAGCCCCACGCCCGCGGTGGGCGCGCCGCGCGGCTCCTGCCCGAAGTAGGCCCGCGCCCCGGCGCGCAGCTTGAGCGCGCCGTCCAGCAGCGCGTGCTCGGCCCCGGCGTAGCCGTAGGCGGACTGGGAGCCGGAGAGCACCAGTCCCGCCTCGCCCTTGCTCCGCCCCAGGTCCAGCGCCGCGCCCATCACCACCACGTTGGGCAGGGACTCGCTCAGGTCCAGGTCCTTCCACTTGACGGTGCTCAGGATGTTGCGCAGCACCAGGCCCGCCTGGAGCGAGCGCGTGGCCATCACGCCCAGCCCCACGTCCAGCGCGAAGCCCGACACCGCGGCCCCGGCGGCGCCGGTGCTGTTGGAGAGCAGCCGCGCCGAGCCGCCCACGCCCAGGAACGGCAGGGCGGCGATGGCGTAGCCGGCGCCCAGCTGGGTCTCCGACCAGCGCGACCCGCCCACCAGATCCAGCCCGGTGGTCATCAGCAGGACCCCCGCAGCCGAGTGCCACACCGGCGCACCCGGGGGCAGGTTCGGGAGGGCGCCGCCCAAGGGCATGGCCGCAGCCACCGCGCCGTGCCCGGCGCCCAGCCCCGCGGCGGGCGTGGAGTACCCGGCGGTCACCCCGCGGCCGGGCAGGAACACCATCAGCGCCGGGTTCCAGCGCATCGCGGTCTCGTCCTGCGGCAGGGCCACCAGCGTGCCGCCCATGGCGAAGGCGCGGGCGTCCAGGGCGTCCAGCTCGAAGGCGGTGGTGCTCCCCTGGGCGCGCGCCGGCCCGGCGGCCCCGAGCAGGATCAGCGCCCCCAGCAGCGCGGCGACCGCAAGTCTCCCGTTCATGGCATCGCCACCACTGCGATCCGGCGGACCTCGCTGGTGCCGTCCGCGTACTGCACCTTGAACACGGCCACGTAGGGCCCGCGGCCCACGAGGACGCTGTTCTCGTTGAACAGGTCCCAGGGCATCTCGAAGATCTGGCCCAGGGCATCGATGGCCTGGGTCGAGGTCAGGCGGCGCACGAAGCCGCCCGCGGGCCGGTAGATGCGCACCTCCACGGCGGCGCCCGGCCGGGACAGCTGGGCCACGAAGGAGTCCCCGGCATGGAACACCTCCGGCGCGCTGATGCCCACGCCCACCAGGTAACCGACCGTGTCCGCGAGGAGCGGCGAGAAGTTCCCGGCGCGGTCCTTGCCCTGCAGCGTGATGGTGTTGCGCCCCACCGCCAGGGTCAGGCTGTCGTGGAAGACGCCCGCGGCGGGGATGATTCTGGTTGAAGTAACCGGGCTCGCGCCCGCCGCGGTGAAGGTGGTGATCATCGAGTCCGCCCCGGAGCACGTGCCGCTCAGCAGGAGCCGGGCGCTGCGCACGCTCGAGGGGATGGGGTTGACCAGCCGGACCGGTCCGGGCGCGGTGGTGTCCACCACCAGGGCGCGGTCGTCCCGGGTGACGTAGCCCGGACCCAGGCTGCCGTAGGCCGCGATCTCGAACGTGAACGGCTGCCCCTCCACGTGCAGGGGGCTGGAGGCGTCCGGGAAGGGCACCGCCCAGTAGCCGCCCGGGCTGCTGCGGTCCAGGATCGCGGTGATCCAGTTCCCGCCGGCGTACCGGACGGTGACCGAGTCCACCCCGTGGCGGTCGGTGGCGGTGCCGCGGATGCTGTCGGGGAACGCGTTCAGGAAGGTGCGGTGGTCGGTGAAGCCCGGTTTCGCCGCGGGCAGGTTGAGGTACGCCAGCGCCGGCCCGTTCCAGGCCAGGTCAATGGACCACAGTCCCCCGCCGCTCCGGTTGCCGGCCCGGTCCAGCGCCTCGATGTGCACGGTGTGCACGCCATCGAAGCTGGAAGTGTCGGGCGCCCACGTTGCGACGAAGAAGGTGGTGTCGGTGGTGGCGAGCGTGCGCAGCGTGTCCATCTGCACCGCCAGGGTGTCGTCCAGCTCGCGCCCCGGCCCCGGCAGGCGCCCGATCCACACCAGCACCTGGTCCCCGCCCGAGGAGGACGTGTCGAACTGGGTCAGGCCGAACCGGATGGTGGCCGCGCCGGAGCCGCCGCCGCCGAGGGGCGCCAGCGGGTTGGGCTGGATGTCCACCTGGACGATCTGCGGGGCGCTCAGGTCCAGCCGCACCTGGAGCGGCACCACTTCGCTGAGCGCCGCGCCGCGGCGCGCCTGCAGCAGCATCGAGTACGTGCCTTCGGGGACGTAGGAGCCCAGGCTGTTCCGGCCGTCCCAGGCGATGCGGACCTGGCCCGGGCCCACCGGCCCCACCAGGCTCAACGTCCGGGAGTTCTGGGCGGTGCGCGGCGCGCCAGAGATGTCCAGCACCACCACGTCCGCGGTGTCGTCCAGGGTGAAGCTGACCGTGGCCGTGTCGTTGATACCGTCCCCGTTGGGCGAGAACGGGTTCGGGGACACCCCGGCCCCCGAGACCTGGATGGCCGTTGCCGGCCCGGCCCACAGCAAGGCCAGGACGGTCAGGAGCAAGGCGACGGGGAGCGCTCTGGAAAGGGCTCCCGGCAGCTCGGCGCTTCCGCGCGGGGGCCTGCCGGGAGCTGGCGGCGTCAACATGCCCCGGAAGCTAACAACCGCGGGGAGAGAAGTCAAAGGGCGGCGCGGTGGGGCGGGGGCTTGCGCCGGGGCCAGCCCCGGCCTACCATTCCGGCGTGGCTGCCCACCTGACCCACCCAGCGCACCCCTTCCCGTTTCCACCAGCCGGACGTGCCCGCCGGCGGATTCCCGGCGCCCTGCGCGGGTGCGCGGCGCTGCTGGCGCTGTGCGCGATCGCGGCCGCCGGCGTCCCCGGCGTGGGCCGCGCCGCGGGCGCCGAGCCCGCGCCCGCGGCGGATGCCGCCGGGACCGACGCTCCCGCCGCCTCCGCCGCACCCGGCGCACTGCCCGCCGTGGCCATCTTCGATTCCGCGGTCGCCGCCTTGCGGGCGGAGTTCTTCGATCCGGCCCGCCTCGGCGCGCACTTCGACTCCAGCGTGGTCTACCGGCGGGCGTCCCTGGCCGCCGCCGGACCCGGCGCCAACGTCCAGGGCCAGCTGCAGGGCTTGCTGCGGGAGCTGGGCTACTCCGGCTGCCGCTTCTACCGCGAAGGTCAGGCGCCCGACTACACCCCGGCGTTCCGCTGGCGCGAGACCCTCGACGGCGTGGTGGTGACCGCGGTGCAGCCGGGCTCGAGCTGCGAGCACGCCGGGCTGGCGCGGGGGGACTACCTCATGACCCCGCGCAGCGACCTGCCCGGGGTGCGCGGCACCAGCGTGACGCTGCGGGTGCGCACCAGCGACGGGGTGGAGTGGAGCCAGCCGGTGCTCCGGGAGGGGCTCGCCGCGAACGATCCCGACCTGGGCTGGAACTCCTATTCCGAGCACCTGGGCTACCTGCGCGTGAACCGCCTGCACGATCCGGCGGTGGTGGACACCGCCATCCGGCATGTCCGGCGGTTCGCCAACCTCATCCTCGACGTGCGCGGCTGCGCCGACGCCGACCCCTCGGTGCTGCACCTGCTGTCGTACTTCGCCACCGTGCCGTCCACCGCCGGCTACGTCGCGAACCACGCCGGCGTCGCGGCGCTGGGAAGACCGCAGGTGAAGTCCGTGCCGCAGGACGCCGCCGAGAACAGCGGCGACCCGGGGCTGCTCAATCCCGCTCTGGGCCAGCACGGGCTGGTGGTACTGCGGGTGCAGCCGGCGGACAGCGCGTTCCAGGGCCGGGTGGTGGTGCTGGCGGACGAGGGCACCGCGGGCTACGCCGAGCTGGTGCCCGCGTGGTTCCGGGCGGAGAAGCGGGGCTCGGTGGTGGGCCGGATCACCGCCGGGCGCGGGGGCCTGCCGGCCACCCTGCGGGCCGCCCCGGGCTGGACGCTCGAGGTGCCCACCGCGGGCCTGTTCCTGCCCGACGGCGTGCTGCTGGAGGGGAACGGCGTGGAGCCCACCCACTTCGTGAAGTGGCGCCAGGTGGACATCCGCGCGGGAGCCGATCCCGACGTGGAGCGCGCGCAGCAGCTGCTCTACGTGGAGCCGTAGCGGCGGCCGGGCGCCTCCCCGGAGCAGCGCCCCGGCCCAGGACGCACAACGGGCGCGGTGCATTCGG
>DATKKS010000208.1:0-3111 GCA_035542815.1 Saccharimonadales bacterium (SeqCode) | reverse complement strand
CGCCCCCACCCCGCGCCCGCTGCGGAATGCCCCGCTGCCGCCGGGACTACACCAGCCCCTGGTCCAGCATCGCGTTGGCGACCTTCAGGAACCCGGCGATGTTGGCGCCGTTCACCAGGTTGCCCGGAGTGCCGTACTCGGCCGCGGTCTCGAACGCGGCCTTGTGGATGGAGACCATGATGCCGTGCAGCCGCTGGTCCACCTCCTCGCGGGTCCAGGCCAGCCGCAGGCTGTTCTGCGACATCTCCAGCCCCGAGGTGGCCACGCCGCCGGCGTTGGCCGCCTTGGCCGGCCCGTAGAGGATCTTCTTCTCGAGGAACATGTTGGTGGCCTCGAGGGTGCTCGGCATGTTGGCGCCCTCGCCGACCACGTAGACGCCGTTCTTCAGCAGGTTGGCGGCGTCCTTCCCGTTGATCTCGTTCTGCGTGGCGCTGGGGTAGGCGCACTGCGCGCCCGGGATCGCCCACAGCGGGTTGTAGTCCAGCTTGGGGTCCGCCGGGGTGTACTTGGCACTCTTGAACTTCTTGGCGTACTCCTCGATGCGGCCGCGCTTGACGTTCTTCAGCTCCATCACCCACGCCAGCTTCTCGCGGTTGATCCCTTCGGGGTCGTGGATGAAGCCGTTGGAGTCGGACAGGGTCACCGCCTTGGCGCCCAGGTCGATCAGCTTCTCGACGGTGTACTGCGACACGTTGCCGCTGCCCGAGACCAGGCAGGTCTTGCCGGACAGGGACTCCTTGCGGGTCTTCAGCATCTCGTCGGTGAAGTACACGCAGCCGTAGCCGGTGGCCTCGGGCCGGATCAGCGAGCCGCCCCAGCTCAGGCCCTTGCCGGTGAGCACGCCGGTGAACTCGTTCCGGATGCGCTTGTACTGGCCGAACAGGAAGCCGATCTCCCGGCCGCCCACGCCGATGTCGCCCGCGGGCACGTCGGTGTTCGGGCCCACGTGCCGGCACAGCTCGGTCATGAAGCTCTGGCAGAAGCGCATGACCTCGTTGTCGCTCTTGCCCTTGGGATCGAAGTCCGAGCCACCCTTGCCGCCGCCCATGGGCAGCGTGGTGAGCGAGTTCTTGAACACCTGCTCGAACGCGAGGAACTTCAGGATGCCCAGGTTGACCGACCGGTGGAACCGCAGCCCGCCCTTGTACGGGCCGATGGCGCTGTTCATCTCGATGCGGAAGCCGCGGTTGACCTGGATCTCGCCCTTGTCGTCCTGCCAGGGCACGCGGAACATCAGCACCCGCTCCGGCTCGCAGATCCGCTCCAGCATCCGGGCGGCTTGGTACTCGGGGTGCTTCGCGACCGCCGGCCGCAGCGACTCCAACACTTCCTTGACCGCCTGATGGAACTCCGGCTCCGCCGGGTTCTTGGCAATGGTGCGCTCGATGGCGCTCGAAATGTAGTCGGATGGGGACATCTTGGGGATCAACCTCCTCCACTGCCCGGGGCCACCTGCGGCAGAGGCACGGCGGGGCGCCATCCTCAGCCCATCTGCGTCATGCACCCCGAATCAGATGCCCGGGCTCGCCGGATGCAGGGCATGACACGACACGCCGAGCCAGGGGCCTGACCAGGCGTTGGACAAACCACAGCCGGGTATTCTACAGCAGGGGCCGTGCCCCGGGAACCCCCCGCGTGAACGCGGCTGGAACTTGCTCTGCCGCCTACAGGTAGCGCGGCGGCTCGGGCCCCCGCGGGGCCGCGTCGGGCCCCGCCGGCATGGCAGCTTGGCAGGCCGCCTGACAGATGCGTCGGCGCCTTGACCCCGCCGCCAGCGCGCCCTACGGTGGGATCTCTCGCCCACGCTTCCGCCCGCAGCCGCCCGCGCGGTCCACGCCCGGACCGGCGCGCCCCCGCGGACGCGACGAGGAGGAACGCCATGAACGCCACGCTCGGCTGGGCGGCGCTTCTGGCGGTGGCGGCCGCGCCACCGGGGAAGACCGGCCCGACTCCCCCCACCAGCCTCCTGGAGCTGGCCGAAGGCTCGGTGGTGGTCTCGGTCAGCAGCACGTACGGCAGCGGCTGGAGCGCGCTCAACCTGACCGACGGCTCCACCGCCGGCGGCTGGTGCAGCGCCCGCGGGGCGGCGCTGCCGCACACGCTGATCCTCGAGCTGCCGCAGCCGTGCGCCGTCGCCAGCCTGGCCGTGGACAACACCGGCAACCAGGAAGCCGGCTACCCCGGGATCTCCGCCCGCAGCGTGACGGTGTACGGCTCCACCTCCTCCGCCGGCGAGGGCTTCCGCCCGCTCGCCGCGATCGAGGCCCCGCGCGGGGGGCGCGGGGAGGTGCGGCTGGCCCCCCCGCCGACCGCCCAGTGGCTCAAGTTCGTGGTGAACTCCAACTGGGGGAACGCGGAGTACGCCGAGGTCATGGAGCTGGAGGCGTACGGCCGGCCGGTGGGCGCGCCGCGCCGCGCGGACGTGGCGGGCGTGTACGCCACCAACTACGGGCCGATGCGGATCGAGCAGGATGGCGGCAGCGTCTCCGGCTGCTACGACTACCGCGACGGGGAGTTCACCGGCAATTTGAACGGCCGCGTGATGCAGTTCGAGTGGCGCCAGGACGGGGGGCGGCGCTCCGGCACCGCAGTCATGGTGCTCTCCTTGAAGGGCGAGGCTCTCAACGGAGTGTGGTTCGAGGATGGCCGGCTGGAGGGCGAGTGGTCCGGGCGGCGCGGCGGACCGGCGCCCCAGTGCCGGGCGGAGCGCAGCGGAGGGATCGCCGAGCGGCTGGCGACCGCCGGCAGAGCGGTCGTCTACGGCATCTACTTCGACTCGGATGCGTCCGCCCCCCGGCCCGAGTCGGACCGGGCCTTGGCCGAGATCCTGGCCGCGCTGCAGGCCCAGCCCTCGCTCCGGCTGCTGGTCGCCGGGCACACGGACGCGACTGGCACCGCGCCCTACAACCTGAGCCTCTCGCAGCGGCGCGCGGGCGCGGTGGTGTCGTGGCTGGTGGCGCACGGAGTGGCCTCCCCACGGCTGACGCCGAAGGGGTTCGGACGCACGCAGCCGGTGGCCGACAACGCCACCGCCTCGGGCCGCGCGCTGAACCGCCGGGTGGAACTGCTGGCGCGGTAGGCCCGCCGGAGGCTGCCGCGCCCCTTCCCCGG
>DATKKS010000207.1:0-17842 GCA_035542815.1 Saccharimonadales bacterium (SeqCode) | reverse complement strand
TGGCTCATGAATCGCACGCATGCTGGTGTCACGCGGTGGGGCTTGCGCCACGTTACCGTGGACCCTGAGGCCACCATCCTCGACGTCGGGTGTGGTGGCGGCCGTACCATTCGGACGCTGGCCGGCATGGGGAAGATGGTGTATGGAATCGACTTCTCGGCGACGAGCGTAGCGGCTGCGACAAGAGCGAACGAAGACCTCATTGCCGCAGGGCGAGTCGACGTCCGGCAGGCAGGCGTCTCGCAACTGCCGTTCGCCGATGCATGCTTTGACCTCGTCACTGCTGTCGAAACCCACTACTACTGGCCCGATCCCGTTCACGACTTCCAAGAGGTCTACCGCGTGCTCCGGCCGGGCGGGACGCTTCTGGTCATCGCGGAGACATACAGGAATCAGACCTTGGCCGGGCTCCTCATTCTGCCCATGCTTCTGTTACGGGCTCGGTATCTAACGCTCGACGAGCACCGCGCGATGTTCCACGCTGCTGGATTCACAGACATTGAGATTGAACACGATCCGCGCAAAGGCTGGATTTGCGGCATCGCCCGCCGCCCAGCGGCCTAACAACAGCATGCAGCGGACGGCGCTGCGAGCCGCCGCTGATGCTGAGCGTTATGGTATCCCAACGGGCTTCAGCCCAAATCAGGGCCTCGAAGCGCACGCAAGTCGTTGGCGTGCATGGCCAGCAGTTGGCGTCCCGTGGTTGAGGCTTTTCGAACCCGTGGCCTGGCCGAGTTCACTCGTGCGCTTGCCTGCCGAGGTGCATGAGTACTCGGGGGGAAGGTGCCGGTGAACATGCACTCGAGTCTGGCGGTCGTGATCGGCCTGGCGCTGTGGGCTGTTGCGTCTCAGGGGCAGGAGATCCGGCCGCGCGAGGGCCACGACGTGACTCTCAAGCTGGGTGAAGCCGCGAACCTGAGCGGCGAACTTGTAGCCGTGCGCGCCAGCGGACTGGTCGTGGGCCTCCGGGGCGGCGGCTCCAAGGAGGTGTCCCGTGCGAGCATCCGGGAGATCAAGGTGAGCCATCCCCGGAACATGCTGGCGAGCGCCTGTGTGGGGGCGCTGATCGGGGTGCTCTGCGGCGCGTCCGCCAGCGGAGTCATTGGTGGGGATTCTGGTACCTGGGAGAACGGGGGCAGAACGGTGAGGTGGGCACTGGGGATCGGAGTGCTCGGCTTGGCGGCGGGTGTGATCTATGGGTCGGGTCAGGACACCGACATCCACCTAGCCGGAGACGAGGTCCGCGATTTGGAGCGCCTCCGCCCTTACTCCCGCGCACCGTCCACAGAGCCGGACACGAGCGTGCTGCCGGCGCCTGCGAGCCGCTGAGATCCTCTTGTCTGGCTGAACGTCCCGTGGTTCACGCTTTTCGAACAGTCCGGGAGGCAATGGCCTGCCCAGATCATGCGCCTGGCTTGGCCTGACCGGCAGCGCAGTCTCGGGGTCGTTCCTTCAGAACACGGCTCGTGCCCTTTGCGGTGGTGGAGCCCTCCTTGCAGGTGCCCGAGCTAGCAGCTACCATCGGGCGCGAGCATGAAAGGAGGCCGCATGCGCACCCCGCCAATCCTGTGGCTAGCCCTGCTTCCGCTCGCATGCGGCGGCTGCCGACCCGCCGCGACAGAACCTCATCCCCGAGCCGAGCCCTATCGGATCGTGCCCTCCGACTGCCCCGTCTCCGCCGGCGAGCGAATCACGCTAAGGCTCATCCCGCCCGTGCCGGACGGCACAGAGGTCACATGGTGGGTGCATTCGGATTCGGCATTGTCGGAAGGACTGGGCGGACCAGCCTATCACGCTCCATACTCCATCCCACAGGGCACCCCGCCTGTGCAGTTGACAGCAGCCTTCTCAGTCACCGGTACGAAGACGAAGATCTCGGTTATGACCGAGGTCGATCTGAAGCCCGGGAGTGTCTCAGGGGCCGACGACTGTCTTGGCCCGGGTCAGTCATTCTCGACAACGACTGCGGACATCCTGCCCAGCTACATGCATTGGGATGAGGGGCCAGAGCTCCTTCATGAAGTCGAGCCCGTCTATCCGCCTGAGCTGTATGCCCGAGGAATTGAGGACACGATTGTGGTCCAGACCCTCGTTTGCCGCTCAGGTCGCTTCCTCGACGGGTTCGTTCCCGCAAGCTACAGATCTCTCCATCCGAGGATCCAGGTGCACCACGATCCTGCATTCGTCGAGGCGGCCCTCGCAGCGGTGCGGCAGTACGTCTGGAAGGCTCCGACCGTCTCCGGCCAGCCGGTGGCGTTCTGGATTGTCGTCACCGTTGTGTTCCGGCGCTGAGGAGTGAGGTACGTCCCCAACGGGATTCGAACCCGTGTTGCCGCCGTGAAAGGGCGGTGTCCTAGGCCTCTAGACGATGGGGACCCCGGGAAGGCGGTGCGCGGGCGGCACTTGAAAGGCCGGTGAGAAGCTACCATCCCGGGCGCTGCCGGTCAAACCTGCGAGCCCCCGATCGCCTGGGCCGCGCCCGCGCATCCGCTTGTGCCGCGCGTGACAAAGTCCCCGTAATGGTGTACAATCAAGGCGGTTAAGCTTGCTCACGTCACTGCAGCCGACCTAACAGGGGAGGACACCATGCGCCTTACGACTGCCTTGTGCGCATGCGTGCTGGTCGCCGCCGGCCTCTTGCTGGCAGCCCCGCACGCCATGGCCCAGGTCCAGATCAACGAGATCCGCACCGACAACACCGGGACGGACACGGACGAGTACTTCGAGCTCAAGGGCCCGCCGGGCATGAGCCTCACCAACTACTGGTACATCGTGATCGGGGACACCACCGTCGGGCGGTATTGCGGGACCATCGAGTCGGTCACGCCGCTGGCCGGGTTCTCCATCCAGGCTGACGGCTTGCTGTGCCTGCGGAACAGCAATGACACCCCGGTCCTCACCGGCTACGACGGGGCGGTCAAGCTGAACTTCGAGAACAGCGACAACGTGACCCACATGCTGGTGACCGGCTTCACCGGCACCCGCGGCCAGGACCTGGACACCAACGACGACGGCGTCCTGGACATCACCCCGTGGACCGGCGTGGTGGACGCGGTCGGCCTCACCACCGGGCTGCCGGTCAACTGTTCCGGGGGCTCGGAGTACATTTACTGCTCCACCGTCCTCGGCCCGGACGGCGGCAGCGTGCCCGGGCACGTGTACCGCTGTGCGGACACCAACGCCTGGGTCATCGGCAAGTTCAGCCCGCTGGGGCTGACGGACACGCCGGGCGCGCCCAACTACACCTGTGCGGCCCCGCCGCCGATCTTCGTGACCCAGGGCCGCACGCCGTGCGTGCCGGACCTCAACGAGGCGGCCACGGCCACGGCCACTGTGCTCAACGCCAACGTCGCGAACCTGTACTGGAAGGTGAATGGCGGCGCGGAGACCAGGGTCACGATGAGCGTGACGCGGTCCTCCGGCGACACCACCGTCTTCAGCGGCGTGATTCCTGGCCAGCCCAACGACGGCGACAAGGTCGAATACTACGTGAAGGCTTACAACGACACCCCCGACTCGACGACCGCCTACGGCGAGGGTTATTTCGTGGGCACCGTCACGGTCGGCGCCATCCGGGTGAACGACGTCAACGGCATGAACGTGTACCGCTATTACGGCGCCCGGGTGCGGGGCCACGTCACGGCGGCGTACGGGGTGTTCGCGCCGGCCGACACGACCACCGACTTCTACGTCCAGGACGCGACCGGCGGCCTGAACCTGTACCACTTCCACGCGCACACCGTGAGGCCGCTGCTGGGCGACGACCTCACTGCCGCCGGCACCATTGACCAGTACAACGGGAAGCTGGAGCTGACCTCCAGCGGCGCGTGCGACTCGCTGTACCTCACCGTCAACGGCAGCGGCCTGCCGCCGGCGCCCCAGGCGCTGGCCGTGCCGGTCGTGACCGAGGCACAGGAGGGCGTGCTGCTGCGGGCGACCCACGCCACCATCGCGGTGGGCGCGGACGTGGCGTTCGTAGCCAACAAGACCTACAAGCTGTACAACGGCACCGACTCGACCCGGCTGTACATTGACGGCGACACCAACATCCCGGGCATGCCGATCACCGACTCCACGGTGGCGGCGATCGAGGGCATCGGCCAGCAGTACGACAACACCTCGCCGTACACGGCCTACTACGAGTTCGTGCCGCGCAGCCGCAACGACATCGCCCTGGGCGCGACCGGGGTGGGCGGCACGGTGACGTTCGTGGCGCGCCTCGGCCCCAGCGTGCCGAACCCGGCCGGCCGCCAGGTCCGGATCAGCTACGTGATCCCGGGCACCAGCGGCGGCGCGCAGGTGCCGGTCAGCCTGCGACTCTACGACGTGCAAGGCCGCCTGGTCCGCACGGTGGTGGAGGGTGCGCAGGAGCCGGGCGCCCACTCGGCCGCGCTGGACTGCCAGGCGGCGGGCCTGCGGTCCAACGGGATCTACTTCTACCGCCTGCAGGTGGGCGGCCAGACGTTCACCCGCAAGATGGTGCTGGTGCACTAGGCCGGCGCGGGCGCCCCGGCGCCCGGCCAGCGCCTCGAATCTCCTGTCCCACGGCCCTGCGGCAGCAATGCCGCGGGGCCGTGGTGTGTTAGAATGGCGCCTCAGGCCCGTTCCGATATTCCCCCGCGAGGTGCGCCCCGGGCGCAGGGCGGGCCATTCCTTCACCGGCAGGTGGGCGTGGACCAGGCTGAGACCGAGCACTCCGAATCGAGGCTCATGGACTCCTTCGGGCGGGCGATCCGCTCGCTGCGGGTGTCGGTGACCGACCGCTGCAATTTCCGGTGCACGTACTGCATGCCGCCGGAGGGCATCGAGCTGCTGCCGGCGGCGCACTTCCTGACCTACGCCGAGACCGCCCGCCTGGTGCGCATCCTGTGCTCGCTGGGGGTGCGCAAGGTGCGCCTTACCGGCGGCGAGCCGCTGCTGCGCCGGGATCTCGAGGACTTGGTGACCCTGATCCGGCCCACCCCGGGCCTGGAGGACATCTCGCTCACCACCAACGGCTACTACCTGGCCGACCGCGCCGCCTCGCTGTGGGCGGCCGGCCTGCGCCGGATCAATGTGAGCCTGGACAGCCTCGACAAGCACCAGTTCCACCGCATCACCCGGGTGAACGCCTACGACCGGGTGTGGTCGGGGATCGAGGCGGCGCTGGCCGTGGGGATGCGCGTGAAGCTCAACGCGGTGGTGCTGCGCGAGACGCCGCTGGAGCAGCTGGTGGCCTTCGCGGGGCTGGCCAAGGAGGGCCGGCTGGAGGCGCGCTTCATCGAGTTCATGCCGCTGTGCGGGCACGGCTGGACCCCGGAAAAGGTGCTGCCCATCGCCGAGGTGCGCGAAGCGGTGCGCAAGGCCTACCGGCTGGAGGCCAACGGCCGGCCGCGCGGATCGGACGTGGCCGAGACCTACCGGGTGGAGGGCGGCAACTACGTGGGCTTCATCGGCTCGCTGACCGAGCCGTTCTGCGAGAACTGTGACCGGGTGCGGCTGGGGGTGGACGGCCGGCTGCAGCTGTGTCTGTTCAACAACCAGATGCTGGAGCTGGGGCCCATGGTGCGCGGGGGCTCGACCGACGTGGAGATCCGGGAGTACCTGCTGAAGGGCGTGCTGCTGAAGCCCGCCGGCCACGGCTTCCGCTGGGACGACCCGCGCAACGCGATGCGCCCGAACATCCGCACCATCGGCGGGTAGGGGCGCACGGCAGTGCGCCCGCGATCCCGGCCCGCAGCCCACGGAGGCCCAACCGTGATCAACACGTCGCACAAGGTGGAGACGCTGCGCACGGCGCGCGCCCAGGCGGTGGTGCTGGGGTCCTCCGAGGCGCTCAGCGCGCTGGCCGAGGACCGGGTCCCCAAGGGCAACGCCCTGGAGCTGGCGCGCGCCGCCGGCACGCTGGCGGCCAAGCGCACCTTCGATCTCATCCCGCTGTGCCACCCGCTGCCGCTGGACCAGGTGCAGGTGGAGTTCGAGTTCGTGGAGGGCGGGGTGCGGGTGCTGGCCACCGCGGTGGCCACCGCGCGCACCGGCGTGGAGATGGAGGCGCTGACCGCCGCGTCGGTGGCGGCGCTGACGCTCTACGACATGCTCAAGCCGCTGGACCCGGCGCTGGAGATCACCGCGGTGAAGCTTCTGGAGAAGCGCGGCGGCAAGAGCGACTTCGGGGCCGGCGCGCCGGGCGTGGATGCCGCGGTGATCGTGGTCAGCGACCGGGTGAGCCGGGGCCAGGTGCAGGACGAGTCGGGGGCGGCGGTGCGCGCCTTCCTCGAGGCGCGCGGGGTGCGCACCACCCACACCCGGGTGGTGCCGGACGAGGCTCCGCTGATCACCCAGGCGGTGCGCGAGGTGGTGGCCGCCGGGTGCCGGCTGGTGCTCACCTCCGGCGGCACCGGGCTCGGCCCGCGCGACGTGACCGTGGAGGCGGTGCGCCCGATGCTGGAGCGCGAGGCCCCGGGCATCTCCGAGGCCATGCGCGCGCACGGCGCGCGGCGCCACCCCTACGCCATGCTGACGCGCGCGGTGGCCGGGCTGGCCGGCGGGAGCCTGGTGGTGACGCTGCCGGGCTCGCCGCGCGGCGCGGTGGAGTCCCTCGAGGCGGTGTTCCCGGCGCTGCTGCACGCGCTGGACATCGCCGCCGGCGGGGGGCACTGATGGCGGTGCCGTCGCCGGACGAGGCGCGGGCCACGGTGCTGGAGGCGGCGCGCCCGGGGCCGCCGGAGGCGCGCGCCCTCCTGGCGGCCGGGGGGCGGGCGCTGGCCGAGGCGGTGCACGCCGGGCGCGACCTGCCGGCCTTTCCCCAGTCGGCCATGGACGGCTACGCGCTGGCGGCCGCGGAGGGCGCCCCCGCCGGGGCGCGCTTCCGCCTGGCGGGCACCTCCCGGGCCGGCGGGCCGGGCGCGCCGCTGGCTCCGGGCGAGGCCGCCCGCATCTTCACCGGGGCGCAGGTGCCGGAGGGCGCCACCTGCGTGGCGCCTCAGGAAGTGGTGCGCACGGAGGGAGCCCAGGTGGAGGTGTGCGAGGCGGTGCCCGCGGGCCGCCACGTGCGCCACGCCGGCAGCGACGTGGCCGCGGGCCAGGAGGCGCTCGCCGCGGGCACCCGCCTGGGGCCGGCGGCGCTGGCGCTGCTGCGTGCGCTGGGGGTGGAGTTTGTGAACGTGCACCGCGCGCCGCGCGTGGCGCTGGTGCTGAGCGGCGACGAGCTGTGCGAGGACGCGGCGGCGCTGCGCCCCGGGCAGGTGCTGGAGGCCAACTCCGGCGGCCTGCGGCAGGCGCTGCGCGAGGAGGGGGTGGAGCTGGGCTCGCAGCGGCTGGCCCGGGACACCGAGGAGGCCCACGTGCGGGCCCTGGGCGCGGCGCTGGAGGAGAGCGAGCTGCTGCTGGTGACGGGCGGGATCTCGGTGGGCGACTTCGACCTGGTGCGCCCGGCCCTGGAGCGGCTGGGGGTGGAGACGGTGTTCTGGCGGGTGGCGCAGCGGCCTGGCGGGCCGCTCTACTTCGGGCGCCGCGGGGCGCAGCTGGTGTTCGGGCTGCCCGGCAACCCGGCGTCCACGCTGGTGTGCTGGTATGAGTACGTGCTGCCGGCGGTGCGCCGCTGCCTGGGGCTGGCCGAAGTGCGGCTGCCGCGGGTGCCGGCCCGCCTGGGCGCGGGGTACCGCAAGCGCGCCGAGATGGAGTACTTCGTGCGGGCGCGCCTGCACCGGGACGGTGCGGAGCTGGTGGTGACGCCCCACGCGCAGCAGGAGTCGCACGCGCTGCGCTCGTTCGCCCTGGCGCACGCCCTGGCGGTGTTCCCGGCCGGCCGCGAGCGCTTCGGGCCCGGGGACACGGTGGACTGCGACGTGCTCCCCGGCGCGGGGAGGCTCGCGTGAAGGTCCGGCTGCGCTACTTCGCCGCGCTGCGCGAGCTGCTGGGCCGGGACCGCGAGGAGCGCGAGGTGGCCGCGGGGGCGACCCCGCGCGCGCTGCTGCTGGAGATCCTGGGCCCGCCGCGCGCGGCCCACGCGGCGAGCGTGGCCTTCGCGGTCAACTCCGAGCACGCCGCGCCCGACCGGCCGCTGCGGGACGGCGACGAGGTGGCCTTCCTGCCGCCGCTGAGTGGCGGCTAGGGCGGCCGCCGGGGGCCGGGCGGGCGCGGCCCGGAAGTACGCCCGCAGGAGGTGGACCGGCATGGTGCGCATCACGACTCAGCCGCTGGACGCCGCGGAGGCGGTGCGGGCGGTGGAGGGACCCGAGCACGGGGCGGTGGTGGTGTTCGAGGGCCGCACCCGGCAGTGGAGCGGCGGGCGCCGGGTGGTGCGGCTGGAGTACGAACTCTACCCGGAGATGGTGGAGCGCGAGCTGGAGCTGCTGACCGCCGAGATCCTGGAGGCCCACCCGGTGGGCCGGGTGGCGTTCCTGGTGCGCGGCGGCCCAGTGCCGGTGGGGGAGGCCAGCGTGGTGGTGGCGGTGGGCGCGGGGCACCGCGCGGCGGCGTTCGCCGCGTGCCGCCACGGCATTGACGAGCTCAAGCGCCGCGTGCCGATCTGGAAGAAGGAGATCTTCGAGGACGGCGAGGCGTGGGTGGAGCCGGCCGGGGACGCGCGGGCCTGAGGTGCGACCCGGGTTTCATCCGGCGGTGGGCTGCGGGGGCGCGGCGGCGCCCCATCCGGGGCCCCGTGTGCTAGGATACGCCGCATGACCGACCATCGCCGCCGTGCCGCCGGCGGGCCCCGCCCCGCCGTGGGCACGTCCATTGCCCGCAAGGAAGGGCCCGAGAAGGTCACCGGCGCCGCTCTCTACGTGGACGACCTGTACGTCCCTGACATGCTGTACGGCGCCACCGTCCGCTCCACCATCCCCGCCGGGCGCATCCTCGGGATCGACCTGGATCCCGCCTTCGACTGGTCCGACGTCACCGTGGTGGACCACCGCGACATCCCGGGACGCAACGTCATCGCGCTGATCGAGGACGACCAGCCGGCGCTGGCGGCGGCCGAGGTGCGCCACGCGGAGGAGCCGATCCTGCTCCTGGCGCACCCCGACCGCGAGAAGCTGCTGGCGGCCCAGCGCGCGGTGAGCGTGCGCTACGAGCCGTTCGAGCCGGTGCTGGACCTGGACTCGGCGCTGGCCTGCCGGCGGGTGCTGCGCGAGCCGGACAACGTGTTCAAGGAGTTCCTGGTGCAGCGCGGCGACGTGGGGCGCGGCCTGGCCTCGGCCGCCCGCGTGGTGGAGCGCACCTACCACACCGGGCACCAGGAGCACGTGTACATCGAGAACAACGGCGTGCTGGCGCACGTGGAGCAGAACGGCACGGTGGTGGTGCGCGGCTCGCTGCAGTGCCCGTACTACGTGCACAAGGCGCTGGCGCAGCTGTTCGGCCTGCCGGACCGCCGGGTGCGGGTGATCCAGACGGTCACCGGCGGCGGGTTCGGGGGCAAGGAGGAGTATCCCTCCATGCTCGCCGCGCACGCGGCGCTGCTGGCGCGCAAGGCCGGCCGGCCGGTCAAGATGGTGTACGACCGCATGGAGGACATGGCCGCCACCACCAAGCGCCACCCGGCGGTGGTGCGCCACCGCGCCGGGGTGGCCGGTGACGGCACGCTGGTGGCGCTCGACATCGACGTGGTGATGGACGCCGGGGCCTACCTGACACTGTCCTCGGTGGTGCTCTCGCGCGGCACCCTGCACGCGGCCGGGGCGTACCGCTGCGAGAACGTGCGCATCCACTCCCGCGCGGTGGCCACGAACACCCCGCCCAACGGGGCCTTCCGCGGCTTCGGCGCCCCGCAGACGCTGTTCGCGATGGAGCTGCAGATGGACCACCTGGCCGAGGCCGTGGGCCTGGATCCGGTGGAGCTGCGCCGCCGCAACCTGTACCAGGAGGGCGACACCATGCCCACCGGGCAGGTGCTGCGCGAGAGCGTGGGCGCCGGCCTGGTGCTGGACACCGCCGTGCGCGCCTCCGGCTACGCGCGCCGGCGCCGCGAGATCGAGGCCCACAACCGGCGCCTGGCCGGCCGGGCCGCGGCCGCCGGCCCGCGCCGGGCGCGCGGGCTGGGGCTCTCGCTGGTGCTGCACGGCGACGGTTTCACCGGCAGCGGCGAGACCAAGCTGGCCTCGGTGGCGGCGGTGGACCTCTCGCCGGAGGGCCGCCCGCGGGTGCTGGCCGCCAGCACCGACATCGGCCAGGGGACCAACACGGTGTTCGCGCAGCTGGCCGCCGACGCGCTGGCGGTGAGCCCGGACCTGGTGGAGGTGGCCCAGCCCGATACCCAGACCGTCCCCAACAGCGGGCCCACGGTGGCCTCCCGCACGGTGATGGTCGTGGGGCGGCTGGTGTCCGAGGCCGCCGCCGGGCTGCGCGACCGGCTGCGGGCGTACGAGCCCCGCGGCTGGCGCGACGACCGCGGCTTCCTGGCGGTGGCCCGCCGCTACCTGGGCGAGCACGGTTCGCTGCGCGAGGACCGCCAGTACCGCCAACCCGCGGGCGTGCGGTGGGACGACGAGACCTACACCGGCGACGCCTACGCGGCGTACTCGTGGGCGTGCAATGTGGTCGAGGTGGAAGTGGACCTGGACACCGGCGAGGTGCGGCCGGTGGAGGTGGTGGCGGCGGTGGACGTGGGCCGCGCGGTGCACCCGCGCCTGGCCGAGGGCCAGGTGGAGGGCGGGATCGCCCAGGCCCTGGGCTACGCGCTTCTCGAAGAGGTGCTGATGCAGGGCGGGCGCATGGCCAATCAGCAGCTCACCAACTACATCATCCCGACGACGGTGGACGCCCCGCGGATCCGCACCCTGCTGGTGGAGACGCCCTACTCCGGCGGGCCGCGCGGGGCCAAGGGGGTGGGCGAGCTGCCCATGGACGGCCCGGCGCCGGCGGTGCTGGCCGCGGTGCGGCACGCGACGGGCGTGTGGTTCGACCGCATCCCGGTCACGCCGGAGCGGCTGCTGGAGGCCCTGGAGCGCGGGCGGCGGAGGGCACGCGTGTGAACGTGCGGGTGCGGGTGAACGGGGTGTGGCGCGCGGCCGAGGCCCCGCCCATGAAGCGGCTGCTGGACTTCCTGCGCGAGGACCTGGGCCTCACCGGGACCAAGGAGGGCTGCGGCGAGGGCGAGTGCGGCGCGTGCACGGTGCTCCTGAACGGCGAGGCGGTGAACGCCTGCCTGGTGCCGGTGTGCCAGGCGGACGGCGCGCGGGTGGCCACGGTGGAGGGGCTGGGGCGCGGGCGGCGGCTGTCGCGGCTGCAGCAGGAGTTCCTCAAAGGCGGGGCCCAGTGCGGGATCTGCACCCCGGGGATGCTGATGAGCGCGGCGGCCCTGCTGGCGCGCCCGGGCGTGCCGCGCGAGGCCGAGGTGCGCGAGGCCCTGGCGGGCAATCTGTGCCGCTGCACCGGGTACGTGAAGATCGTGGAGGCGGTGCGGGACGCGGCGCGCCCGGGGCGGCCGGCGAAACGCGGGGCGGCGAAGGCCCGCGCGGCGCGGCCGGCCCGGCGGGCGAAGCCGGCGGGCGCGGCGAAGAAGGCTGCGCGGGCGGCGACGCCGGCGCGGCGTCCGGCGCGCCCGGCGAAGGCCCGGGCGGCCCGCAAGGCTCGCTCGAAGCCCGCGCGGCGGGGAGGCCGCCGTGCGTAGCGCGCTCTCGGCGCTGGACGTGCGCCGCGCGCGCAGCCTGCGCGAGGCGCTCGGCTACCTGGCGGACGGAGCGCGCTCCGGGTTCGCCTACACCCCGCTCGCCGGCGGCACCGACCTGTTCGTGTACCTCAACGCCGGCACGCTCCCCGACACCCACTTCCTGGACCTGTGGCTGCTGAAAGAGCTGCGCGGCCAGCGCGCGGGCCGCGAAGGGCTGCGGCTCGGGGCGCTGGAGACCTTCTCCCGCATCCGCCGCTCGCCGGTGGTGCGCCGGCAGTACCCGGCGCTGGCCGCCGCCGCCGCCGTGATCGGCGCGGTACAGATCCAGAACCGCGCCACGCTCGGCGGCAACATCGGCAACGGCTCCCCGGCCGGCGACTCGCTGCCGGTGCTGCTGGCGCTGGACGCCCGGGTGCGCCTGGTGGGCCCGGAGGGCCTGCGCGAGGTGCCGTTCCGCGAGTTCTACACCGGCTACCGGGCCTCGGTCCGCCGCAGCGACGAGCTGATCGAGTCGGTGCTCCTGCCGCCCCCGGAGCGGGGCGCACGCCAGTACTTCCGCAAGGTGGGCACCCGCCAGGCGCAGTCCATCTCCAAGGTGGTGCTGGCCTCGGACATCCTGACCCGCCGGGGCCGGATCGCCGCCGCGCGCGTGGCGCTGGGGAGCGTGGCGCCCACGGTGGTCCGGGCGCCGGCCGCGGAGGCGGTGCTGGTGGGGGAGAAGCCCACGCCGGCGGTGGCGCGCGCCGCCGCGGCGCGGCTGGCCGAGGACGTGCACCCCATTGACGACATCCGCTCCACCGCGGCCTACCGCCGCAAGGTCGCCGCGCGACTCCTGGAGCTGGCGGTGGCCGAGGCGAGCTAGGGGCCGGCTGGGCGCTGGGGGCCGGCTCGCGACCAGGGGGCCGGCCGGAGAACCTCCTCGGCCGGCGTCTCGCGGCCGGAGCGGAGACAGGACGTCGGAGCCGGCCGCGAGCCCGAGCGAGGCGGAGCGCAGGAAGCGCGGAGCCGAACGTCCGGCCGAGAGGTTGCTCCAGCCGGCCCCTGCCTGCGGGCCCCCGGGGCCGCTCCCGCCAGCCCCTAGGGCGCCTCGAAGTCTTCCACCCGATTGAGATCCTGGAGCACGCGGCGGTCGGCCGTCGCCACCCGGCGCACCTGCGGCCCGCGCGCGCGCAGCCAGCGGTCCAAGCGCGCGTCCGGGTCCGCCGGGTCCAGCGCGGCGAGCGCCGAGGCCGCGGCTGCGGAGAGCAGCACCGGGTGGCCGCCGCGGCCGTCGCACTCGGGCACCGCCGCCAGCGCCGCGCCCACGGCCTGGAGCAACGTCTCGAACAGCTCGCCCCCGGGGACCGGCACGTCCACCGGCAGCACGAACGCGGTCCCCGCACCGCCGCCGGCGGCCTCGCGCAGCCCGATCTGAAGGGAAGAGAAGGGCCCCCGCTCGGGCCGTGGATTGTGGGCCCAGCGGGCCTGCCGGAAGAGGTCCGAGAACTCGGGCGGCGGGGCCTGGGCCAGCACCACCACCACCGGCGCGAGAACCCTGTGCGGCGGGTCGGCCGCGCGCTCCAGCGCCTCGAGCTGCACCGCCAGCCACGGGCGCCCGGCCACCCGGCGCCAGGCCTTGGGCCCGCCGGCCCGCCGGCCCTCGCCGGCGGCCAGCACCACCACCGCGGCCTCGGCCGTCAACGTCCCCGCTTCGGGGTCGCGGGCCGCCCGCTCTTCCGCCCGCGGGCCGGCGCGCGCGGCGCCTCCGCCGGCCGCGCCGCGGGGGCGGCCGCCGCCGCCGCCGGGGCCTCCGCGGCGGGCGCTTCCGCCCGGGCCGCCTCGACGCGCAGCCCGTCGCGCACCGCCAGGAGCTGGGCCACCACCGACACCGCGATCTCCTCCGGTTCCTTGCCGCCCACCCCGATGCCGATGGGCGAGGTGATGCGCCCGAGGTCCGCCTCGCGCACCCCGTGCTCCAGCAGCGCCGCGCGGAAGCGGGCCCACTTGGTGCGGCTGCCGATCATCCCCAAGTAGCGCAGCGGCCGGCCCAGCAGCACGCTCACGATCTCGATGTCGCGCCGGTGGCTGTGCGTGTACACCAGCGCGTAGGTGGCCTCGGCCGAAGTCGGGATGGCCCCCAGGGCCTGGATGGGGTCGGCGGCGAGCACCTGGTGCGCGTCCGGGAAGCGCTCGCGGGTGGCGAACTCGGCCCGCTCGTCGATCACCGTGACCCGGAAGGGCAGGGGGGCCAGCGCCCGGGCCACCGCCTGGCCCACGTGCCCGGCGCCGAACATCACCACGTGGGGCCGGGGTGCGATCCGTTCCATGAACACGTCCACCTCGCCGCCGCAGCACTGGTCCTCGGCGGGGTTGAGCCGGTAGGTGCGGTGGGCGTGGGGGATGCCCTCCGCCAGCAGCGTGCGGGCCTCGGCGCACACCCGGTGCTCCAGGCGCCCGCCTCCGAGGGTGCCCTCGGTGCGGTCCCCCGGGAACACCAGCAGGCGCGCGCCCGGCCCGCGGGGAGCCGAGCCGGCCACCCGCACCACGGTGGCCAGGATGGCGGGCTCGTCCAGCCGCGAGAGCAGCGCCCAGATGCGTTCCATGGGCCCATTCTAGCATGGCCGCGGCCCGGATCGGGCCCCGGCGCGGGGGGCTCCGCCCTACCCTTCGAGCGGCGGGCCGGGGCCGGACGCGCGGGCCGCGCCCGCCTTGGCAGCGCCGGGGCCGGCTGGTACCATGCCGGCGTGATGATCCGCTCGCGAGGGGCCGATCATCCCTTGACCTATGAAATTGACGTCCGCGCAAATGCGCCTGCGGTGGCGCCTTCTGCCGGTTGCCTGCCTGCTGCCGCTGGTGCTGGGCTGCAGCCGCGGCAACCAGCTGGCCCCGTTCCCGATCGTGACCTCCGTCACCCCCCTGGTGCGCGGCCAGAACGCGGACGCGCCGATGGCGGGGCCGTGCTGGTCCACCGACGGCACACGCCTGTACTTCTCGGCCTACCTGGGGTTGCCCAAGGGCTGGCACGTCTGCACCGCGGACGTCGCCACCGGAACGCTGTCCGTGCTGACCTCGGCGCCCCACCCCGACAGCTCCGCGGACCTGTACCCGGACCTCTCGCCCAGCGGCACCCTCCTGGCCTTCGTGCGGGCGCAGCTCTACGCGGGCCACGACAGCCTCATGGTGCTGGAGCTGGCGACCGGCAAGCTCACTGCGGTCGCCGAGTTCACCACCATCACCCGCCCCAAGTGGGATCCCCACGGGGAGATGATCCTGTTCGGGACCTTCGACGCGCTGCAAGGTTCCGTGCTCCGCGTGGCCAAGTGGCCCAGCCTGGTGGTGCCCTCGGGCGGGCTGACCGTGTACGTGTCGCCGGACGCCGCCGGCTCGGTGATCAAGTACAACTGGGCCCCGGTGGTCGGCGCCGAAGGGGGCTTCAAGGTCGCCTACGAGGTGAACTACAAGAGCAACACCCGGGTGGGGGTGGTGATGCTGCGCGGCAGCTGCCTGGAGAACAAGGTGCTGACCAAGTCGGCGCTGCCCCAGGGGCCCTGCAGCGGGACGATGCTCAAGGTGGACGCGGAGTTCTCGCCGTCCTTCTCGCCCGACGGGCAGCGGGTGCTGTTCGCCAGCAACTACGCCATCGGGGACGTGCCGGTGGTGGTGGAGGACTACTGCCCGGACCCCGACACCACCCGCAACCTCCCGGCGGTCCAGTCGGCACCGCGGGTGCTGGACAACACCGTCAGCATGAGCTGCGAGGAGTACGCGGTGTGGTCCCACAGCGGGACCATGCTGGCGATCGAGGCCGCCAACGACGTGAGCGCCCAGCTGTACCTGCGGCGGCTGTCGGACCGGAACGCGGTCCAGCTCACCGCCGCGCCGCTGGGGATCGGGCGCTACTTCGCCGTCTGGTCGCCGGACGACCGCGCCCTGGCGGCGATGGAGCTGGTGGCGAGCCCGACCAAGCCCGGCACCACCCAGCAGCGGGTGGTGCTGGTGGGAGGCTTCTGATGTCCGCCCGGCGCGGCGCGCTCGCGGCGGGGCTGCCGGCGGCGGTGCTCGCCGCGGCGCTCCTCGCCGGGGCGCCCGGGGCGCGCGCCCAGGAAGTCCTGCCGCCGCCCCCGGTGATCGGGGATTCGTTCCTGCCGTTCCGCCTCACGCTGCGCACCGGCGCGGCGGGGCTCTCCGGCAGCCTGGGCGACTTCATGGAGGGCGGCCGGTACCTGGCTGCCGACCTGGCGGTGCCGGTGGGGCACATGTGGGCGGTGGATATTCCGGTCACCATCCTGCACCACCGCGACCTCAAGCACCCGCTGCGCTTCCCGTACACCGACGATGTCACCCACGACCCGGGATACGCCGACGCCCAGGGCTACTGCAACAGCATCGGCCTGGGGCTGAGCTGGGAGCCGCGCCTGGATCTGGAGCGGGAGACCCGCACCGGCGTGTGGCGCCTGGAGCCCAGCCTGCGCGCCGGGTGGTCCCGGGTGTTCGTGGGGTGGGAGCCGCTGGTGGAAGGCGGTGGCGGGGCGTCTTCCGACTACAAGGCCAACTTCCACTTCGCCAGCCAGTCGGGCTGGGGGCCGTACGGCGGGGCCGCGCTCAACCTGGTGCACTACTCCGACGGCGACATCACGGTGCTGGGGCTGGGAGTGGGCCTGGACGTGCAGCACGTCTCGGTGGACGGGGACGAGCTGCTGCCGGCGGGGACCTCCGTGAGCGGCACCCTGACCGGCATCTCGCTGCGGATCTTCGCGGGCTCCCGGTAGCGGAGCGGGCCGCGGGCGGCGTGCGCTCCCGGCCGGCGCCCGGTCCGCGGCGCCCGGTCGCGGGCGCACCCCAGGAGACGAACGGGCCGGAGCCTCCCGGCCCCGGCCCGCACGCGGTCCTTCCCGCTGCTCCTACTTCAGCCTCTTGATGATGTGCCAGCCAAACTGGCTCTTGGCCTTGCTGTAGTCCGCGATGCCGATCTGGCCCACCTTGAGTCCGAAGCCCACGTCGCCGAACGCCGGCACCATCTTCTCGCGGGGGTACTCCCCGGTCGCCGGCGCGACCCCGGTGTTGCTCATGCCGTAGATGCCCGGGAACTGGTCGTCGGTGTACTTCTTCACCAGCGAGTCGAACGGCTCGCCCTTGCGCGCGCGCTTGAGGATCTCGTACGCGAGCTTCTTGGCCTCGGCCTGGGTGCGGGTGATCATCTTGCCGGGCACCGTGCCGTTGAAGCCGATCAGGATGTGCTGCACCTGAATGTGGGCGGCAGCGGCGGTCTTGGCCGGGGCGCTCTTGGCCGGCGCGGCCTTCGCGGCGGCGGGCTGGCTCTGCGGCGCCTGTTCCGCCGCGCGGACCGCCGCGGGAATCACCAGCGCCAGCGCCAGCGCGGCCGCCACGGGAATGCTGAGAGTCTTCTTCATGGTTCCTTCCACTTGCTGAAGTCGGTGGGCGCGCGTCAAAGAAACGGCGCCGGGGTGATCGGATTCACCCGGCGCCGCCCTCGGACGACAGGGTCCTACTTCTTGCCCAGGACGGCCTCCTTGCAGGCCTTGGCGACGCGGAACTTCACCACGCGCTTGGCGGGGATCTTGATGGCTTCGCCCGTCGCAGGGTTGCGGCCCATGCGGGCCTTGCGGTTCACCAGCACCAGCTTGCCGATGCCCGGAAGCGTGAAGCTGTTCTTGGCTTCCTTGTACGCGAGGCAGGCGAACTCATCCAGGAGCGTGGCCACCTGCTTCTTCGGCATGTCCATCTTGTGGGCCAGGTGCGTGATGATCTCCGACTTGCTCTTCGACTTCGCCATCTTCGAGTTCCTCCTCCGATGTGGAACCTTGGGCAGAGGGACGCGTTTCGCCCCGAACGACAGGCAAATTGTAGGCACGCACCTGGGGGGGCGCAAGAAATATCCTTGTTTTTCGGGGGTTTTTGGCGTCTTTTTTTCGGTGGGGCGCGGCGGGGCCCGTCGGGCCGGCGTGGCGCGCGCCCTCGGTTCCGGCGCGCCCGCCGGTGGCGGCCGGGTGCGCCGGAACCCGCCGCGGCGGCGCCGCGGGTGGGGCGGCGCGGGCGCTGCGGTGCGCCGGGGGCGCCGGCGGCGCTCCGCCGCTCGCCGGGGTCGGCGTTCCGAGTGAGGAAGTCGGAGTATTCCACCGGCCGGAATGGACGTGGCCGCGCGCGGGCGGATGTGGAAAACTCGACGGACGCCGGGCACCCGCAGGCAGGCTTGCCGGCGGGCCCGGCGGCCTCTGAAGGCCCGCCGCGGGGTCTCACTCGGCATGCGAA
>DATKKS010000206.1:0-2021 GCA_035542815.1 Saccharimonadales bacterium (SeqCode) | reverse complement strand
AGCCCCCAGACTTGTCGTACCCCCGGCTCCGCGCGACACGTCGCGGGCCCCGGCGCGGCCTCCCGCACCCCCGCCTCGCGAGTTCGGGGGGCTGCAGGTCCACAGCGCTCCCGCCGGGGCCGCCGTGTGGCTGCGCCGTGCCGGCCAGCCGGTGTTCAGCCCGACGGATGGAATCACGGGTTGCTCGCTCGACTCGCTCGAGCCCGGAACCTGGGAAGTCCGGCTGGAGAAGCCGGGGTATCGCCCCGGGGAGACTGCGGTGGTCATCCGGGCCGGGCACCAGGCCGCGGTGAGCATGAGGCTGGCGCTCAGCCGCGGACCGGGACAGCCCATGGCCGGGGCCGCGGAGCACCCGCCCGCCGGGTCGTCCAAGGCCAGGGGGGCGGAGCCGCAGCCGGTCAAGGCCGGCACCGCGACTGCCCAGCCGCCGGCCCCACCGGCGGCGGCCGCTTCGGCGGCTGCTCCCGGCGCGCCGAAGGAGGCCGCGCCCGAGGAGCCGGGTTTCGTGGTGGTGATGCTGTACCCCAAGGGGACGGTGTTCCTCGACAACCAGCAGCAAGGGCCGGAGAGCGACTGGTTCCGAATCCAGGTGCGGCCCGGGCGGCACAGCGTGCGGGTGGAATACGAAGGCTCGAGCCACGCGTTTCCAGAGCAGCACGTCGGCTCCGGCAAGACGGTGAAGCTCAAGTGGGATTTCCTGGCGCCCTAGGATCCCGGGGCGCGATCGGGAGGCGACCATGAGGACATCCGGAACCTGGCGGCGGCTCCGCCGAGGCACGGCGGCGGGCGTGCTGGTCTGCACGCTGGCCACCCTGCCCGCCCCCGCAGGCGTGGCCATCTGTGCCGCCGAGACCTGCGAGGGCACCAACTCACCGGAGAGCATCTACAAGAACGCCGACACCCCCGAGGAGGCGCTCGGGAAGCTGAAGGCGCTGATCGCCTCGGGCTCCCTGTCCCGGGTGTGCCTGCGGGACGCCTACATCTTCCGGGCGCGCTGCGAGGCCACGCTGAACGACCGGGCGGCCGCGGAGGAGTCGTTCTGCAAAGTCCTGGCCCAGGACCCGGGCTGGCGGCCCGACCCGCAGATGTACACGGACGCGGCCAAGGCCGCGTTCGCGGCCGCGCTCCAGCGCTGCGCGCCCCAGGAGAAGCCGCCCAAGCACGGCGGCTTCAAGTGGTGGATGGCGGCGGCGGGCGGGGCGGCGGTGGGCGTGATCGCCGTGCTGGTGGGAGGCGGATCCAAGTCCTCCAGCACCGCGACCGCACTCCCGGGCTTCCCGCCGGTGCCGTCGCAGTAGGCGGGCCCGCCCATGAGATCCGTGGGACGTCTGCTCACCTCCCTGGGCGTGGGTCTGGGGCTGGTGACCTCTGCCGTCGGGCTCACGCCCGGCACGTCGTCCGCCGCGGCGGACGACACCACCCACATCAACGTCAACAACATCAGCTGCGTCGTCTCCAACCTCGGTTCGTACGGCTACGACCGTTCCAGCCAGCAGGTCGGGCTGGAGTGGCCCCGCGGCAGCGGACATTCGCTGCTGTTCGCCGCCGGCCTGTGGGTCGGCGCGCGCATCAACTCCCAGACCCAACCCACCGTGAAGGCGGCCGAGTACGCGCGGCAGTGGGGCCCCGGGCCGATCATCGGCGACACCTCCGCCGCGGACGGGCCGACCTTCCGGGTCTACAAGATTCGCCGCGGGGACACCCCCCAGAGCAACCTCGACTACGCGAACTGGCCCGCCGCGCTGGGCGCGCCGGTGGACGAGTCCGGGAACCCGAGGCTGCTGGGGGACCAGACGCTGTGGTGCCTGTTCAACGACCGCTCGCGGCTGGCCCAGCGGAGCCAGGTGGGCACCCACGGCATCGTCCCGGACAGCTCCCTGGGACTCGAGGTCCAGCAGACCGTCTATGGCTTCTCCGCCACCGGCTCCCTGAACAACGTCGTCTATCTGAAGTGGCGGCTGATCAACAAGGGCCACAACCAGCTGCACGACGCCTACGTCTCGTGCTGGGCGGACCCCGAC